>DASTFH010000073.1:0-11937 GCA_035708725.1 Gemmatimonadales bacterium | reverse complement strand
GTGGTGGAGCCGGCGGTCCGGCTCGCGGCCGATGGCTTCACCGTGGACTCGTTCCGGTTCCGTTCCATCGAGGGATCGCGCGAGATGCTGTTCCTCTTTCCAGCCTCCCGCCGGAAATTCCTCCCCAACAACGGCCACGCACCGCAGCCAGGCACCGTCTGGCGCCAGCCTGACCTCGCCCGGACGCTCATGGCCATCCGTGACCAGGGCCGGGACGGCTTCTACAAGGGCGCCGTGGCGGACCTGATCGTCAAGGAGATGGACCTGGGCGGCGGGCTGATCTCGCACGAGGACCTGGCCAACTACAAGGCCATCTGGCGCGACCCGGTACGGGTCACCTATCGCGGCTACACGGTCTACTCCATGCCACCGGCATCCTCGGGCGGCGTGACGATGGGCGAGATCCTCAACATCATGGAGGGATGGCCTGCCCTGCCGGCGTTCGGCACCGGCGAGCTGCTGCATCGCGAGACCGAGGCAATGCGACAGGCATTCACGGATCGCAACATGTACCTGGGCGATCCCGCCTTCCTCGACATGCCGCTTGCCCGACTGCTGTCCAAGCCGTACGCCGACTCCATCCGCTCCCGCATTGGTGAAAAGGCCGGCACCACTCCCAAGTTCGATCCCAGTCTCCCCACCGGCAGCTCCACCACCCATTACAGCGTCGTCGATGCCGACGGCAACGCGGTGAGCACGACGACCACTCTCAACAACAGCTACGGCAGTGGGGTGACCGTCACCGGCGCCGGCTTCCTGCTGAATGACGAGATGGATGATTTCGCCACCGCGCCGGGCAAGCCCAACATGTTCGGCCTGGTGCAGGGCGAAGCCAACGCGGTCGAGCCCGGCAAGCGGATGCTGTCAGCGATGACGCCAAGCATCGTGCTGGATTCCACCGACGACCTGTACATGGTGGTGGGCACGCCGGGCGGGCCCCGCATCATCACGATGGTATATCACGTGATTTCGAACGTGATTGACCATCACATGTCGCTGGCCGACGCCGTGGCGGCGCCACGCATGCACCACCAGGCGCTGCCGGACGTCGTGCGCCTGGAGCGGAATGGATTCTCGAGCGCGACGATCGCTGACCTCAAGGCGCGAGGGTATGATGTCCAGGAAGGCGGCTATTCGGGCGACGTGGAAGCGATCATCCGCGTCGGCCGAGGCTGGGAAGGCGTGAGCGACCCACGGTATGGCGGGGGTGGGGCGGCGTATTGAGCTGTGAGCTGTGAGCCATGAGCGGAAAAGCAACAACCCTCCCGAAATCCAGGAGGGTTGTTTGTTAACAGCGCTTAGCTCACAGCTCACAGCTCATAGCTCACAGCTCACTCAACTCCGCGAAAACGCATCGTTCAGCGTAATCGTCACGCTGCTAGCGGCCGGCAGGACCACGTCACGGTCCTTGGTTTCGACCGCGCGCTGCGCGCCCACTGCACCACCGATGACACCGCCGATCACAGCGCCCTTGCCACTCCCGCCCAGCACCCGGCCCACGACCGCACCGGCCGCCGCACCCGCGCCGACCTTGGCGGCGTCATTGGCGTCCACCTTCCGGCCTTCGAGATGGGTATCCAGGCCGGATACGCCGCCCGACAGGTCATAGTCGGTCCCGTTGATGGAGACGCTGGTAGCCGCGAGGGTTAGCGTGCCGGTGTTATCGCTCTTGCTGTCGGATGGCTTGATGGCGGTGATCCGCAGGGTAACCTCCGAACCGGCCGGAATCACCACTCGGCCCGAGCCGTCCTTCACGTCATTGGCCACCTTGGCCGTCACCGTCTCGCCAACCTTGTTGGTCGCCGAGCTGATCGGGCTGGAGGTACTGGCGGCAAACGTTTCACCGGCTGCCAGTGAGCGGCTGCTGGAAGGCTTGGGCGCCGCCGGCTGCGACGCAACCGGCTTCGGCTTCGGTGCCGGCGGCGTATTGGGCTTGGTGGAGCTGGTGGCCGGCGCAACGGCGGTGTCCGACGGCTGGTCATTCAGCGCCGCCGACGTGTCCACCGGTGCCATCTGCAGGTCCCGGTTGAGGCTGTCCGCGACCGCGGTGTCATTCCGGTCCCCGCCGGAGCACGCCGCGATGACGACGGCCCCGATCAATGCCAGCATGGTTCTCGACATCCATTCCTCCTGACGTGTGTTGGCTTGCCTGACACGGTGATTCATTGGACATTCCGGGCACGATGCGTGCCCTTCGTGCTCTCGTTCCCTATCTCCGCAAATACCGCGCGATCTACGCCTGGGGCCTCCTGCTGGTGGTGCTCTCCAATCTATTCAGCACCCTCGGCCCGCACTTCCTGCAGCGCGGCATCGATGCCCTGGCGCACGGCGATCCCTTCTCAAATGTACAATCGGCTGCCCTGCTCCTGCTTGGTGTCGCCGCCGTGGGCGGCGTGGCGCGATATGGCATGCGCGAGCTGCTCAACAGCAGCAGCCGGCGGGTCGAGTACGACCTGCGCAATCGGCTCTACGCCTATTTAGAGGGTCAATCCGCCGAATTCTATGACCGGTACCCGACCGGCGATGTGATGGCGCGCACAACCAACGACCTGCTCGCCGTGCGCATGGTCGCCGGGCCGGCCCTCATGTACCTGGCTGACACCGTCATACGGTCGCTCATCGTGGTGCCCGTCATGGTGCACATCAGCCCCCTCCTCAGCCTCCTGGCGCTGGTGCCATTGGCTGCACTCCCCGTGGTGATGTCTCGCTTCGGTCGGGCAATCCATCGGCGGAGCGAAACCATCCAGGCACAGTTTTCCGACCTCACGACGCACGCGCATGAAAACCTCTCCGGCGTGCGGATTGTGCGAGCGTACCGGCAGGAAGCGGCAGAGGCGCGCCACTTCCGCGCCCTGAACGAGGAATACACCGAGCGGAACCTCTCGCTTGCCCGTATTCAGGGGATGTTTCATCCCCTGCTCGCGATGCTCGGCGGCCTCGGCATGGTGGCCTTGCTGTACGCCGGTGGGCAGCTGGTGATCACCGGGGCGGTGTCGGTGGGCGAGTACATTGCCTTTGGCGTCTACCTCGCCATGCTGATCTGGCCAATGATCGCGCTGGGATGGGTGGTAAACCTGGTGCAGCGGGGCGCGGCATCGATGGGACGGATCAATGCACTGATGGAGGAGCCGTTGGCGATTACCTCGCCGGCAGCACCGGTTGCCTTGCCGCTCGCTGCCGGGGGACGGCGCGTGGCGTTCGAGGGTGTCTGGTTCCGGTATCCGGCGGCGCCGGACCGGGGCTGGATCCTGCAGGACATCACGTTCGAGCTGCCAGCAGGTGGCTCGCTGGCCATCGTCGGCGCGACAGGCGCAGGCAAGAGCACGCTCGGCGAGCTGCTGGTGCGAATCTACGATGCGGAGCGCGGACGGATCACCCTTGACGGGGTGGATGTCCGCGAAATCGCCCTGGAGGAGTTGCGCCGCAACATCGGCTTCGTGCCGCAGGAGACGTTTCTCTTCAGCGACACCATCCGCAACAACATCCTGCTCGGCGCCCCGGATGATGGAAGGCTGGAACGTGCCGCCGAGGTCGCGCAACTCAGCGAAGCGCTGCCGCTACTCCCCAACGGCTACGACACCATGCTGGGTGAGCGCGGGGTGAACTTGTCCGGTGGCCAGAAGCAGCGCGCAGCCATTGCGCGAGCGCTGGCCCAGAATCCGCCGGTGTTCGTGCTGGACGACGCGCTGAGCGCCGTCGATGCCCAGACCGAGGCGCGTATCCTGCGGGGGTTGCGCGGTGCGCTCGAGCGTCGGACCAGCATCGTGATCTCGCACCGGCTGGCGGCGGTGCGGGAGGCGGACCTTATCCTGGTGCTCGATGACGGCCGGATCGTGGAACGCGGCACCCATGGCGAGCTGATGCAGCTGGGTGGGCGCTACTGGGAACTCCTCCGGCGCCAGGAGCTGGAGACGGAGTTGGAGGAGGCGGTGTGAGGGCCGACGAGGGCCGAGGGACGAGGGACGAGGGACGCGGGACGAGGGAGCCGAAGCAATCGGGTCGCCTCGATCGGGATGCCCGCGACCCGGTTGCTCTGGGGTGGCGGGCTCTTGTCGCGATGACGTCGTCGCTGGGCGTGGGGACGCGACGCTCCGGTTAGTATGCTGGCAGATGTCGCCGACGGCGACACGTGCCGAGCAGCGACTTCAGTCGCGTGCACCAGCCCTACAATCTCTCCCTCAAGAACCCCGGCGTCAGCCCCTGCAGCCACCCGGCCAGCCGGGTGAATTCGCCCGACACCATCAGCACGCCCACGACGATGAGCAGGATGCCGCTCACCACCTTGACGGTGCCCAGGTGCCGGCGGAAGCTCTTGAACCAGGCAAGGAACCAGTCGAGGGCAAAGGCGGCAACCAGAAAGGGCACGGCGAGCCCGATGGAATAGGCCGCCAGCAGCGCCATGCCCCGGCTGAAATCGGCCTGGGTGGCGGCGAGGCCCAGGATCGCGCCGAGAATCGGGCCGATGCACGGAACCCAACCCGCCGCAAACGCCATTCCCACCAGCGCCGAGCCCAGGTAGCCGACCGGCTTCTCCTCGAGATACATCCGCTGCTCGCGCTCGAGGAACGGCAGCTTGATCAGCCCTACCGTCCAGAGCCCGAAGATGATGATCAGCACGCCACCGATGCGGGCGATCAGCGTCTTTTGCGTCTTGAGCGCCGTGCCGAACGCCGAGGCGCCGGCTCCCAACGCGAGAAAGACCAGCGTGAAGCCCAGCACGAAGAGCAAGGCGTGGGTGACGGTCACCCGGCGGCGGTTCGCGGCTTCGGGCACTGCCATACCAGTCAGGAAGCCGATGTAGGATGGTACCAGCGGCAGCACGCAAGGTGACAGAAAGCTGAGCAGTCCGGCCGTGAACGCGACAACCACGCCGAGTCCCACACTATCACTCATTCCCGAAATCCTCCGAGATGACTCGCAAGACAGTCGCGACAGGTGCCCGTGATCTCGATCCGGTGCCGCTGGCGCTGGAAGCCATGCTCGTCGGCCACGATCCCGAGCAGCCGGGTCAGCTGGTCATTGGTGAATTCGATGACCTGGCCACACCCGTCGCAGATCAGGTGGCCGTGTTCATCTGCGGCCGCGGCTGCTTCATAGCGGCGATAGCCGCCGCCAAAGCTGTGCGCCCGCACGAAGCCGGCGCGCTCGAGCAGGTCCAATGTCCGGTAGATCGTGGCGGTGCCGACCTTCTGGCCACGCGCGGCCACGGCTTCACGCAGTCGGTCGACGCTCAGGTGCTCATCCGAGGCGAATACCAGCTCGGCGATCAGGTCGCGCTGCCGGGTAACAGGCTGGCGGTGCTCGGTGAGCCAGTCCCGGAAGCGCTGGAGCAGCTGCCGCCGCTCGTCAGCCGACAGCCGTGCCATGGCACACCGCGAACCACTGAGCCGCTTCGACCTCGACCGGCGGATCTTCATCGTCGGACCGGCGATGTGCCTCCTCCAGCAGCTCCGGCAAGCGCTCCACGGGGCCGCTGCCGACCTGCTCGAGATTCGCCTCGAACTTGCCGCGCTCCTTGCCCTTGATCTGCAGCAGGTACCGCGCAGTATAGATCCGCACCCGCTCGGCGTCGTCGCCGTCGCGCCGCGCAATGACCGCAGTCCCGAACTCCCGCTGGCCCTGGCGCAGCACGGGAAAGCACCAGATACGCGTGACCTCGGAGATGGGAATTTCCGCGGCGACCACCTGGGCCAGGCGGTCCCATCCGCTCTCCGGGGCCGGCGCCGTCATGAATCGGCTCCCATGGCCCGTTCGACGTAGAATCGCAGGACGGTCATGAAATCCTGCGCGTTGGTCACCACCCCGTAGGCCTGGTGCGTGCCTCGGTCCTTCAGCTTGTTCACCACGAATTCCGTCTGGTCCACGCAGATGGTCATCAGCGGTTCGGGAAAGCCGCGCTCCGTGTGGAACGCCGGCAGCATGTTGCCGACCGCGATGGCGTGCAGTGCAGTGGCGATGAAAATGGCTCCGGTGGCGCGCACCGTGTGCTCCCGCATGGCATCCTGGGCATCGAGCACATCGGTCAGCACGCCTGGCAGGGGGCCATCATCGCGAATGGAGCCGCTCAGCACATAGGGGATACCGTTGGTTACCAGCGCGTGCATGATGCCGCTCTGGACCAGCCCCGACTTGACCGCCGCATCGATGGAGCCCGCAGCCCGGACCGAGTTGATGGCGCGCATGTGCGTGCCGTGCCCGCCTTCAGTGGGCTGGCCGGTGTTGGTCATGCCGAGCGTGGTGCCATAGATGGCCGCTTCCATGTCGTGCACGGCCACCGCATTGCCGGCAAGCACGGCCTGCACAAAGCCCTGCCGGATAAACCACTCGAAATCGGTACGGGCGCGCGAGTGCACCAGTGCGGGCCCCACCACCCACACCAGGTATCCGCCGCTCTTTCGTTCCTGCAGCACCCGGCCGGCCAGCTCCTCGTAATTGACGGGACGCTCTCGGCTCACTTCGGTGCTCATGAAGCGGAACTCCTCGTTGGCGCTGTGGCCGCCACCGAGAAATCCGCCTCCATGGACCACGATGCCCTCGGATCCGTCTTCTGCCATGCCCATGGCAATCATCGCCCCCGCCTCCAGGCGGCGGGGCTCGATGGTCTCGAGCACGCCATTCCGCTTCACGATGACGCAGTCCATGCGGGGGCGAGTGGGTGCCAGCCAGCGGCCGTCCACGTGCACATAGGTCGGCAGATTGGACGTCGAAAAGAAGCCATCGGGAAGGACGCCGTCCGCCGGCAGCGGTGCGAAGGTGGCCTCCGGCGCTCCCTTGAACGGTGGCCGCTCAAAGTCGGGCGTGGTGCGGGATGGGTTCGGCATGCGGGGAAGCTAGACGGTCGTCAAAGCAGAGTCACGGGGTCCCGGTCGAGGGTCACCTTGGTGTCGCGGTGGCGAGCCGCCATTCGGGCTGCCGCCCGAACAAACCCGCCCATCGGCCGCCCCGGACCCCGGACCAGCAGGTGCCAGCGCCACCGCTCGCGCACACGGGCCACCGGACAGGGCGCGGGCCCCAGTATGTCCAGTGGCAGGGCATGCTTCTGAAAGAGCCGCTCGCACCATTCCGCAAACCGGGCAGCCGCGGTACTCACGCCCAGTTCGTCGTCGCCCGAAAAGATGGCGTTGACAAGCGAGACGTGCGGCGGGTAGGCTGGCGCCTCACGCAGGCGAAGTTCCGCGCCGAGAAAGCCGTCGGTGTCGTGGTGCGACGCATACGCCAGCGCGGCGTGCTCCGGTGCCCTGGTCTGTACCAGCACCCTGCCACCCTTTTCGCCTCGCCCCGCCCTGCCGCTGACCTGCGCAAGCAGCTGGAACGTTCGTTCCGCCGCGCGAAAGTCCGGGAGGAACAGGCCGGTGTCCGCATCGACGACCCCCACGAGCGTGACGTTGGGAAAGTCGAGCCCCTTGGCGATCATCTGGGTGCCGAGCAGGATGTCCACCTCGCCGCGCCCCACGGCACCCAGAATCCGCTGGTGTGACCACTTGGTGCTGGTCGTGTCCAGGTCCATCCGCGCGATCCGCGCCGTGGGAAAGCGCATCGCGATGGCCTGTTCCAGCTGCTGGGTGCCGACGCCGCGCATCTGCTGCACGTCGCCCTGGCATTCCGCGCATGCGGAAGGCATCGCCTCGGCATGGTCACAGTAGTGGCAGCGCAACCCGCGCGGCGACTGGTGCACGGTAAGCGCGATGCTGCAGTGCGGGCACTGGGAGACCGTGCCGCACGTCGCGCATTGCAGGAAGTTGGCAAAGCCCCGGCGATTGAGGAGCAGGAGCGCCTGTTCGCGCCGCTCGAGCACCTGCGCCAGCGCCTTGTCCAGCTGCTCGCTCCAGGGCACCGGCCAGAGTTCGCGCACCATGGGCGCACTCCGCAGGTTGACGAGCTCCACCGGCGGCATGGGACGCGACTCGACTCGCTCCGGCAGGGAGAGAAGCCGCACCGTGGCGTCGCGGCCCTGCGTTCGCGCGAAGGTCTCCAGCGACGGCGTCGCAGAGCCGAGGATGAGCCGAGCGCCTTCGAGGCGCGCGCGCATGGCCGCGACCTCACGCGCGTGATAGCGGGGCGATTCGCCGTTCTTGTAGCTCGCTTCGTGTTCCTCGTCCACGACGATCAGTCCGAGATCCTCGACCGGTGCGAAGACCGCGCTCCGCGCACCCACGGCAACCCGCCGCGCGCCGCTCTGGAGCAGGCGCCACGCATCGGCGCGCTCCCCGTCGGAGAGCCCGCTGTGCAGCACCGCCACCTGGTCGCCGAATGCGCCACGGAAGCGGCTCACCGTCTGGGGCGTGAGCCCGATTTCCGGCACCAGCACGATGGCGCTGCGGCCCGCTTCCACCGCGAGCCGCGCCGCTTCGAGGTAGACCAGCGTTTTCCCGCTACCCGTGACGCCATAAAGCAGCGCGGTGCCACCCGCCGGCACCTCGGCGAGAGAGGCCAGCGCGGAGCGCTGCGCCACCGTGAACGACGGTGGCAGCGGCGTCGCCGGAAAACCGGCGAAAGGATCCCGGAACATGGCGCTCCGGCTGAATCGGGCGTAGCCGTTGGTGACCAGCGACTTGATCAGGGCTTCGGTGAACCCAAGCTGGTCGCGCAGGTGAGAAACTTCGGACGCCCCACCCAGCGCCTCGATCGCCTCGAAGAGCGCACGCTGGCGGGGTCGGCGGCGGAAGAGCTTGTCGCGCTCGAGGAGCGTGGGCCGCTCATCGGCCAGCGTGACGATGCGCTGGTCGCGCCGTGCGCCGCCGCCACTGCCCCAGAGGGCGCCCGGCAGGAGTGCCCGCATCGCGAGCCCGAGCGGCGCCCCGTAGTAGCGCGACATCCAGCACGCCAGCTCGATGAGCGACGGCGAGAGGGCCGGACCATTGTCCGGCAGTGCGAAGACATCCTTGGCTTCACGAGAAGAGGCAGCGACGTCCAGCTCGGTGATGACGCCAATGAGGGTACGGCGTCGGAGCGGAACCGACGCGCGCATGCCGACCGCCGCCCGGTCGGCCAGCTCACCGGGCAGGCGGTAGGTGTAAGGGCTGTCGAGCGGAAGCGGAAGCTGGATGCGGGCGAGGCGCCCGGTCATCGCCGCCCGAGGCCGAGGCCTCGCCCCGAGGGCAGGGTCACCTGCCCGCCGGCGATACTTGCCCCGGTGAAGGGATCGTTTGACAAAAGCGCGGCACCATCGAGATCCACGATGTCCACCAGTGGCGTGAAGTGGGCGGCAGCGGTGATCCCGATGGAGCTCTCGATCATGCAGCCGACCATGACCATCATGTGATGCGCGCGCGCCGTGGCGATCATCCGGAGCGCCTCGCGCAGGCTGCCGCACTTGGCCAGCTTGATGTTGATCCCGTCCACTTTCCCCACCAGCGACGGAATGTCCGCCGCCACCTTGCAGCTCTCGTCGGCGATGATCGGGATGGATGCCTTGCGGCGGACGAGGCCCAGACCATCGAGATCGTGCGGCGCCAGTGGCTGCTCGAGCACGGTGACCTTGAATTCGTCGAGCACCGGCAGCATCTGGAGGGCATGCTTCGCGGTCCAGCCGCAGTTGGCGTCAACCCGCAGCTCCCGATCGGTTTCGCCCCGGATCGTCTCGAGAATCTCGATGTCGCGGTCGCCACCCAGCTTGATCTTGAGCACCGGATATTCGGCGGCCTCCCTGATCTTGGCGCGAACCTTCTCGGGTGTGTCGAGGCCAATCGTGAACGTCGAGCGCGGGGCGGCCGCGGGATCGAGCCCCCAGAGCTGGTACACGGGAATCCCCAGCCGCTTGCCAGCAAGATCGTGCAGCGCGGAGGAGAGCGCGGCCCGTGCCGACGGGTTGCCTCCCAGGGCGCGAAGCCACGCGAGCTCGGCCGCCTCCATGTCGAACGGGTCCTCAGGCAGGACGGAGCCGTACACCTTGAGTGCCGCAAGGACGCTGTCCGCTGTCTCCCCATAGAACTTCGTCGGCGCCGCCTCGCCCCAGCCCTCGACGCCGTCCTCATCCACCAGCCGGACCATCACCGTGCGATAGGCCGACTGTCCTCCCCGTGCAATGATGAATGGGTGGCGGGTGGTGAGTTCCAGAATCTCGGTCTCGAGTCGCAGCGGCACAGGGGCCTCCGGCAGCGGTCAGTTCAGCTCAGGGCGGTGAGATGGGCCATGGCGCCGTCGGCCAGGCGGGATGGAATGTAGCCGCCCTCGAGGACCCCAACGAGAGCCGGCGCGCCCGGCAGCGACCGGAACCGGGTGGTGAGCTCCGCATAGTGCTCGGGCTCGAGCGTGAAACCGCCGAGCGGGTCACCCGCCATGCTGTCGAATCCCGCCGAGACGATGATCACATCCGGCTGCCACCCGGCGGTAGCCTCCACCACGGCAGCCCAGAGATCGGATACGTAACGCTCTGGGGCGAGGCCCGGCGGCCGAGGCACATTCCAGATATTGCCTGCCCCGCGCTCATCGGCAGTCCCGCTTCCGGGCCACCAGGGATGGCGGTGCATGGAGACGAAGCGGATGGCTGGATCCTGCTCCAGAAGCGCCTGGGTGCCGTTCCCGTGGTGCACATCCCAGTCGACGATCAGCGGCCGCTCGGCGCCAAGCAGTTGCGCGTGTCGCGCTGCGATGACTGCATTGGCCAGGAGGCAGAAGCCCATCGCCGCATCGGCCAGGGCATGATGGCCGGGCGGGCGCCCCGCGGAGAACGCCGTGCCACGGTCTCCCAGCGCTGCTTCCACGGCGGCAATTGCCCCGCCGGCACTCCGCCGTGCCGCATCCCAGCTGGACGCACTCATGGCGGTGTCGGCATCGAGCATGCCGCCGCCTGCAGCCGCCAGGGCCGCGAGGCGCTCCAGGTACCGGGCATCGTGCACCGCTTGCAGCTGCGCGTCGGTGGCCAGCGGCGCTTCCTTTAGCGCCACGAGCGCTGATGCGCGGAGTCGCTCGAGCAGGACGCGCAGGCGCTCGGGCGACTCGGGATGCTCCGGGCCGGGCTCGTGTGCAAGACAATCGGGATGGGAAAAGACGGGAACCGGCACGATGACTCAGTTGCGGCGGATGAGATCCTGGAGCTGGCGGGCCTCGGCGGCGAGCGCCTGGCGAGCCGCGGCAATTTCGCCGGCCTGGCGCTGGTGCCAGCGCCAGTACACGCCCACCAGCAGCGATCCCGCGACGATCACCGCGCCCATGATGATGAGCACCGCCCGGTGCAGCCAGATGCCGCCGACAACGAGCGCCACGCCATCAAATGCAAGAAACGCAGACGCTGCGATGGTGAGCGCGCGCATGCCGGCGGCGCCCGCCATGCTCAGCGCACCGGCCGCCGCCGTCGCGGCAGGACGATGAGATTGGCGTTGGGCACGACGCCCGCGTCCTTCAACGACCCCGCCTCGTTGAACAGCTCCGCGCCCCGAAACTTCACCATGTACCCCGCGGGATCCCGGCGGATTCGCACGTGCTCGAGCGCGTCCCGCTTGAGCTCCGCGATCGAGAGGGCGGCGGCTGCCTCCATGGGAACTTCTTCCCAGACATCCTCGATCCGGACGCGGAGGGGCAGCATTTCACCGCTCATGCCGGAACCTTCGCACCTGCCTCTGGCAGGGTCGAGAGGAAACGGTCGAGCGGCTGGTCAAAGAAGAGCGTGGACGCGCGGATGCGCGACGCGGAACCCTCGGGAAATACAGCGATCGTGAGCTCCTCCCCACCCTGACCCCGAAACACGAGCCAGCTGTCGCCACCCTTCTCGGGATACGCGGCCTGCTGGGGCACCCGCTCGGTGAAGAACTGGCGGGCGCGAGCGAAGATTTCGGGCGCGGCGAGGGAGGTAGTTTTTTCGTAGATCATGGTGGTACCAATATATGCGGACCGCGGCGTCGGCGCACTTGTAGGGGCCACGCGTCGCGCCCCTACAAATGCGCCTCGACCCACGCCGCCACCTGGTCCCCCGCGATGCGCACCTGCTGCATGCTGTCC
>DASTFH010000072.1:0-5393 GCA_035708725.1 Gemmatimonadales bacterium | reverse complement strand
CCAGGTCGGCGACAGCCGCTGCTACCGCTACTGGCACGGGGAACTGACCCAGATGACCCGCGACCAGACCATTGCCCAGGCACTGGTGGACCAGGGCATCATGCCCGCTGAGCGGGCCGAAACGTCGCCCTTCAGCCACGTGCTCTCCAGTGCCATCGGCGGTGACACGGCCACTCCAGCCGTGACCCGGATCGACATCCCGCGCGGGTGCGTGATCCTGCTCGCCACCGACGGGCTGACCAAGCATGTGAGCACCGAGGAAATCAAGGCACAGGTCGAGGCCATGGAATCATCCGAGCAGCTCTGCCGCTCGCTGCTGCAGCTGGTGCTCGACCGTGGCGCCACTGACAACGTCACCCTCATCTCGGCGCGAGCGCCGGTTGTGCCGAAGGCCTGACGTCTGAGGCCGAACGCCGAGCGCCGAACGCGACCCCAGGAGAAAGCATGCCCCGCCCGCAGGATCTCTCCCGCCGTCATTTCGTGGAAGCCGGCGCATCCGTCGCCGCAGCGAGCCTGCTCCCACTCCCGCCCTCGACCCTCGGCCCTCGAGCCTCGACCCACCCGCCCGTCCTGCCCGTCCTGCCCGTCCTGCCCATCTCGGAATGGACCATCCCCGACTTCCAGGCGGCCTTCCGGGGTGGCCGCTACACGTCGCTGCAGGTCTGCCGGTTGTACCTCGACCGCATCCGCGCAATGGACCAGAAGGGCCCCGCCGTCAACTCGATGATCGAGCTCAATCCCGACGCCGAGTCGATCGCGCGGCAGCTCGACAGCGAACGCAAGGCGGGCAAGGTGCGGGGGCCGCTGCATGGGATTCCCATCGTGATCAAGGACAACATCGCGACGGCCGACCGGATGGAGACAACCGCGGGGTCACTGGCGCTCGTGGGGCACAAGCCGCCGCGCGACGCGTTCATCGTCGAGCGTCTCCGCTCGGCCGGCGCCATCATCCTGGGCAAGACCAATCTTTCGGAATGGGCCAACTTCCGCTCGAATAATTCCACCAGCGGATGGAGTGGGCGGGGCGGGCTCACGCGCAGCCCGTACGCGCTTGACCGGAATCCCTGCGGTTCGAGTTCCGGCACCGGTGTGGCCATCGCCGCCAACTTCTGCGCCATCGGGATCGGCACCGAGACTGACGGCTCCATCGTCTGCCCGTCGAGCCACAACGCGCTGGTCGGCATCAAGCCCACGGTGGGGCTGGTCTCGCGGAGCGGTATCATCCCGATTTCGCACACGCAGGACACCGCCGGCCCGATGTGCCGCACCGTCACCGACGCGGCAATCCTCCTCGGCGTGATGGCGGGCGCCGACCCTTCGGACTCGGCGACGCGGAACGCGACGACGCATGCCACCGACTACTCCCGCTTCCTCGATCCCAACGGGCTCAGCGGCGCGCGTATCGGCGTCGCACGCGAGGGTTTCTTCGGCTACAGTGATGCGGTGGACAAGCTGGCGGAGGAAGCCATTGCATTGATGAAGAAGGCGGGCGCCGAGATCGTGGACCCGGCCGACATTCCGCACGCCAATGATTACGGCAGCGCCGAGGGGGTTGTGCTGCGCTACGACTTCAAGCACGACATCCAGGCCTATCTCGCCACGCTCGGCGCCGGTGCCCCGAAGACGCTGGCCGATCTGATCGCGTTCAACAAGGCGCATGCAAGGGAAGAGATGCCCTGGTTCGGGCAGGACAGCTTCGAGCGATCGGAAGAGTGCGGCCCGCTCACCGACGATGCCTACATCGAGGCACTGGCGCACTGCCGCCGGTTGTCGCGTACCGAGGGGCTGGATCTCGCCTTCGCGGAGCACAAGCTCGACGCCATCATCGCTCCCACCGGTGGGCCACCGTGGACCACCGACCTGGTGAATGGCGACCACTTCGGCGGCAGCTCCTCGTCACCAGCCGCCGTGTCCGGCTATCCCGGCATCACGGTGCCGATGGGGCAGATCTTCGGCCTGCCGGTGGGGCTGAGCTTCATCGGGACTGCCTGGTCGGAGGGCAAACTCATCTCGCTGGCGTACGCCTACGAACAGGCATCGAAGGCGCGGAAGCCGCCGACGTTTCAGTCGACGGTCTTCGACTGAGTCATCAGTCGTCCGTCTTCAGTCTTCAAGCGCTCCCGACGACTGACGACTGACGACCGACGACCTTAATACGACCTACCCCTCTCCAAGGAGATCCCAACGCATGCGCAAGACCCTCACCGGCTGGCTGGTGCTTACCCTCTGCTTCGTACTGCTCGGCGTTGGCACCGCGATCGGCGCCCGCATTTCACGCCGCGACGCCCTGGACCAGGCCACCATCACCAAGTGGCGCCACTATGCCGCGGAGGTCGAGCAGGGTAAGCGCACCGCTTCACCGATGCAGGTCACTGCGTTGACCGAACTGGCAATTTCCCAGAACGCTTACGCCGCCTCCGCCATGCAGCTGCTGGAGCTTCTTGGTGGCGGTGTCGCGGTGCTGGGACTGGTGCTGGGGGGCGGATGTGTGGAGGAACGTGAGGCGAGAGACAAGAGACGAGGGACGAGGGACCGGAGGCGAGCGCTGAACGCCAAGCGCCAAGCGCATTGCCATTAGATTCCATCACCCCCCGTCACCAGGAGCTCCATCGTGTCCGTGGGCACCAGTTTCCTCGAACAGGTCAACCAGTCCTTCGATCATGCCGCCGGTTTTACCAGTCATGATCCCACACTGCTCGCCAACATCAAGGCCTGCAAGAATCTTTTCTACTCGAGCTTCCCCATCAAGCGGGACGATGGCAGCATCGAGGTGATGCACGCGTGGCGTGCCGAGCACAGCCATCACAAGCTCCCCTGCAAGGGCGGCATCCGGTACGCGGAGAGCGTGGATTCGGGCGAGGTGCAGGCGCTGGCCGCGCTCATGACTTACAAGTGTGCCCTGGTGGACGTGCCCTTCGGCGGGGCCAAGGGCGGCATCCGTCTCAACCCGAAGAAGTATTCCGAAGGGGAGCTCGAGCGCATCACCCGGCGTTACGTCTTCGAGCTGGTGCGCAAGAATTTCATGGGCCCCGGGCTCGACGTGCCGGCTCCCGACGTCGGCACCAGCGCGCGCGAAATGGCGTGGATTGCCGATACTTACAGCCAGCTCAAGAACGGCGAGCTCGACGCGCTCGCCTGCGTCACCGCCAAGCCGATCAGCGCGGGCGGCATTCGCGGACGCACCGAGGCCACGGGCCGGGGCGTTTTCTTCGGCACCCGCGAGCTCTGTGGCGTGGCGGAAGACATGAAGGCCGTCGGGCTCACCCCCGGCCTCGAGGGCAAGCGGGTGGTGGTCCAGGGGCTGGGCAACGTCGGCTATCATGCCGCCAAGTTCTTCCAGGAGGGCGGCGCCATCATCGTGGGCCTGGCGGAATCGGAAGGCGCGATCGCGAATCCCAAGGGGCTGGACGTCGACAAGGTGATGGAGCACCGCCGGAGCACGAAGAAGATCAGCGACTTTCCCGGCGCCACCAATCTCGCGAAGCGGGAGGACGCGCTGGAGCTCGACTGCGACATCCTCATTCCCGCCGCACTCGAACGCCAGATCACGGGCGAGAACGCGCCCCGCATCAAGGCCAGGATTGTCGTGGAGGCCGCCAACGGCCCGACCACCCAGGAAGCCGACGCCATCCTCGACCAGCGCGGGATCATGGTCATCCCCGACGCCTACATCAATGCCGGCGGCGTCACCGTCTCCTACTTCGAATGGGTCAAGAACCTGGGCCATGTGCGCTTCGGGCGGATGCAGAAGCGTTTCGAGCAGGGCGCCTTCGAGCGGCTGCTCACCGCGGTGGAGGATGTCACCGGCCGTGAATTTACCGCGGAGGAGAGTGCGCGGCTCACGCACGGCGCCAGCGAGGAAGACCTGGTGAACTCGGGGCTCGAGGAAACCATGATCAATGCGTATCACCCGATCCGCGAAGCCTGGAAGCAGCGCGGCAACCTCAACATGCGCACGGCGGCATTGATCGTGGCGATCGACAAGGTGGCGATGAGCTACGAACAGCTCGGCATCTTTCCCTGAGCATGCTGGACCGCTCGGACAAGTTCACCGTCGCGGGCGGCGCCGTGGCGGTGGGCCTGGCGGCGCTCACGCACTATGGCCCGGGCGGTGCAATCGCCGGACTGATTTCCTGCTCACTCGCCATCGCCGTGCTTGCGATGCTGGTGGGCCGGTCGGTCGAGCAGCTGGGCGACCGCTTCGGGCCCGGCGCCACCAGCGTCCTGCAGACCGCCCTCGGCAACCTGCCCGAGCTCTTCATCGCCATCTTCGCGCTCAGGGCCGGCCTCGTCGAAGTAGTCAAGGCGGCCCTGATTGGCTCGATTCTCGCCAACCTGCTCTTTGTGCTCGGCCTTTGCTTCGTGGTGGGCGGGCTGCGGCATGGACGGCAGCAGATCGGCTCGCGCCGAGCCAGGCATATCACCGTGCTGATGGTGCTGTCCGTGGCGGGCATGGTGCTGCCGTCGCTCGCCCACTATACCCATACGCCCGCCGCCGAGCATGAGGAGGCCCTCTCGCTCGTGGTGTCGTGCATCCTGCTCGTCCTCTTCCTGCTGACCCTGCCCCAATCGCTCCGCAAGGAACCCGCCGGTGCCGCGGCGCCGGGGCACGCCGGTGAACCCCGCTGGAGCATGGCCACTGCCTTGATCGTGCTGGCCGCGGCTGGCATCGTCGCCGCGTTCGTCTCCGACTGGTTCGTCGTGGCCCTCGAACCGGCCATGCGCACACTTGGCATCTCGGAAGCGTTTGCGGGACTGGTGATCGTGGCGATCGCGGGAAACGCGGTGGAGAATTTCGTGGGCATCCAGCTGGCGGCGCGCAATGAATCGGAGTTTGCATTCGCGGTGGTGATCACCTCGCCGCTGCAAATCGCGCTGGTGCTGGCACCGATGCTGGTCATCCTCTCCGAGCTCCTGCATCTCGCCCCGCTCACGCTCGTGTTCTCGCCCATGCTCATCATCTCGGTGAGCCTCGCCGTGATTCTCTCGGCGTTCATCACCTTTGATGGCGAATCGGACTGGCTGGAAGGCGCGTCGCTGATCGCGGTCTATGCGATCATTGCGACGGCGTTCTGGTGGGGATAGGAGGGACGCAGGTCGTAGGTCGTAGGTCGACGGGATGTGTCACCCCGAGCGCAGCGAGGGGGCCAGAATCCTGGCTGACGTCCGGCCTCTTCGGCCGCTCCGCCGCCTCAGAGTGACAACCCTGGTTGACCGATGACCGACGACCATTCTTCATGACCGACACCATCTCATCGCTCACCACTGCCCTCGCCGACCGCTACCGCCTGCTCGAGCAGATCGGCCGCGGGGGAATGGCCACGGTATACCGCGCGGACGACGTGCGGCATGGGCGCATCGTGGCGATGAAGGTCCTGCGCCCGGACCTGGTG
>DASTFH010000071.1:0-45208 GCA_035708725.1 Gemmatimonadales bacterium | reverse complement strand
CGCTCGCCGCCGCCGTGGACCGCAATGCCATTGCGCGGAACGCCTTCGGGCCGGATGCCCCTGCGCCGGCCGGACCGATGTCCGCGCTGGCGTGGGTGGGAGAGGCGGGAATCGGAACCATTGCCACGGACACGACGCCAGGCGCTGAGCGCTCAGCGCTCAGCGCTCAGCGCACGTCGTTCGATATCCTCGTCCCCTCCACCAGTCCATCCCGCCGGCGCATCGCCGAGGCGCTGCAGGAGGCTTGGCGGCGAGCAGGGGTCACGGTCACCATCACGGCGGTGGATTTCCCGGTCTTTCAGGAGCGGCTTGCGGCGGGGAAGTTTGACAGCTACATCGGCGCGTATATCGATGAGCCGACCATGCGCGGACTGGCGGAGCAGTGGGGCCGGGCTGGATTCGAGTCGCAGAACTACGGGCACTATGACAACCCGGCCGTGGATTCGCTGCTGGCGCTCGCTGCCACCAAAGGTGACACGGCCGTGGCCGGCCCGCTCTATCGGCAGGCGCTCTCCACCCTCAACGCCGATGCGCCCGCCATCTTTCTCTACACCCCGATGAGCGCCTCGGCCTTCCGCAGGGATATCGGGAATGTGACGATCGATCCGTATTCGTGGCTGGCGACGCTGGGGTCGTGGGCGCGGGAGTAGGGGTTAGGGATTAGGGATTAGGGACAACAGATCAGTGAGCCGAGCTCGCCGCATCGTCACGCCAGCGAACGCTGGGGTCCATGAGGGGCTCAGGAATGGTGAATCACTGCGGGTGGGCCCTCATGGATTCCCGCTTGCGCGGGAATGACGGCCTTTCGTCGAGCCGCCGAGCCGCCGAGCCGTCCTGCTCGCCCTGCTCGCCCTGCTCGCCTTGCTCGCCTTGCTCGCCTTGCCCTCCTGCCCGTCCTGTAGAAACGCGAACCGCCCGGCAGCGGCCGGGCGGTCTGGTGCAGCGAACGCAGCGACGGATCAGGCCGTCTTGCGCTTCGATTTCACCGCGGTGGTCTTGACGTTCTTGACCGCGCGCTTCCGCGGCTTCTTGGGCTGGAAGAGGTACTCCGGCTCCGCCGGCTCCGCCTGCGGTTGCTTGTACACGTAGCGGTCGCCCCGGAAGTTCCTGAGCACCACTTCATCGTCATTCATGCTCACTACGTATTCCGGCAGGAGCGGGATCTTGCCGCCGCCTCCGGGCGCATCAATGACGAAGTGCGGATTGGCGAGCCCGCTGGTCCAGCCACGCAGTGCTTCCATGATCCGGATGCCGGTCTGCACGGTGGTGCGGAAGTGCTCGGCGCCCGCCACCTGGTCGGCCATGTAGATGTAGTAGGGCCGGACCCGCGCCAGCATCAGCTTGTGCATCAGCTTCATCATCACGGCCGGATCATCATTCACGCCCTTGAGCAGCACCGTCTGGCAGCCGAGCGGGATGCCGGCGTCGGCCAGCATGCCGAGACCCTTGACCGCGGCGGGGGTGAGCTCGTCGGGGTGGTTGAAGTGCGTGTTGATCCAGAGCGGGTGGTGCTTGTGCAGCACCTCGCACAGCTCCGGGGTGATCCGCTCCGGCAGGTGGCACGGGATGCGGCTGCCGATCCGGATAATCTCCAGATGCGGAATGGCCCTGAGCCGGGTGAGGATCAGGTCGAGCCGGCGGTCGGACAGGAGCAGCGGGTCGCCGCCCGACATGATGACGTCGCGGATCTCGGTGTGCTCCTCCAGGTACTTGAAGGCGCTCTCGAACTGCGACATGGGAATCTTCTCGGGGTCGCCCACCTTGCGCCGCCGGGTACAGAACCGGCAATAGCTGGCGCAGACCGGCGAGACCAGGAAGAGCGCGCGGTCGGGATAGCGGTGCGTGATGTTGGGCACCGGGCTGTCGGCGTCCTCGTTGAGCGAGTCCACCACGCCGTCCACAACGTCCAGCTCCTCGACTGACGGCACGAACTGGCGCCAGATGGGGTCATCGGGCTCCTTGATCAGGTCGGCCATGGCCGGCGAGATCCGGAACTCGAAGTTCTCGGCGGCGACGCGGAGCCGGTCCAGTTCCGGGAAATTCTCCGGGCCGAATCGCTCGGCCAGCTGCTCGAGACTGTGGATCGAGTTCTTGCGAAGTAGTTCCTGCCAAGTCTCCATGATGCTACCCGTCCTCCTGTGAGTCGGCGCTCGATGTCATGCTCTTCACATACACGACGAGATCGTCGTGCGGGGCATAAAAGTCGGGAATCATGGCGGCGCGACGGTACCCGCGTGCTTCATAGAAGGCACGGGTGGGCCCGTAGTCCGGGCGCCCGGCCGTCTCCACGACGATGAGCCGGGCGGAACCCGCGAGCCGCCGTTCCATTTCCGCCACGAGCCGGCTGCCGATCCCATTCCCGTGCTGCGCGGGATCCACGGCCAGCCAGTACATGTCGTACGTCCCCAGCGTGCAGGGAGTCGGTCCCCAGCACGCCCAACCGGCCGCGCGCCCATCGCGCTCGGCCACGATGGCGGTGTATGAGGCATCGCCTCCCACCGCCGCATCGAACACCTCGAGGGCCACCGGTACTTCATCCGGTCGGAAGAGCACGATGTCCCGCATGAACGCTTCGACCCGCGCGCGGTCCGTCGCGGCTGCGGGTCGCAGGGTCACGCTGGCGGTCGCCACGCCGCCTCGGCCGCGGACTTGCCGGCCGTGAGTGCGCTGGCTGCCCGCGAGTTCTGCGAGCGCGTCAGCGCTTCGTCTGCAATCCGCATGACCAGCTCGCCATAGTCCCAGCCATGGGCGCGCGCCATGCGCGCGAGTCCCGCGTCACTGCTCAGGTCGGGGCAGGGATTCACCTCGATGACCCAGGGCTGGCCCTGGTCGTCGAGCCGCAGGTCCACCCGGCCGTAGCCTTCGCCGCTCGACATCAGCATCCATGCCTGGCGCGCCACCTTGCCGATCTTCCGCGCCAGGTCGGCGGGAATGACGGCAGGACAGACCGGGTCGGTGCCGATGTACTCGGGATGTTCTTCATCCCACTTGCCGGCGTAGGTGACGATGGGCCAGCTGCCGTCGGGCATGCGGGCAAAATCGATCTCGGAGATCGGCAGCATCTGGCTGCCGACGAACCCGACATTGAATTCGCGGCCCGGCACGTAGGCCTGGACCATGACGTCGTCGAAATGCTCGAGGATCTCGGAGGTGCGCTGGCGCAGCGCCTTCCGCGTGGTGCACACCGCGCCGCTGTCGATACCGACGCTGGCGTCCTCGGCGGCGGGCTTTACGATGGCGGGCAGCGGTGCATCGGCCGGGATGCGGTTGCCCTCGGCCAGGAAGAAGCGAGGCACCGGCACGCCCGCCGATTGCAGCAGGGTGTTGGCCACGTGCTTCCGGTGGCAGACCGTGATGGGCCAGGAGCGCGGGCCGGTGAAGGGCGTGTCGGTCAGTTCCAGCGCGGCGACGACGCAGTCTTCGTAGTGGGCACGCCCACCCACGCCTTCGCAGAGATTCACCACGAGGTCGGCACGGCGCGCGCGGGAGAGCCAGCGGAAATCCCCGAGGCGGATGGCCATGGCGTCCACCTCATGACCGCGCAGCCGGAGGACGTCCCGCACTTCGCTGACGTTGTTGCGCACCGCGGCCACGTCCCGGGCCGTCCAGTCGTCGCTGCCGGCGTCGTAGATGATGGCGACCTTCACGCCGCGGCTCCGGCGAGGAGCGAGCGGCCGCTGATGCGGCGCCATGCGAGGTCGGCCACGGTGCGGATCAAGTCGTCGTACTCCATCCCGGCGACGCGTGCCGCCTTGGGGAAGCAGGAGTTGTCCCGCGGGTCCGGCAGGATACCGGGCAGCGGGTTCAGTTCCACGACCATCGGCCTGCCGGCGGCGTCGCAGCGCACGTCGATGCGGCACCAGTCCCGGCAGTCGAGCGCGTGATAGGCCGAGAGCGCTGCGCTCCGCACCTGGTCGGCGAGATCGTCGGGGATGCTGGCCGGACACTCGTAGATGTCGAGCGGCTGGTCCAGCGTATCCCAGAGCCACTTGGCTTCGTAGCCGTAGATCGGCGGCGCGCCCGGCGGCAAGGTGTCGAATCGCATGCCGACGATGGGCAAGCAGCGTGCCTCGCCGCCGTTGCCGATGACCGGCACGGTGAACTCGAGACCGGGAAGCCAGGCCTCGACCAGCACCGGCTGGTTGTAGGTGGCGAGCAGCTCGTCCACCCGCTCGACCAGTTCCGCACGGTGGTGGCAGAGACTCTTTACCGTCACGCCCTTGCCCGATCCTTCAAACGCCGGCTTGGCAAAGAGCGGGAAGGGGAGCGCGCAGTTGCGGGCGTCGGCACGGGAGCGCGCCAGCAGGTACGGCGCGGTGGGCACGCCGTGCTGGACCATCACTTCCTTGGCCCGCCCCTTGTGGAGGCAGAGCGCCAGGGTGAGCGCGTCGGACGCGTGGTGCGGGATGCCGTAGAACTCGCAGATGGCCGGGACGTGGCTCTCACGGTTGGGACCGTAGAGCCCTTCGGCGATGTTGAAGACGAAGTCGGGGCGTGCGGCGGCGAGCCGGGAGGGGAACGACTCCGTGGCTTCCAGGCGGATGACCTGGCCTACCGAGGCGAGCGCGCGCTCGACCGCGTCGATGGTGCCGGGCTCGTCCCACTCGGCGTAGAGATCGGGTTGCGAAAGGTCGGAACGAAGGCGACGGTTGGTGGCGACGCCGTTGGTGTCAGACTTGGAAAGAGACTCGGAGGCGGCCCCGGCTGCGTCAGCCGGAGAATCAGGTTTGAGGTTATAGGCAAGTCCGATACGAACTGCCAAAGGCGTCTCCTGCAGTGAAGGCCGTCGCGACTATCCGGCCACGAGCGAGTTGCAGCTACGCCAACGCAGATAAAGTAAGAAATAGATTCGCGGTACACAATAGAAAACGGCCAACGAAAATGCGCCGCGCGGCAGGTGAGCTGCCTCACGGCGCAGGTTTTCGAAAAAAACTGGACGGACCGGCGGCGTCAGACCTTGTGAAAACCGACGCGGCCGGCATCGGCGCCGTCGTCGGCGCGATAGATCTCGAAGTCGCCGAAGAGATGCGGCGCTTCCGTCTTGAGCACCTTGAGGATCTCGACCGCCAGCCGGCGGATCTCCTGCTCGGCACCCTCGCCGAGGCGGAGTTCGAGCATGGTGCGCCAGGCGCGGACGTTGGCGCTGACCACGATCTTCACCTCGGTGGCGTTGGGCAGGACGCTCCGCGCCGCCTCGCGGGCCATCTTCCGCCGGTGGACCTTGCTCTCCACCCACTCATAGCGGTTCATCAGGTGCTCGACCGCCGTCACGTAGGCCGCCTGCGCCTCGGCCACCTGGGTCTCCCACTCCTGCTCCAGCTGGGCGTCGCCCTGCACGGCGGGCGGCATGACGAAGGCGGCATGGGACTCGTCTACGTAGCGCTGGGAAAGCTGGGAGTTATGGGTGACGATCCCGTTGGCCACGAAGTTGTGGTGGGGGCCTTCCATCTCGATGTCGTAGGTCTCCTGCTCACCGGCGTAGGTGACGGAGACGACGCGCCGCTTCCGGGCGACCATGAGATTGCCGCGCCCAATGCGTGGCCCGGCTGCCGGTCCCAGCTCGCCAAGTGTGCCGCCGAGCTGTTCGACGTACTCCAACTCCCGCCCGTTCAGCGAGAAGTGGCAAGAGCGACAGACCGTGGCAAGGTTGCCCAGTTCACAGGCGAGGTCACGCCGTGACCAGATGGGTATCACGTGATGGATGGTGAGTCGGCCGCCGCGTCGTCCGCACAGCCGACAGGTATGGTCGTCACGCTGGAAAGCTGCCAGCCGCAGGTTCTCGGCTTGCCTGCGAATTGCAATGGCGTCTCGCGTGATGCCGCCCCGCCACTGTGGGTTGCGCTCACCTTGCTTTGCCAAGCTGAGTGCTGCTCGCGTGGCGTCGCTGTGATGCCACCCCCCGTTATACCGCCGCCCCTTGTTCCAAGGAGTCCTGCCTGAAGTCCAAGATCCGGCCGGCTTCTGCAGATGATGCTTCCGCACCCAGCTGCGAACGGTTTGGGTCGATACGCCAGCAAGCTCGGCGATCGTCTTCTGGTCCAAGCCGAGGTCGTGGTAATGATGCGATAGCCAGTCGCGATCATGCACAGCGCTGATGCCGTTGACCAGTACCTCTGCGTCCTTCCGGGACCACGCCGCCGTGCTGGCGCTTGTCACCTCGAGGCCGACGATGTCCTCCAGGCGCTCCCAGCCGTTCGCCGTCAGGAGCCTGTGATCCTTGCTGCAGGTGATCGTCTTGCCGTCTTCAAGCTCCACCCTGAACACGGGCTTCACACCTGACCGGGCCACCGCCTTGACACGACCGCTGGTGAACTCCCCAGTTGCCTCATCCAGTGACCGAAGCCGCAAAAGCTTGAGCCGGGACCTGCCGTGGGGAGTCTTCGACATGTCGAAGATTTCGCGGATGGTCCGCCGCGTCGCTCCGTTGCGCTTCCCGCCCCAGCGGTGCTCGCTGTAGATCTCGGTGTCACCCGCGAGGCAATACCCAAAGCCAGCTCTGTGCCGCACCAGCTCATGGCTGCAGCTCCGGGAGATTCCCTCCAGCAGCAGGACGTACTGCGCATGCTCGAAGACCGACCCGTGTCCCTGCTTCAGGATGTTCTGGAGGTACTCGGCCGTGGTCCGGTTGGCCGGGTTGTGCTGGCTCATGTAGCAGAGCCGCCCGGCAAACTCGGCCAGCCGCTCGCCGTCGCTCGACTCGCCCTGCCAGGTGACGGGAAGATGCGCCGGCTCGATGAACTGGGGCCGGCCGATCAGGGTGACGCGGGGCGAGCGATGGATTTCCATGGAGGCTGAGGGCTGAGGGTCAACGGTCGACGGTCAACGGTCTACAACAGCAGTGTCACTCTGAGGCCACGGAGTGGCCGAAGAGGCGGGGCGCAGGCTGAGGTTCGGTCCCTTCGCTTTGCTCAGGGTGACATCCACCGTCGACGGTTGACCGTCGACCGCATCACGCCAGTTCCAGCCTCGCCATCGCATACCCCGCATTCCGTTCAATATCCCGCAATGCCAGGGCGATGTCTGCTGGAATCGGTGCGGCATGGCTGCCAACCTTGAGATGGGCCACCGGCGGCGCCGAGCCCAGCTTGATGCCGGGGTTCAAGATACCATGGGGGTCAAAGGCGCGCTTCACCAGCGCAAAGAGCTCCATGATCTCGTCGCCGAACACCTCGGGAAGTAGCGGCGCGCGGAGCCGGCCGTCGCCGTGCTCGCCGCTCGGCGTGCCGCCCAGACGCACCACGGCATCGGTCACGTCAGCCAGCAGCGCGGCGACGCGCTCCTGCCACCCGTCTTCGGTGACGTCGGGCAACAGGTTGCAGTGAAGATGACCGTCGCCGGCATGGCCAAACAGCACGACTTCGAGCGCATGACGCTCCGCCGCCTCGCGCACCGCGCGGACGTACTCCCCCAACTTTGCCACCGGCACGCAGCCGTCTTCGATTACCTGCAGCGAGCGGCGGGACTCGGGAAGCTGAGCGAGGATGGGACTCGCCGCATGGCGAAGCGCCCAGACCTGTTGCACATCGCCATCGTCCAGCGCGGTCTCGACTTTCACCGCGAACGGTGAGACCGCCGCCTCGGCGCGCGCGGTAACAGCGCGCGCGGCTTCCGCACTGTCGGCTTCGAACTCGACCAGCAGCACTGCCTCGAGTGCGTCCAGGCCAGTCATGCCTGTCCGCCCTGCCACGAGCTCCAGAAAAGTCCGGTCGAGCATCTCGACCGCCGAAGGGCGATGGTCGAGCAAGGCACCGACGGCATCGGCCAGCTGATCGAGCGACGAGAGTGAGACCCGAAGTGCCGTGGTGGTAGCGGGGACCCGATCGAGACGCCAGGAGATCCCGGTGACAAACGCGAGCGTGCCTTCGGAGCCGACGATGAGGTCGAGCAGGTCGCCCGACTTGAGCCAGGCATCGAGCGCGTAGCCGCTGGAATTCTTCCTGGTGTGCGGGAAGCGGCTTCGGATGAGGGCCTCGGCGGCGCGGATGACCGGCGCGGCATCACTCTCGAACCGGCGCACGGCGGCCGCCGCCGAAGGTGATGGCCGGCCACGATCAAGCCGCAGGGTTTCGCCGTCGGTCGTGAGCAGGGTGAGACCCTGGACCCACGGTCGCACGCTACCGTAGCGCACCGTGCGCGCGCCGGACGCGTTGGTGGACACCATGCCGCCGAGGGTGGCCCATCGGCCGCTGGAGGGATCGGGTGGGAGGCGCAGCCCTTCCTGCGATGCGGCAGCGCGCAGTTCTTCCCACGTGATGCCGGAGGACGTGTCGGCACGCTGCTGCGGTCCGTCCACCGTGAGCGTGCGCGGTTCCATGGCGGTGAGGTCCACGATCACCTCGGCACCCACGTTGCCGCCGCCCATGGCGCTGCCGGCGCCGCGGGGGATGAGGGCGGACTTCTCCGCGACTGCCCACGCCAGCAGCTGCCGCAGGTCCTCCACCGACCTTGGCACCGCCACCGCCGCCGGCTCGATGCGGTAGATGCCCGCGCCTTCGGAGTAGGCGGCGCGCGCGCGCTCGTCGGTGTGGAAGGGGATGGTGGGTGGGAGCATGATGGAATATAGGATGGGCAGGATGGGCGAGATGGGCTGGATGGACAGGCTCCCTGAGACCGTCATTCCCGCGCAAGCGGGAATCCATGAGGGCTCACCCATGGTGATTCACCATGCCTTGGGTCCTCATGGACTCCTGCTTTCGCAGGAGTGACGAGTGAGTGAGCCTCGACCCGCCCATCCCGCCTATCCCGCCCATCCTGCCCATCTCGCCCATCCGACTATCTTTCCTCCATGTCCGACGCACCTCGCGCACAGCTGATCCATATAGACGTAGACCGGCGGCTTGGCCACGAGTGGGACGAGTGGGATGGGAAGCCGCTGCCGAATGCCGGCAACTTCGATTCGCCGCCGTGGCTCTTCTTTGCCTGGTCGGTGGCGGCAATGGCGGGATTCTTCCTGCTGGCGGCGGTCGCCATTTATCTCTTTGCCCCTCGCCTTGCGCTCCTGCACCCCGCCATCCCGACGACGCTCTGGACCGCGCTGGCCGTCGTAACCGTCGGGTCGCTCGTCTGGTGGGCGCTGCTGCTCGGCTCGAGCGTAGCGCACCAGCCGCTCCTTCCCGAACGCCTCGCCGAGCGCGGGCCCTTTCTCGGACTGATGCGTCTCACGTCCCGTGTCGCGAACCTGTTCGGCTGGCGTGACTGGGTGGAGAACGCGTCGGTCAAGGTCTATAACGAGCTTGCCTCGCACCGGGGCCGGAAGGTGGGGCAGGGCGAACTGCTGGTGCTGATTCCGCGCTGCCTTTCCAAGCAGACGCTCGACGGCGTGCTCGGCATCGCCGGCAAGTATGAGGTGCCGGTGTTCGTGGCCACGCGCGGCCAGCTGGCCCGGCGGGTGATCCGCGAGCGCCGGCCGCGGGCCGTCGTGGCCGTCGCCTGTGAGCGTGACATGGTGAGCGGACTGCATGATGTGGCGGGAAAGGTCCCGGTACTGGGCCTCACGATGACGCTGCCGTCGGGTCCCTGCAAGGACGCGTCGCTGGACTTGCCGAAGCTGGAGGAGTGGGTGAGGAGCTATGTCAGGGACGAGGGACGAGAGACGAGAGACGAGAGCATGTCATCCTGAGCCCGCGAAGTTGGCGAAGGATCTACTCACCCGACTCCCAGCCCCTCGCCCCTCGTCCCTGATCCCTAGTCCCTCACGAGAAACGCATCCCTGAACGTCGCCCGCAGCCGCTCCAGCGCGATCGCGGCGTCGGGGCGCTGGCCGTAGACCTGCGTTCGCACCTTGTATCGCCCGCCGTCCGGAACGATCCGCGCTTCGTAGCCCAACCCTTTCAATCGCCGAGCGAAGTCGTTGGCCGTGTAGGCATCAGCTGGCGCGGCGACCTGGACGGCGTAGCCCGAGGTCACAACTGGCGGCGGCGTGACGGGAGCGCTGTCACGCGGCACGGGTGCAGGGCGCGGCGCGGCGGGTGCAGGGCGCGGCGCGGCGGGGCGTGCGGGCCGATGTATGGTGTCGCCCGGTGTGGCCGGCCGGAAGACGATCGCCGAGTCGCGGCGCGTCGGCCGGGTGGTGTCGGCGGGCGGTCGTTTGACTGTGTCCTGGGCCGCAACGACCGGTGCGGGCCTGGTGGTATCCGCGCGAGCGGTGTCCACGGCCGCGGTGTCGCGCTGCCTTCCGATCTTCGCTCCTGTCTTGCCCACGCGGCCCGGGTCCATGGTCGGCGGCTTCACCTCCGCCTTCGGTGCGTCCGCCTCCGCCAGGGTGCTGGTGACGCCCATTCGCTGCATGATTTCCCTGATTGCCACGCGCGCGGGGTGATCGTACCTCACGCTCCGTTCCAGCTCCCGCTCCGGCAGCGACGGGTCCGCGAGCGGGCGGTACACCGCCTCCATGGTGATCTCGCTCCAGCCGTACTTCCACGGCATTACCCACGCCCGGATGCGCACGTCATCGGCACCCAGTGCGCGGCCGCTCACCTGCCTTTTCGTGGTGGTGTCATACCACGCGGTGCTCACGAAGCCTTCGCGCGTGGCGACCTCGTCCACCGGCAACCCTGCCGCAGTCATCGCCTCGGCGAGCTTCTTGGTGGCTTCCTGCGGATCGAGCTCGATCTGGCCCTGCCGGGCTTCCGGCATCGGCGGGAAGCCGGGCTGGCCGTTCCGGGCGCAGGCCACCGCGGTCAGGA
The DNA here is from genome assembly GCA_035708725.1 of Gemmatimonadales bacterium. Taxonomy (GTDB): domain Bacteria; phylum Gemmatimonadota; class Gemmatimonadetes; order Gemmatimonadales; family GWC2-71-9; genus CAMLHP01. The sequence goes on along the minus strand of DASTFH010000071.1, from coordinate 34,523 downwards.
GCAGCAACGGGGCGAGTCGCTTCACTTGAGCGCCTTCCGGATTTCTGCTGCGATGAGCGAGCTGATGGAGCCGCGCGGCGGGAGCGCCCGCGGGGCGGCGCGGGTGTCACCACGCTGGAGATGATCGAGCGCGCGCTCGAGTCCCAGCTGCACCCGGTCCACCTTGGGTGGATACTGCCGAAGCACGATTCCACCGACGGCCAGTCCACCAATCACGGGAAGAATCGCGACGACGGGGAATGCAGCCAGGGCAAAAAGCACCGCCGTCCCTGCAGCGCCCACCGACGCGACGCCCGCAGCTCCTCCCATGAAGGCGTTGCGCTGGCCCTGAAGGTTGGCGGTGAGCGAGACGTGTACATAGCCCGACTCGAGCGGTGCGATGGTGCCGCGTAGCGCCGTGACACGGTCGAGCAGGTAGCCGCGCGACGTGCGGCCAAAGGCAGCCGTGGACCGCCGCACCGCCGCCTGGAATCCCTTGACCGGCTCCCAGAGCACGGCACCTGGCTGCTCCCGCTGGACGATCAGCATTTCATACTCGTCCAGGTAGCGGATGAGGTCGGCCTGCACCTCGTCCACGCTGCCCTGGATCACCCGCTGGGCGCTGGCGCCGGCCGGTCCGAAGAGTCCAGCCATGAACCCATCTTCGCCCCCATCCACTCGCGCGCGCTCCTCCAGCATGGCTTGCTGCAGGTAGCGTTGCGGCAGCCCCACTTCCTTGCCGAGGGCGAGCAGCTCGTCCGCCGTCAGGTCATGACCGGGATCCCGCTCGGCGGCCTGAAGTTCCGTGGCGCGCTGGAGGATGCGTTCGAGTGCGGCGCGATCAATGCGCGCCGGAGGCCCACTCGTCATGCTATGCCTGCTCCTTGTCCTTTTCCGCGATCTTGAACTGCGGCAAGGTGGGGTCTGGCGCCGGGAGCGCCTTTCCTCCAGACCTGTCCGCCCCGCCCGTCCTGTCCGCCCTGGCCGTCTCGATAAATGGCCGAATCATGTCGATCGGGATCGGGAAGATCGTCGTCGAATTGTTTTCCGTGGCGATCTCGGCCACCGTCTGCAGGTAGCGCAGCTGGAGCGCGCTGGGCTCGGTGGCCAGCATGCGCGCCGCCTCGGCCAGCGTCTCGGATGCCTGCAGTTCGCCCTGTGCGTTGATCACCTTGGCGCGCCGGTCGCGCTCGGCTTCGGCCTGGCGAGCCATGGCGCGCTTCATCGTCTCCGGAAGATCCACGTCCTTCACTTCCACCGCATTCACCTCGATGCCCCACGCTTCGGTCCGTTCATCAATGATGCGCTTGAGCACCGCATTGATCTTCTCGCGGTCGCTCAGCAGCTCGTCGAGTTCGACCTCGCCCAGCACCGAGCGAAGGGTGGTCTGGGCCAGCTGGCTGGTGGCGTAGAGGTAGTCCTCGATCTCCAGCACCACGCGCGAGGGATCCTTCACCTTCATGTAAAGCACGGCATTCACGCGGACGGAGACGTTGTCCCGGGTGATCACATCCTGCGGCGGGATGTCCATGGCCACAATCCGCAGTGACACGCGTTTCATGGTGGCGAAGAACGCGGGCAGGAAGATGAGGCCCGGTCCCTTGGTCCCGGAAAACTTGCCGAGGAAGAATGCCACGCCGCGCTCGTACTCGCGCAGGACGCGGAGACTCAGGAATGAGTAGGCGACCACAATGGCAAGAACTGTCAGCAGGCCGTTCATGTTGCCTCCGCCACGGGAAATGCTTCCACGATGACTGCGATACCCTGGCCGCCACCGATGCACGCGGCACCCAGCCCGAACCGGCCGCCGCGCTGCCTTAGTGCATGGAGCAGGTGGGCCGTGATCCGTGCGCCAGTGGCGCCGAGCGGGTGCCCGATGGCAATGGCACCGCCGTCCACGTTGGTGCGGGCGGGATCGAGCCCCAGCTCGCGCTCCACCGCAAGATACTGCGCTGCGAAGGCCTCGTTCACCTCGACCAGGTCCATCTGGTCGAGCGTCATGCCGGCGCGCTCCAGCACCTTGCGCGTGGCGGGCACCGGTCCCCAGCCCATGATTCTCGGGTCCACACCAGCGACAGCCCACGTGACCAGCCGTCCCAGGGGAGCGCTGCCGTGATCTCGGGCCCAGGTGGCGCTGCTCACGACGAGCGCCCCAGCGCCGTCCACGATGCCGCTGGCGTTGCCGGCGGTCACGACGCCGTCATTCCGGAAATAGGGCGGCAGCCTGGCGAGCCCTTCCGCCGTGGAGTCGGGACGACGGTGCTCGTCGTCGGCCCAGCTGATTTTCTCCTTCGTCTTCCGGTTACTGATCTCCACCGGCACCAGCTCGTCCGCAAACGCCCCGCGCTGCCATGCCGCAGCGGTGCGCTGCTGGCTTCGGAGTGCCACTGCATCTACATCGACGCGCGAGAGCGTGTGCTGGTCGGCAAGCCGCTCGGCGGTTTCCGCCATGGAAAGGTCGCAGAAGCTGTCGCGCAGCGCTTCCCACAGGGTATCCTCGAGCGGCGGCGGGGGACCGAGCCGGAGCCCCCAGCGTGCACCACGGATGACGTGCGGGGCCTGGCTCATGGACTCGGTGCCGCCAGCGAGTACGACGTCGGCGTGACCCAGCATGATGAGCTGGGCTGCCTGGGTGATGGCCTCGAAGCCGGAGCCGCAGAGCCGATTCACCGTGAGGGCTGGGGTCTCCTCGGGACAGCCGGCCCGCAGTGCCACGTGCCGAGCGAGGTAGATGGCGTCGGCCGACGTCTGGATCACGTTGCCAAAGATGACGTGGTCCACCTTGCCCGATTCCAGGCCGGCCCGGAGCAGAGCGCCGCGCGCGGCGAACACGCCCAAGTCGGTGGCGGACAAGTCCTTGAGTGCGCCACCGAAACTGCCGAAGCCGGTGCGAACGGCGGTGAGGAAGACGATGTCGGATGGAGTGGGCATATATAAGGAAGATGGGGGGACGAGGGACGAGGGACTAGGGACGAGGGACGAGGGACTAGGGGTCGAGAGGTCGAGGGGTCGAGAGGTCGAGGGGTCGAGGGGGGAATTCTTGCGCTCCCCGAACTCGCGGCCATATTCGGATCAACCCGCAGCACATGAGAGGTCATGATGCCCGCCGTGCATCCACTGCGCCGGATCGCCATTGGATTGTTGCTTGCGGTCGTGGCCTGTTCCGACGCGACGGACCCAGCTGGCGACTCCAAGTTCACGGTTTCCCCAACGACGACCTGGGCAGGCGCCGAGTTGACCATTCGCAGTAGCCGGTCCATCGATGGCCAGGGAACGCCGGACTTCACCCTGGACGGCGTGGCGCTGGCCACACGAAGCACGGAGGGTGGCACCTGGCTCGTGACCGTGCCAACGACGGCCTCGGGCCAAGTCGTCATAACGGCCGTTCTGGACGGTGACTCTGCGACGCTCGAACCGGTGACCGTGCGCGGCTTCACCGGTTCCCACCGATTCGAAACGGGCGTCCAGAGCAATCTGCTGGTCTGGCCCGGGCGCGGCGACGGAATCGTACTGACCAGTGATGCGCTGAATCTGCTGGAAGTGAACGCGACCACCAACACTATCACGGTCCATGACTCCCTGATGGGAAACCCCGGATTCAGCGTCGGACCGACCCCACTGGACAATGCGTTCGTGGTCTGGCCGGCAGATTCAACCACGCCGGAGATCTGGTCGCTCTCACCAGAGCTGCAGCGGCTCGCGTCAGTTCCGGAGACTGCCCTGCCGAACATGACCATGACCTTTGATGGGAATCGATACCTCTCCGGGTTCGGCAACAGCATCACGCTCGATGGCGCATACTTCGAAGGCGTCTCTGAGTCCGAAATCGGCGTCATGTCGCCAACTCATGATCGGGCGAGCCTCCGAGTGGACTGGGACCAGAATGACGTGCCTGTTTTTGACGTGGAGACTGGCGCCGTGGCGTTTCGGCTGCCCGGCATTCAGTCAACTGAAGGCGTTGAGTTCAGTCCGGACGGGACGTTGCTGGCTGTCGCCGGTGGCGACAGCTGCGCGGAATGCGGAGTGTCGCATGTCCAGCTCGTGCGGGCGTCGAACGGCGAGGTCCTGCACGACGCAACGATCGCCGCGCACGCCTGGGGCATCGCGTTTGATCGCTTCCGGCCCCTGCTGTATGTGGGCGTGGATGTGGCCGATTCCTCAGGCGGGTCTGCAATGCGGCCCGGCGTTCTGGTGCTGGATCGCGACTCCTTTGCCCAGCTTGGCTATCTCGCGTCGCCGGCAGGAGGTCTCACATGCAGCGGCACGAGCCAGTTCGGTGCAAGCGGAAGTTGCTACGGTGGGGTTCTGGTGGCCAGCGATGAACCCGCGGTGTACGCCATCTCCGGGTTCTTCACCCCGAAGTTGCAGAGCTGGCGCTTTGACACGGGTGAGTAACGTCGCGCGCCGGATCTTGTGAACCATGGTCGCTCGCCGTCGGCCTGTCTCGACCGTTTTGACCGCCTTGATCTTGGCTCCCTTGCCCGCTCTGGCGCAATCTCCCATCGCGATCATCGGCGGTGAGTCGGCGCTCGCTGGCCAGGAAATTGGCCAGCTGGGGCCGATGCTCGTTACCGATCGGCACGTGCTTGTTTTCGACAAGGCAGACAAGCTTCTCCGAGTTTACGACCTGAATGGGGCGTCGGTCCAGTCGGTAGGTCAGTCCGGCGCCGGGCCAGGTGAGTTTCGGTTCGTGTATGCCATGGCACGCGACAGCGCGGGGCACGTACTGCTGCTGGATCCGGCCACTGGACGGGTCACAACCTACATTGAAGGCGACACGCTGCGTCTGCTCGGTACGCGCCCGATCGAATTGAGTGGCTATGGGCTTTGCACCACCGGAGATACGCTCTTCGTGTCGGGCTCCCAGGGGAGCGGGATGGTGCATCAGTTTGAGCTCGGAGCCAGAGCCGGGAGAGCCCTTCGCTCTTTCGGCAAATCGCAGCTGCGTGGGTCACTTGGTCAGAACCAGATGATTCGCGAGCGGCTGGGCAACAGCCCGATCGCCTGCGTCCCCGGGGAGCCAGTTGTCATGCCGGGCTCTCGCGATCTTGGCGTTATCCAGATCATGCGCACTGACATGCAGGACGAGCGCGTGGTGGCACTCCCCGGGTTCGAGCGAATGACGATCACGCCGGGAAATGGCAGCCTCACTTTCGGAGTTCCTGAGTCCGGCCATTACGACATGCTCGTCACCATGCGACCGGCTCGTGGCGGGGCCATTGCTATCGTGCATCGAGTGACGGGCCGTACGAACGATTCCATCGAATATCGGCGCTACTTCATCACTGCGACCGGCGCCGTGCAATTGCTCGGAAAGTCGGCCTGGCATCAGATTGGCGCTGGGAGAGGGAAGGTGTACTGTGCCGGGGAAAATCCATTTCCGGAAGTCGTGGTGTTTCAGGGAGTGGCGTGTCCGTGATGGGTAGTGGGTCGCGGGCTTGGCGTCCGGTGTCCAGTGCCCGGCGTCCGGCACTACGCCCATAGCTCACCGCTCCCACTAGCGCCCCGCCTGCCCCCTATCGAGATTTGGACAGCCGAAGCATTCACCCGCTCGAGAAGGACGCATGCGCCGCCACCTGACTGTCTTGACTGCCCTGACCGCCCTGACCGCCTCGACCGTCCTGACCGCATGCAGCGACAGCACTGACCCGACTAACGATTGTCCGACGGACGTCACCATCACTGTCTCGGCCGGAACCACGCCGCAGTTCAGCTGGTCGCCGGCGTGCCGGGCGTATCAGGTCGGCGTGAATGCGAGCACGGGTCCGGTCTGGGCCATGGGATTCAACTTTTCCAATCCGGCCAAGGCCAATGCCATCAAGACACCGGTGACCTTCGGCGACACGCTCGCCGTTGGCGATTCGCTGGTGGCGCACCCGGTGGACGAGCTGACGCCAGGCCAGACGTATACGTTCTATGTCTTCGGACTGACCAAGGTGGGTCAGTCGGTCAAGATGGGCCAGCAGACGTTTACGCCATAACCGCAAGCCAGTGCCCCGGATTGCGTGCGCCGCAACCGAGCTGCATCTTGTCGGTACGCCCATTCGACAATTGATCTTGCAGCGAACCCGAGCCCTGATGGCCGAGGCCGGCGGCTCGTGTCAGTCCCCTTACGCCCAAGAGTAGCACCGGCAATGCGACAACCTGCCTTCTCGCGCCAAGTGTGTGCTGGTGGAATGCGGCCATGGCAGTCTGCCTCGCTGGGTGTGCTCCTTCTTCTTGCCGCCTGTGGCGGCGACCCGAACGAGCCGCCGCCGCCGTCGGCTACTGGGCTTGCATTCGTGACCCTGCCGGCCAGCAGCACTGCAGCCCTTGCCCCGCTCAACCCTGCGCCGGTGGTCGAACTGCGCAACGCGCAGAATCAGCCCGTGAAGAAGGCGGGGGTGCAGGTTACCGCCTCGCTGGACGGTGGGACAGTGGCCGGCTCAATTTCTGTCGCGACTGATGCGACGGGACGCGCGACGTTCGGGTCGCTGGCGCTCTCGGCTCCAGCCGGATCGCACCAGCTGAAGTTTTCCTCGAGCGGTCTCACCACCCTGGCGCACACCATCACACTGACGGTCGGCACGGCCTCGCGTCTCACGGCGCACAGCGCCCTGACCCAGACGGCCATCATCGGTGAGCCCGTCGGCTTTCCGCCCGCCGTCCTGGTTTCCGACAACGCCGGCAACCCCATATCCGGCATCACCGTCACCTTTGCCGTGACAGCGGGAGGCGGCACGCTGCAGGGAGCGAGCTCCGTCAGTGACGCCGCGGGCATCGCCGAGGTTACCTCATGGACCGTCGGTTCGACGCAGGGTACCAATACGGTGACGGCCACCCTTACCGGTGCTACGCCGGTCACCTTCACCGCCACCGCACTGCCGCCGACACCGCCATTCGCAATCCAGACCCAGCTCATCGGGTCGCCGACCGCCGCCGAGCAGGGGGCAGTTGCGGCGGCGGTGCAGCGATGGCAGAGCATTATCGTAGGCGACCTGCCCAACCATGCGATCGATATTCCAGCCGGGACCTGCTTCGACGGCCAGCCGGCGGTATCCGCCACGATTGACGACATCAGGATTCAGGTCGTCATCGATTCGATCGACGGTCCCGGCCAGATCCTGGGCGGCGCCGGGCCATGCGTATTGCGGTCGTCGAGCGGGCTGCCTTCGCTCGGATTCATCAAGCTCGACTCCGCCGACCTGGCGGCCATGACCCAGGATGAACTGAACGACCTCTTGCTGCATGAGATGGGTCACGTCCTGGGCTTCGGAACGCTGTGGCCTGACCAGGGCCTGCTGACCGGCGCATGCCCTGAGAATCAAGATGCCGTCAGCTGTTCCACCGACCCGCAATACCTTGGAGCCGTCGGGCGCCAGAAGTATCACGACCTTGGTGGATCGTCCACCAACGTCCCCGTGGAAGGCACCGGCGGAGTAGGTACATGGAACTCGCACTGGCGCGAGAGCATCTTCCAGAACGAGCTCATGACCGGCTTCATCGGCAGTGGCGCCAATCCGCTCACCGCTGTAACCATTGGCTCCATGCAGGATCTTGGCTACGTGGTGGATTACTCGACGGCAGAGCCGCTCGGCTTCGCACTGGCAGGCCTGCGCCGGTTGGCTGCCCCCGGGCGGAAGCTGGTGGAGCAGGTGCCCTCGGGATTCATCGTCGTGGCTGACCTTGATGGGCGTGTCGTCGGACAGCGCCTGAGGTGATACAGCGAAGCAACCGATGACACGACGCATTCACCGCGCCCTCCGTGCGGGCGCTGCCATGATAGTTGCTGCTTGCGGGGGAGACGCAACCGCGCCGGACCCGGCGCCAATCGTTTCGGCTCCCGTCAGTCTCGCCATCGTAACGCCACCCGCCACCAGCCTCGCCGCCGGCGAGGCGTTGCAGCCGGCGCCCGTCATCGAGCTGCGCGATGCCACCGGCAAGGCCGTAGCCAAGGCTGGCATTTCCATCACGGCCACACTGGTCGACGGCACCGCCAGCGGCACGACCACCGCCACCACTGTGGCGAATGGCCGCGCCACCTTCACGGGCATCCTGGTCTCCGGGCCACTCGGCGCGCATGAACTTCGATTCTCGGCGACGGGACTCGCCAGCGCATCGCTGGCCATCACGCTCATCTCCGGCGCAGCCGCAGGAATGGCTGCGACCTCGGCGCAGCTGCAGAATGCCGTATCGGGGAGAGCGGCAGCCGAGGCACCAGGCGTGCGCGTGACAGATCGCGATGACAACCCCGTGCCGGGCGCGACGGTGCAGTTCACGGTGGTCAGCGGCGGCGGCCACGTTGCCGTCCCTGCACCGGTGACCGACGCCAACGGCGCGGCCAGCGCCGGCGCGTGGACGCTCGGTGCGGGACTGAACGTGCTGCGGGCAGTGGCGGGCACGGATACGGTGCTGTTCCGCGCCGGTGGTGTGTCGTCGTCGGCGCAATCCGTCGCTGCGGCATCACGGACAACGCAGACCATCGTGGCCGGACAGGAGTTGAGTGAGCAGCCCGCGGTCAAGGTGCTGGGCGGGGGCGGGGCAGCCGTCGCGGGGGCACTGGTGGTGTTCAGCGGGGTCTCGGGTCTTGCCCTCCTCGAAGATTCCATTGCTGTTACCGATGCCGGTGGAACGGCCATCGCCGGGCACTGGCGCGTACTCGCCGCGGGCGAGCACCGGCTCTTCGCGTCCATGCCGCACTCTTCGCTCGACTCCATCCGCTTCGAGGTGTCTGCCCTGCGGTCCGGCGCCATCGCGGCCGTGAGCAACTGGACGGAAAACCAGATCGCCCAGACGGGCGCGGAGTTCGAGGCGCCGAGCGTAACCGTGACTTCGGAGGGCAAGCCGCAGGCTGGCGTTCAGGTCACCTTCACGGTGACATCCGGCGGGGGCGCGCCGGCGACGGCGACTGCAATCTCGAACACGGCGGGAGTGGCACAGGCGCCGGCGTGGACGCTGGGGTCGGCAGCCGGCCTTCAAGTCCTGACGGCCAGCGCTCCAGGATTCAATCCGCAAAGTGTGGCGTTCCACGCCTTCGCAGTGGCGGCCCCACCGGCAACGATTCGCATCTTTGCCGGCGACAGCCAGAGTGCCGCCATTCTGACGCCGCTGGCGGTGGATCCGGCGGCCAAGGTGACCGATGACGCCGGCACCCCGGTTGTCGGCTACCCCGTGGCGTTCAACACGTCGAACGGCAAGATCCAGGATACTCTGGTCTTCACCAACAGCGAGGGGATTGCTTCGCCGGGACACTGGACCATGCCTGCCTCCAATTCGTCGGCGCTCACGCTGTCGGCGCAGGCACCACTGCTCCGGGGCTCGCCGCTCGTGTTCCACGCCACCAGCACCGGCGGCGGGCCGACTACCATCTCCAGGAGCGAGTTCCCGCTACAGGGCGTGGTCGGCGGACCTTCGCTGCTTCCCTCCATCAACGTGTATGATGCGGGAGGCAACCCGCTCGAGGGCGTTCCCGTCACGGCGGCGGTTGTGCCAGGTCATGGCTCCGTCACTTACAGTGGCGTCACCGGCGTGGCGGGGCATTGGGAACCCACCTCCTGGATCCTCGATACGATCGCGGGTGCCAATGAGCTGACCGTCACGGTGGAAGGACTGCCGCCCGTCACGTTCACCTCCACCGGACTTCCCGGCGCCGTGGCTACCATGACGGTAGACGGAGAGCTCCCGTCGGCCCCGGTCTATTCGCCTGTGCAGGTGAGCGTGCATCTCACCGACCAGTACGGGAATGTCACGCCGCATGTCGGCGTTCAGTTCGCGAGCTCCGGAGACGGACGCACCTTGCCGGGTGCGGGGCTCATCGGCACCGACAGCACAGGGACTGCTCGTATTGACTGGCGCATGGGCAGCACCCCGGGCAGCTATTCACTCACCGCGCTCGCCGCCGGCGAAGCGGGCCTTACCCGCACCCTGACGGCGAACGCGACCGCACTCTCGAGTGCGTTCAACGTCGAGGTGCGATACCTCGGTGGCGCGCCTTCCGCCGCGATGCAGAGCGCCGTGACGGCGGCCGTGGCGCGCTGGCGCGCCGTCATCTCCAGCGACCTGCCGGACGCTGCGCTCGATCGCGCAGCAGGGGAATGCTTCGCCAACCAGCCGGCGATTGCAGAAACGGTGGATGACATCCTGATCTATGTCGAGACGGACGGGATCGATGGGGTCGGCGGCATCCTGGGCGCGGCCGGCCCCTGCCTCATCCGCAGCCTCAGCCGATTGCCGTCCATGGGCTACATGCATCTCGATGTGGCCGACGCAGCCCAGCTTGCCGCGAGTGGCCAGCTGCAGGACGTGGTCCTGCATGAGATGGGGCACATCCTGGGGGTCGGGACGCTGTGGGAAGATCGGGGCTTCGTCGTGGATTCCGGCTCTACCGATCCGCGCTACAACGGCACCGCCGGTGTGCAGGGTTATCGCGATCTCGGCGGCCTGTCGAGCACCGTGCCACTGGAAAATTCCGGCGGGCCAGGCACGGCCGACACGCACTGGCGCGAGGCAACGTTCGCGTACGAGCTGATGACCGGCTACATCAGCAGTGCCGACAATGCGATGACCGGCATGACCATCGGCGCCCTGCAGGACCTGGGCTACGCAGTGTCCTACGCACCAGCGGAGCCGCTGACCGTTGCCGCGGGCTCGCTGGCCCAGCTGCGGGCACGGCCACGGCGGCTGATCGAGCGCACCCTGCCGAGCCCTATCATCGTGGTGGACCAGGGCGGGCGCGAGGTCGGTCGTGAGCGCCGGCCCCACTGACGGGCTGGCGTCTTTCGCGGCATGAGGCCATCATATCCCGCATGCCCAGGACAATCCGCTTCTCCGTCGGCGTGGCGATGCTCGCCGTGCTCACCACGCTCAACGTTGCCATGACGCCGCACGATGGCGGCAGCGCACCTCCCGACACCGCCGAGCTGCTGGCGCTGGCCAAGCGATACCACGTGGATGCGATCACGAGCCGGCGGTTTACCCATGACCAGTTCTGGCGGGCGGTGGCACCGTCGCTCGCCTCATCGGCACTGCGTACCGAGCAGGTGGGGAAATCGATGCAGGGCCGGTCCATCCGGACGGTGACGTTTGGCTATGGACCCACGTCGGTGCTGCTCTGGTCACAGATGCATGGAGACGAGTCCACGGCCACGATGGCACTGGCCGACATCCTTGCCTTCCTCGCCGATTCGGCGCGGAGCGACCTGCGCGGCCGGCTCGCCAGCAAGCTCACCATCACGTTCGTACCGATGCTGAACCCCGACGGCGCCGAGCTGTTCCGGCGCGAGAATGCCGCGGGCATCGACATCAACCGCGATGCCGCGCGACTCGCGACCGCCGAAGGCCGGATCCTCAAGGCACTGCGGGACAAGCTCCGCCCGGATTTCGGCTTTAATCTTCACGACCAGAATGCCCGCACCCGCGCGGGCCGGAACGGACTGCAGACGGCCATCGCGCTGCAGGCGCCGCCGACGGATGCGAGCGACAACTACAACGACGTGCGGACCCGCGCCGGCCAGGTGGCCGCGCGCATCGTGGAAACGCTGCGCACGGAGATTCCCGGCCGCATGGCCCACTACGACGATACCTACAACCCGCGCGCCTTCGGCGATCACATGCAGGCGTGGGGCACCAGCACGGTGCTGATCGAAAGTGGCGCACTGCCCGATGATCCCGAAAAGCAGCGCCTCCGCGCCCTCAATGTGGCCGCCATTCTCTCGGCGCTCGATGGCATCGCCACGGGAGACTACGCCGAGGCGGACGTGAAGGAGTACGAGGCACTGCCGTTCAATGCCGGCGGTGCGCGGAGTCTCCTGATCACTGGCGGGACGCTGGTGCTCCCGGGCCTGGCCCCGCTCCAGGCCGACCTGGCCATCGATTACGAGGACCAGCTCCACAAGGCCCAGCCAATCCTGCGCGACGTGGGCGACCTGTCAACGTCAGTTGCGGTGGACACGCTCGATGCCGCGGGGCTCTTCATTCACCCCGCCGCCAGCATGCTGGGCCAGGGTGATCATGGTGTCTATATCAAAATGGATGGGCCTGCGGATCTGGTGCTTCGGCGGGGCGCTGAGTCGTCGAGCGCAGAGGTCAGGCGCGTGAAGTAGACTGAATCACTTGAGTGAACCACGGAGGCACGGAGACACGGAGCATAAACATTGGTAGTCCTTCTCCGTGCCTCCGTGTCTCCGTGGTTCATCGTGTGTGCTCGCATAGCGCATGGCGCTCAGTGCTCAGCACTCAACTCCGCATCCGGGTCGTAACTCAGGTACCATCCCTTCTTCCGCTTTGATTCCAGCCAGTCAAGGAATCCCGACTCCGTCACGCCGCCAGAGTTGATCTGTTCCTTCGCCGCCTTGATGGCGAGGTCGTTGGCGTACTCATTCTTGGCGTGACCTTTGTGGCCCCGAACCCAGCGCCATTGCACGTCATGGTCTCGCGCACGTCGCACCAGCTCTTGCCACAGCTCGAGGTTCTCGATTGCGCCGCCCTTGCGACGCCAGCCGAGCGCCTCCCACCTGGGCGCCCAGTCGCGGATACCCTTCACCAGGTATTCGGAATCCGACACGATGACGACCCGCAGCCGGCGTCCCTTGGCCGAGAGCGCCTCGAGCGTCGCGATGGCGCCGGCAAGCGCCATGCGGTTGTTGGTGGTGGCAGGCGAGGAGAGGTAGATGTCCCGGCGCTGTATGCCGGAAGCGGTGCGGGTCTCGATCACGCCCCCGGCGCCGCCCGGATTGTCACCGGTGCGGCCATTGCCGAGACAGCTTTCGTCGAGATGAACCAGGATGGGAGCTGGCGCCAAGCTGCTTCAGTCCCCGATGATCTGGAACTCGTCCACGTCGTCCAGACGGAACGTGAGATTTTCGCCGGTCATGGGCAGGTGTCCGATCAGCGCCTCGCGACCGCCGATGGTGGTCACTCGCTGTGCGGTGACGATGTACTCCGTTCCGCGACGGCGCAACGCCACCCGCAGCTGCTTGCGCGCGGCGTTCTCGAGACGATCCATCTGGGTCGGTGTCCAGCGCATGGAAGAAGATAGGCGGCTAGACGGTTGGACGGCTAGACGGCTAGTTCTTGCCCGCGGGTTCTCGCCGTCTATCCGTCTAACCGTCTATCCGTCTAACCGTCTATCCGTCTATCCGTCTAACCGTCTAACCGTCTAACCGACTAACCGACTACCCCCCACATCACCGCCCCTGCTGCCATCACCCTGAGCGCACCGAGCAGGATGCGACGGGCGGCTGGGCGGGAGCCATCGGGCGAATGGATCCCGTGCCGCAGCGGGCCGGGCCATTCCATCAGGACGCCGAGGAAGAAGAAGACCAGCGGCCAGGTGCCGGAGCCGATGCTGGCAAACCAGAGGGTGCCGAGGAGCGTGAGGACCAGCGCTTCGGCGATGTAGATGCGTGCAGGGGCGCGCAGCCAGCCGCCGGCGTTGCCGGCATGGGAGAGCCGCACGGTGACGACTTCCCAGAGCACGAAGAGGACGCTGACGAGCGCCCATGTGAGGAGGAGTTCCCAGAAGGCCATGGAGGGTCGACGGTCGACGGTCTACGGTCTACGGTCGACCGTCGACCGTTGACTTCTCACCCGCGTCCCGCCACTCACCAGCGCCTGAGCGAATCCGCCGGCATCAGGTTTCCCCGCGCCATCACGTATTCGATGCTTCGGGTGTTCCTGATGTCCTTGTACGGATCGCGGGAGAGCACCAGCAGGTCGGCGGCGCGGCCAGGGGCCAGCGTCCCGATCGAGTCCGCGCCGATCAGCAGCGCGGCGTTCCGGGTGGCGGCAAGCAGGGCCGCTTCCGGCGGAATGCCGGCACGCACCAGCAGGTCCAGCTCCCGGTGCTCGCTCTCGCCGGGGACCAGCTGCTGGTTGGAGGCATCGGTGCCGGTCGCGATGATGCCGCGGTTCATGTAGAACAGCCGGAGAAAGAGATCCTGCCTGGGCCGCGATTGCCGGAATGCCTCGAAATCCGCCCGGGTCCAGCCAGCGCGCTGGATCAAGTCCGCCGTGTTCCAACGCTCGATTTCGCCTCTCGGCACCGCCCTGAGCGCGGAATCGGTGTACGTCGTGGCGTTATCCAGGTTGGCGTAGGTCTCATGCAGGACCAGCGTCGGCACCAGGATCACGCGGCGGGCCACGAGGGTCTGCGCCACCCTGAGCAGGGCGGCCGAATCGAGCCCGGCCCAGCTTTCCTCAGAGGCAGTCCATCCCTTGAAGAAGCCGGCACGATGCGCAGCGTAGAGCGCCTCCGGCGTGGGGCTCGCCGCTTCCGGAATCCCGCTCAGGTGCTCGATGCTCCGGACGCCCAGGTTGGCCGCGGTCACGGCATCGGTCAGCCCAAGGTGCGCCGCCACCCGCATCTGGAAGGTCCGGGCTTCGTCGGAGATCGCCCGCATCAGCTCGGGATCGATCCTGGTGTACACCGTGACCAGATCCGCACCAATCTGCACCAGGCTGTCCACGGCTCGGCGCGCCTCCCGCTGGTCCCGCACCCCAAACGCATCAGGATAAGTGGGAGGCACGCCGTCGATCATGGCGCCCGCCGAATAGATGCGCGGGCCCGAAATGGAATTGAGGTTGACTGCCTCGCGCAGCGGAATGATCGAATCGAGTGACCCATGCAGGTCGCGCACCGTCGTCACGCCATAGGCGAGATAGCGCGGGAGTGCCCAGCGCGAGACATGCGCGTGCGCGTCGATGAGGCCCGGAATGATCCACTTGCCCGAGACATCCACGACGCGAGTGTGCCGGGGAATGTCATAGCCCTGCGCCGGCACGATGGTGTCGATCCGGGTGCCGTGCACCAGAATGACGGCGTCGGTGAGCGGAGGCCGCCCCGAACCGTCAATGACCGTGGCGCCGACCAGTGCCACGCCCTCCGGTCCCCCGCCTCGGCACGCCGACGCCAGCAGGGCGGCGAGCAGGAGCAGGAAGACCGGACCGATGCCGCGACGTCTGCTCAGCGCCGACCCTTTTTGCTGGCCGGGCGACGGCTGGCTGCCTTCTTGGCCGGCGTTCGTCTGGCGGCCTTCTTCGCCGGCTTTCGTGCCGCTTTCTTCGCCGGCTTCTTCGCCGTTTTCTTCACGCTCTTCCTGGCGGCCTTCTTGGTGCTCTTCTTGGTGGCCTTCTTCGCAGCCTTGGTGGAGCGCCGAGGGGTGCTCTGCTTCCGCGCCGGGGCCGGAGCGGCCCGGAACGGTTCCACGGGCTCGACCGGGGGCATGCTGAAGGTCAGCGGCGGCGGGGGCGGGAGCGGTTCGCTCGAGAGCGGTGTGTCGTCCATCCAGCCACCACTCGTCCAGCCCGTTTCGAGATTGTCTAGCGTGGACATTGAAGCTCCATGGATCGGACTGCGGCACAACCAGCCGCCGGGGATGGCCCCGAGAACAGCGCCATCGCGCGTTATAACTTGCACAACCGCTACTGTTGTGCAAGGTTTCCGCGGGCCGATCGGCCATGACGGTCCATTCCAGATGCCAAAGGTCATCCTTTCCCCATCGCTGAGAGCGTGCCCGAGGCCTCCGGCCTGGGTCGTGCAAGGTGTTGCGGTTCCAGGAGAAACGGGCCCATTTTGACCGCCCGGAGAGACAGCAGGACCTGAACGACTGACCGAAGGTGGACGCTGGAGCATGGGACAGGGCGCGGGACTTGGCATGAAGGCGGCATTCCTTACTGCTCTCCTGACGGCGACCGGGACCGCGGTCGCGTCGGCCCAGGTCGTCGCCGAAGTGCAGGTGACGCCTGACGAGCTCCGCCTGGACGCCGGCCAGGACACCCGGCTCTTTGCCGCGGCATACGATCCGCAAGGGCGGATCATCGCTACCGCCAACATCACCTACCTCTCCTCCGACACCATCATTGCTACGGTCACGGCCGATGGCTCAGTGACCGGCCATGCCGCCGGCGCTGCCCTGATCGAGGCGGTCGCCGGCGGCCGGCGGGACACCGCCAGGGTCACCGTGACGTCGTCCGCCCCGGCGCCCGTGGCATCGGCGGGACCACCAGTCGCGGTCTCGTCCATCCTGCTTGAGCCGGCTTCGGTTGCGCTCATTCCGCTGGAGCCGGCCCGCCTCATTGCCCACGTCTCCACTGCCGACAGTTCCACACCCCCCGTCGTCCCGCTGACCTGGAGCTCGGGCGACAGCCGCGTTGCCGCAGTGGACCGCGACGGCGTTGTGGTCGGAACTGGCCCGGGCTCCACCACCATCACGGCGACGGCGGCAAATGGCGTGAGTGGGACGGCAACCGTGTCAGTGGACACGGCTCTCTTCACGACGCTCGAGTCGCTGACCCTCGCCAGTGGCGCCACCGATACGCTCCATGCCACCATCCCGAGCCAGGGAGACCGACAGCTGACCACCGGACTCAACTGGAGCTCGGAGAACCCTGCGGTGGTGGCGGCTGAGGCGGGCGGGATCGTCCGCGGAGTGGGGCCGGGCGAGACGGTCGTCACCGTGCGGGGCTATGGCATGGTGGGACGGATCAAGGTGACGGTCCGACCGCCGGTCGCTGGTGCCATCACGGTGCCAAAGGCGGACGACGGCCCCATTTCAATTCCTGTCACCACCACCCGGCGCTTTGACATCCGTGCGCTCGATGCCGCGGGCAATGCGCTCGATGATGTGCCGGTGACATTCAGCGTCGCTGACACGACGGTCGCGAGCTTTGCCGCCGAGAGTCGCACCCTCACAGCGCGGAAACAGGGAACGACAACCCTCACCGCCCGGCTCGAGGGCGTGGCGCCAGTGGTCTGGACCGTAACGGTGGCACCGATCAACGTGGCGATCGACCGGAGTCGGCTGGCCCTGAGCGTAGGGGACCGGGTGCAGCTCGCGGCTCGGCTGCTCGATCCCAGCGGCGCGGTGGTACCGGGCGTGAGCGGCCCGGTCACCTGGACCAGCACGCGTCCCGGGGTCGCCAGCGTTTCCAATGGCGCCATCTCGGCGGCAAGCCTCGGTCACACCATGGTGCGCGCGTCCACACCGTATGGCAGCGCAGATTCGGTGGAAGTGTACGTCAATGGAGACCTGTTGATATCGTCGGACCGCGCGGCGCGCGGCGGAGTCGGAATCTACGCCGTGCGGCTCGCCGAGCCCGGCGTGTTCGTTCCCGTCCTGGCGGACACCGGGACCAACCTTGGTGCCGCCTATTCGCCGGACCGGACGAGAATCGCGTTCTCTTCCAACCGGAGCGGTACGTTCGACATCTGGCTCATGGATGCCGATGGCACTCAGCTGACCCAGCTCACCAGCGGCAGCGGTGATGAGACCGAGCCGGCCTGGACGCCGGATGGCACGCGCATCGTGTACACCTCCAGCACCGGTGGACAGACCCAGATTGCCAGCAGTGGCGTGGATGGAAGCGAGCCCACGCAGCTCACCGAGACGACCGGTGGCAATATCTCGCCCGCCGTCTCGCCCGATGGACGCATCATCGCCTTCGCCAGCGGGCGCGCCGGCAACTACGACATCTACGAAATGGCAATGGACGGGTCCGCGGTCCGGCGCATCACTGCGACGCCGCAGCGCGAGCTCGCGCCCCGGTTCTTTGCCAACGGCGACCTGCTCTACGCCAGCGACCGTCCCAAGGGTGGGTCCCAGATCATCCGGCAGGCCGGCGTCAACCGGACCGTGCTGGCAGAAACCAATGACGCCGTGCTGGCGCTGGCGCTGTCGGGAGATGGCAGGCGCTATCTCTATCTCGCCGGCCAACGGGTGGAGCGCGGTGGGAGCCAGACCGAGTACCGGGTCGTCTCCCAGCTGATCGATGGCTCCGCAGCCGCGATCGAGATTCCACTCAGCCCCGGCGAGCAGGTGGCGACGCCGGATTTCTAGGTCCAGGGATCGAGGGGTCGAGGGGCCAGGAATGGTGCGTCATTGCGAGGAGGGCCTTCGGCCCTCGCAATGACGGATGACATGCCTCGACCTCTCGACCTCTCGACCATCTCGACCACCTCGACCACCTCGACCACCTTGACCTCTCGACCTTGAAAGCCCTCACCCTCACCGCTCCCCAGGGCCTCAGCGCCCTCGAGGTCATGGACCTGCCCAACGCCCCGATGCCGGGGCCGGGTGAGGTGCGCGTGCAGATGAAGGCAGCGGCGCTCAATCATCTTGACCTGTTCATGGCCGATGGTTTGCCGGGGCCGGAGCCAGCGTGGCCATTCATCGTGGGATCCGATGGCGCTGGCGTGATCGAGTCGGTGGGAGACGGCGTGGTGAGTGTGCGCGCGGGCGACCGCGTCATGCTGAATCCCGGCATCTCCTGCGGTCACTGTCGCTTCTGCAGGATGGGCGAAGAGTCGCTCTGCGAGCGCTATGCCATCCTGGGCGAGCATCGAAGTGGCACCGTCGCCGAACTGGTGACGCTGCCCGCGATCAACGTGGGGCGGGTGCCGGAGGGAATGAGCTGGGCTGAAGCCGCGGCCTTTCCACTCTCGACGCTCACTGCCTGGCGGATGCTCGTCACCCGGGCCCGGCTTGCGGAAGGCGAGACGCTCTTCGTCTGGGGGGCAGGCGGCGGCGTGTCGCAGCAGTCGGTGCGGATTGGCCGTTACCTCGGTGCCACCGTCATCGTCGCCGGCTCACGCGACAAACTGGCGGACGCTGAGGCCATCGGCGCGCATTACGTTATCGATCGGGAGGACGACGTCGTCGCCCGGGTCAAGGAGATCACCGATCGGCGTGGCGCCGATGTCGTGGTAGACTCGGTGGGCGAAGCTACCTGGCCCTCGACGCTCCGGATCGCAAGCCGCTTCGGGCGGATCGTGGTGTGTGGTGGCACAACGGGGCCGCATCTGACGCTCGACGCCAGGCGCCTCTTCTGGCACCAGTGGTCCATTCTCGGTTCCACCATGGGCAACCGGCGTGAATTTGCCGACATTCTGGCGCATGCACACGCGGGACGGTTCCGGCCCGGCGTGGACAGCGTGGTGCCGCTGGAGCAAAGCGTGGACGCGTACCGCCGGCTCGCGGCGGGGACGCAAACGGGAAAGGTCGTCATCGAGGTGTCATCATGAGTGAACTGTGGCGGCGGCTGCTGCTGGGGGCGGAGCAGATCGGGAGCTTCCTGCCGGCGCTGATCGGCGCTGCCCTTATTCTCGTCACCGGCTACTTCCTGGCCCGGCAAGTCCAGCGCTGGGCGGACGACACGCTCAAGCGCATGGACTTCAACCGCGTGGCCCACGCGGGTGGGCTGGATGAAGCGGTGGTCCGCACCGGCAGCCGGCTCGATCCGGTCCGCGCACTGGCCAAGCTTGTCTTCTGGCTGGTGATGCTGGTGGTGATCCTGCTCGCGAGCACCGCGCTCGGGCTCGACAGCATCAACCGGATGTTCGGGTTGATGCTCGGTTACATCCCGACTCTCATGGCCGCGATCGTGGTGGTGATCCTCGGCATGATCATCGGCGAGTTCGTGCGCGCGCTGATCCTTGCCTCGGCGGGCACGGTCGCGGGAGTGCCGACGCTGGCCAAGGTCGCCAAGGGCGCGGTGATCCTGATCGCGCTCTTCATGGCACTCACCCAGCTCGGGGTGGCCGAGGAGATCGTCACATCGGCGTTCACACTCATCCTGGGTGCGGTGGCGCTGGCCGTGGGACTGGCGTTCGGCCTCGGGAACCGCGAGCTCGCTGGCGAGATCACCCGGAGGTGGTACGAAGCCGGCCAGCGTCGCGATCGCCGCAAGACCGACCGGCCGGGGCCGAATGTGCCGGGTGAAGGGGGAGTGCCGTTGGAGGACTGATGGGGGTCGAGAGGTCGAGGGGGCGAGAGGGGACGCGTCATCGCGAGGAGGGCCTGAAAGGCCCGACGAAGCAATCGGGTGGCCCGAGAGACAGGCTCACGCTTGCAGGCGACCCGATTGCTTCGCCCCTTCGGGGCTCGCAATGACGGCGCTACATCAGCTTCTCGACTTCTCGACCCCTCGACCACCTCGACCTCTCGACTACTCGACCTTCTTCACCGTCACGTAATAATCCGGGTCCACCTTGAACTTCGACGGGTCGCTGAGCGACAGCGTGGCGGTCTGCCAGTTCTCGGTCGGATGGATCACGGTATAGTCGTCGCCTGAGAGGGTGACGCCCACCTGCATGTCGAACCCACTGACGACGTTGGTCCAGCGATACGACAGCGTGTTGCCGCTGATCTTGTAGTCCAGTTCCGGCACCATCGTTGTTTCCTGGTACTCCTGGAAGACCTTGTCCAGGTCGGTGCCCGCGTGCTCGCTGATGTAGTCGCGGATCTGCTGGCCGTTTACTGTCTGGTGCCAGAAGGTGTGCTGGAGCCCGCGGAGGATCTCGCGCCAGGTGGAGTCGTTGGCCACGATCTGGCGGATGGTGTGCAGCATGTTCCCGCCCTTGGGATACATGTCGCCCGAGCCCTGGGCGTTCACGCCGCGCGCCGGGATGACCGGTTTGTCGTTCCGGATCCCGTTCCGGGTGCCGATGACGTAGTCGGCGCCGGCTTCCTTGCCGAAGCGGCATTCGACGTAGAGGTTCTCCGCGTAGTTGGCGAAGCTCTCATGCACCCACATGTCGGCGTTGTCCCTGGCGGTGATGTTGTTGCCCCACCACTCGTGCGCGCTTTCGTGGATGATGATGAAGTCGAACATGTTGCCGTAGATGCTGCGGGACGGGTTGCGGTAGTGATACCCGTTGGTGAAGCCGTTGCCGTAGGCCACCGCGCTCTGGTGCTCCATCCCGTTGTGCGAGACTTCAACCAGCTTGTAGCCGTCCTCATACCATGGGTATGGCCCGAACCAGTTCTCGAAGCACGCCAGCATGGCCGGAGCCTGGGCGAAGGTGTGCTTCGCGGCGTCGAGGTGGTAGGACAGCGGCCAGTAGTCGAGGGTGAGCGGGCCGTTCTCGCCCCGGAAGATCTCGCTGAAGTGGATGTAATCGCCGGCGTTGATGGTGATGGCGTAGTTGTTGATCGGGTTGGTATCGAACCACTCCCAGGTGGTGGTGCCGTCGGGGTGATGCTCGACGCTCCGGAGCCGGCCATTGGAGACATCCACCAGCGGATCGGGCATGGTAATGGCAATGCGCTGGCTGTCGGGTTCTTCCGCCTGGACATCCTTGTTGGGCCACCAGATGCTGGCGCCGATGCCCTGGTCGGTGGTCACGATCCACGGCTTGCCCAGGCTGTCGTGGCCCCAGGTGAAGCCGCCGTCCCAGGGCGGCCGCACCGCCACCGTGGGCTTGCCGCTGTAATAGACGGTGACCGTGTGGGATTCCCCCTTTTTCTGCTTGCCGGCCGTGGTCGCGAACCACGCGTTGCCATCCTGCCGGAACTTGAGCTTCTGGCCACCCTCCACCATGCTGTCCACCTTGAGCGGCGCCTGCAGATCAATCTGCATTTCGTCGGTGGGGCCGACGACCGTATAGGTGATCCCGTTCCAGCCGCGGATGCTGCTGTCGGCCGGGTTCACCTTCACGTGCAGGTCGTAGAACGTCACGTCCCACCAGGTGCGCTCGGGCGCTGTGAGCGAACCCTTGAGCGTGTCGGCGTGGGTGAAAGTGGTGGTATCCTGGGCCAGGAGGGACGGGGCGGACAGGGCAGTCAGGGCGGTCAGGACGGGCAGGAGGCGCATGGGAGTCATGGGTCGCGAGTCACGGGTCACAGGTCTTTCCGAGGGACGATTGAAGGTAGGCGGTCGACGGTCAACGGTCTACGGTCGATCATTGACCGTCGACCGTCGACTATCGCACGACCCACACCACGCTCGGGTCCACCGGATACCGCCCAAAATTCTTCCCGTAAATCGCCAGCCCGCCCGGCAGCGCGTCGTCCACTTCCATCCTGATCATCACCTGTCCCGTTCGTTCAGCCTCCGCGATGGCTTCAGCGGGAATCGGGATGCGCAGCAACTGGCCGTAGGACCCTGCTTCGTGCAGGTGACCGTCATGCGGTTGTGCATGCCAGCTGAGGATGCCACGCGAGTCGGCCGGATCATCACTGAGCTCGACTCGGCCGGCCACATGGCCGTTGAAGCTCACGGTCATGGCGCTGGGATACTTGTCCTCGCTGGTCATCGGATAGCTGTTGGGGTTGCGGCTCCGGTCATGCAGCCCGCCACCCCGCATGTAGTCGCCGTTGTCGCCGGCCGTGCTGTCCCGGTCCTTGCCGTTCAGTCGCTTGGCCGAGGCCTCGACCAGGAACGTCGCCTGGGCGACATCGCGGGCGGCGAGTCCCCTGGGGAAGGGAATCGCATACTCGAAGTAGCCGCTCCCGGCGCCGTCCAGCTTGAGACTGTCCATGACGGGCCACTGCTTGAGCGACCAGTGGCTGGACGTGACGCGGGACACGGGGACGCGGGAGACGATGGCGCGGCGGCCGTCAGCGAGCGTGACGCTGTCCGGCGCGTCGCCCTCCACCACGAACGTCGTGAAGTTGCGCTGCAGCACCGTGCCTGTCGCATCGTCGAGCCGTACGGCGAGCACGGCCACGGCCGGTTCGTCGGGCATCCTGATTGAGAGCGGCGCCAGTGACTCTGACATCCACGGGCGATACGGAATCCGCCGAGACGTCGTGTCCCAGGTCTTCCGCTCGCCCAGCGCATTCCAGCCGGCCAGCTCGAACGTGAGCGTCAGCGAATCGGGAAGCGCGGTGCTGCCGGTGTTGAATGAGGCGTAGAGCGGCACCTCCACCTGCTCGCCCGGCGTTGCGTCCCGTGCGAGTGCCGAATCGCCGATGGCGATGTAGAGCGGCGCATGGAGGTCCTGCAGCGTCATGCCATCCACCAGGGTGCCGAAGCCGGTCTCCTTGGATGTCCGGTCGAAGCGGACGTAGCCGTTCCATTCGTTGATCACGTCGTGGAGCTCAGTGTAGAGCCAGCCGGCAATTTTCGGGTTGCGCCGGAAGGCATCCACCGCGCGGTGGTAATCCCAGCTCCAGTCCACGTCGCCGGTGCTGCCCTCGTAGCCCCACACGTTGCCGAACTCGGAATTCAGCATCGGCTGCTGTCCCTGCTTCCACGGCGCCGTGAAGTTCCAGGTGGAACCCGGGAAGGTGCTGTCGCTGACCTGCTTGTCGTAGCTGGCCCAGCGCCAGCCGGGGAGATAGCTGTGCCAGGAGTCGAGGTCGGTCTCGGTGTGCGGCCAGCCGCAGCAGACCGAATTGTCTTCCACGAGCCGAGTGGAATCGAGTGACTTGGCAAGGTGATAATCGGCGGCGACCCGGCGCTGGGTGGCAGGCAGGTAGCGGTCGCTCGAATCCACGCTGCTGATCAGGCCCCACGATTCATTGAACAGCACCCAGGAAAAGATGGACGGATGGTTGTAGTCGCGGTCGATCATGCCGCGCAACGCCGCGTCATGCTCCTGGAACGCGGCGGAGTCGGGCGGGCCCCACCAGTTGGGCACGTCGGCCATGATGAGTACGCCAAGCTTGTCGGCCCAGTAGAGCTTGCGGGGAGACTCGATCTTGATGTGCTCGCGGAGTCCGTTGAGGCCGAGCTGGCGGGCGCGGAGGATCTCTTCCTTGAGCGCGCTGTCGGTCGGAAAAGTGTAGAAGCCCTCGGGGTGGTAGGCCTGGTCGAGGGCGAGCTGGAGATAGATGGGGGAGCCGTTGAGGGAAACGTAGGTCGCGGGTCGCGAGTCGCGGGTCACGGACTTCGCGCCTCGTGACCCGGGACTCGCGACTCCAATGGTTCGCATGCCAAAGTACGTCTGCACCGAATCCGGCACGAAGTTCCTGCCGCCGCTTAGAGTCACGGTGACGTCATGCAGGAACGGATCGTCCAGCGTCCAGCGCCGAGCGTTCGGCAGTGCAATGCTCAGGTGCACCTTGCGCGTCCCACGTCTCGCGTCCCGCGTCACCTCCACCGATCCAACCGCCACATGGAGCTTCAGCCCCTCAGGCGCCGGCTCCAGTAGCCGCACATCCACGTCCACGCCGTTGAGGTCGTGGTGCGGGGTGAAGTGGATGGCGTCGAGCGGATCAGTGCCGCGGGCTTCGAGGTACACAGTCTGCCAGATGCCCTTGGCGTCGCCGTAGCCCTGCTTCCCTTCCAGCTTGAACGGGTGGGGCGTGTCGTCTACCCGGATGGCAAGCCGCTGCCTGCTGCCCGGCTTGGCGAGCTTTGTGAGCTCAAGCGAGAACGGCGTGTAGCCGCCCTGATGGGTACCGAGTGAGTCGCCGTCGAGCCAGGCGGAAGTGCGCCAGTCGGAGGCGCCGATTACGAGAAAGACGCGCTTGCCCTTCCACGCCTCAGGGATGGTGAGGGTGCGGGCATACCAGCCGATGTCGGTGGTATCGCCGATGCCCGAGAGCGGAGCCGCCCAGGAGAAGGGAACCAGGATCTGCCTGTTGCCCGGCAGCTCCCCGCTCGTCCACCCCGCCTTCACTCCCTGGTCCGCCGAGTCAGGCGCGAAGCGCCACCGGCCGTTGAGATTCAGCCAGTCGGTGCGGGCAAAGTCGGGACGGGGCTGTTCGGGGAGGGGAATCGAATCTGGCGACTGGGCGTGGAGGGCGCCTGCGACGAGCGCAAGCAGGGCGAGGATCTGCTTTGGTGATCTGGGCATATGGGGATGATAGTCGAGGGACGAGGGTCGAGGGGCTAGGGTCTATGGTCCAGGGTCCAAGGTCCAGGGTCGGGCGAAGGTCGCTCGCTCGTCATTCCCGCGAAAAATTGATCCTCGACCCCTCGACCCCTCGACCCTCGACCCTAGCCCCTCATCTCCCCCCAGCACCTCGCGATCAGCTCGATCTTTCGCAGCACCGCCAGCGCACTCGCGAGTTCTCCCTCTCGCCGAGCGGCTGCAGTGTCGCCCAGCAGCGGGTCCATCTCGACGCGCGAGACCAGCCGCGCGCCGAAGGCGATGCGGATCGCCGCATACTGGTGGCCATGATCGCTGAAGATCACGACCGGTTGGCCCACGTGGCAGGATGCCGCGGCGACATGGCGTTCATCGTCGTCGATCCCGTCCGGAAGCAGCGCCGAGACATCCCTGTTGAGCCACAGGTACAATTGCTTCACTTCATCCAGCACGAGATACGGCGGCTCGCCGGCCGGTGCGTGGCGACGCTTCACCAGCAGTGAGAAAATGGTCTGGGTCGAGTCCCACGCCTGTTCGTCACCTTCGGGCAGGCGCGTGAGCGCCGGCGCCTCGACCATCTTCACCCATTCGCTTGTTGCCACGGCGCGGTCGAGACCTTCGACGAAATGGCGCACGGCGGCGAACTGCCGGTCGGCGGGCACGACGTAGAACGCTTCCATCTCCCAGAGCGCCGCCCGCCACCGCAGCAGGCTGCCCACGTTCGCGCCCAGCGGAATGCCATGGGTGAGGCCGCGCCACCGCAGGGGAAAGTCGCTGCGGCTGGTGTAGTCGGCGAGCCCCAGCGGGAGGGGCGGCAGGTGATCGACCCTGCTCGCCGTGCCGGGCGGCACCACCAGCCCGCCGGAGAAGGGTGGTCCCGTGAAGAACTTCGAGCCGGTGATGAGCAGCAGGAATCCGCAGTTCAGGTAATGACGCAGCGCGGGCCGGCTCAGGCGCATCTGCGCGGCATCGACGAGCACGGTAAGCTGCTCCGGATAGCGCTCCAACAGCGCGCGCGCCAGCTCCACGCTCGGCCCACCGACCCCGGTCTTGGAGGCGTCCACGAGATGCAGGAGCACGGTGCCGCCCCGCTCGCAGCGGTCTTGCACCGTCGCCTCGATCACGGCATCCAGCTCCTGCGCGGCCACGACGGCGCCATCAGCCTGGCGCACCGGGATCTGGACCAGCTCCAGCCGGTCGGTGGGCAGGCCCCTGACCGGTGCACCGGGCTCAGCGGGGCGGCCGTGCGGCGTGAGACTGTCGAAGTGCCTGCCTCCCGCGGCCGGGACGGTTCCACTGCCCACTTCAGTGGGCGCGAGCACCACACTCGTGACCGGTGCATCGCTGCTGCCAGATGCGAAATAGAGCGCCAGCAGCTCGGCGTCAGTGCCCGATGACGTGAGCACCAGCTCCGTGCCCGGCTGGTCAAGATGCAGCCACCGGAGGATTGCACGGCGGATGCTCTCGGAGTGATCGAGGATTGCCTCCTCGAACCCATCCTGGCTCACCGCCGCGATGAGCCGCTGGCGACTGCGTTCCGCAGCCCGGAATCCGATTTCCGATACCGAGGTCGCCGTACACGAAGAGAAAGTATGCGCTCGAGGTCTCGGCTTCGGGCTGCAGCCATAGCGGTTCAGCCCGGTGGCCGGGTCGATAGGCAGCCGGCTGTCGCCACCAAGGGTGAGCAGCCGCTCGGTGGGAAGCGCGAGCGGAAGCAGTGCCGTCAGCCGGCCGAGCACCCGCTGCTGCAGTGCCGCGTCAGAGAAGCGTGCCACGGCGGCCAGTGCGTCCCAGGCCCGGAGGAGGAAGAGCGTGGCCGCATGTTCGCGGAGGTGATCGAGGAGGCGCGGCGCATCATCGACACACGGCGCGACCAGCATCTGCCGCCACGAAGGGTCCAGGCCGACGACCTGCTCGCGCTCGCCGGCGGTGAGTCCATCGAGGTAGCCGTACGTCGCATGACACGCGAGGCCAAGTCCCGCCATGCGCGCATCGTCGTCATTCGGGAGAAGCCGGTCGAGCAGTGCGACTTCAAGCGCATGCCGGAGGACCACGGCAGCTGCCGCATCGGCGCGGTCCGCAACGGAGCCATGAAGCGAGACGAGGCCATCGCGCAGCATCCAGGGAACCGGCTCCTGCGCATGCAGCCCGAATGCGATGCCGTCGGCCAATGGCCGGAGCTCCGGCCGAGCCAGCAGTGTCGTGAGATTGGCGACGCGGTCGGGGTGCCATGATCCCACGGTCTGCGGCGGCGTCCGCGCCGCATTGGCCCGGAACTCCTCCTGGACGTGCACGGCGTCAATTGTGATGCCCGACACATTGGCGGGATGCGACGGCCCGTAGGTCATGATGGGAAACTATAATGAGCTGAGCGCCGAGCGCTGAGCGTCCGGCGCACATCCCCGCACGGAGATCCACGCATGCCTCCGACCATATCCCCGGAACCAGTTGCTCTAGAGGTCGGCCCGGTGCAGTCCGCCCATGGCGACGGCACGTGGCGCGTGTCGGCGGCCATCGAGGGAGACGTACTCTGGTTCGAGTCCGGCGTGCCGCTGCGGCCCAGCGCGGAGGCGTTTCTTTCAGCGCTCCTCATCCCGGCGATGATGCTTGGCCAGTCACTGCGGTCGGATGATCCGGTCTGTGACGTGTGGGCTGGCAATGCTGCGCAGGCGAGGGAGATCGCCCGGCGCTACTGGGGCTTTGCGGGTGGCGAGGTGTTGGCGCCAACGGCATCAGCGCACGCCGAGGCAGCGGCGACCGGGGTGTTCTTCACCGGCGGCGTGGATTCCTTCCATGCCCTGCTCACCAATCTCGAGACGGTCAGTGCGCTGATCTTCGTTCAGGGGTTCGACATTCCGCTCACCGACCAGGCACGGCTCGACGCGACGGCCCGGCTCCTGGATCACGTCGCCGGCGCGTGTGATCTCCGCGTGCTCACCATCCGGACCAATCTTCGCCAGCATCCGGTCTTCCGCCGCGCCCACTGGGGTAACCATACCCACGGCGCTGCACTTGGGGCCGTCGCCCAGCTGCTCGCGCCACACGTGAACCATGTGCTGATCGCGAGCAGCGATGTCCCGCCGCCGCACGGATCGACGGTGGAACTCGATCGCTGCTGGTCGTCCGCCGCCGTGGGCGTCACCACCGCCGGCCCGGGCGTGGCGCGGCTCGACAAGGTGGCCGCCATCGCGGACAATCCGCTGGTGCATGAGCAGCTGCGGGTCTGCTGGGAGAATCGTTCGTCGGCGCTCAATTGCGGTGAGTGCGAGAAGTGCGTACGCACCCAGGTGCAGTTCGCGGCGGCGGGCGCACTCGACCGTCTCACATGCTTCGGCACCATCGACCTGCCGGCGCGCATCAGGGCGCTCTGGTCCATTCCGCATCATCTCGAGGGCCAATGGGCTGACGCCCAGCGCGCCCTGGGCCGGACACCCGTCCGCGCCGCCGTGCGCGGGCTTCGCTATCGCACCCGGCGCCACCGCGTGGGTGAGATGGTGGTGGGGAAATTGAGGAAGTTGCGGGGGTGATGGGAGAAGGGTCGTCGGGCGTCAGTCGTCGGTCGGCGGTCTGTGTCACCCTGATCCCGGCATTCGCGAGCATGATAGAAGTGAAGGGGCTATCACGCTGGGCATGCTTCGCCTCTTCGGCCGCCGCGCGGCCTCAGAGCGACAGCGCAGTTGACGACTGACGACTGACGACCGAGAGCCGACGCCCGACGACCGTAGACCCGCCTGATCCCATCCAGACTCGCTTGTCGTAACGAACCCAGAGGGCATACAACCGCCAGGAACGGGGCCGTCCGCGCTCCGTGGCGGGCGCGTTCCACTGGGAGGCATCCATGTTACGACAGGCCATTACGATGACGCTGCTGCTCCTCGCTGCCTGCGGGGAGTCGACAGGACCGGAGGGCGCCGGGGGTGGAGCGACGCTTGCTGGTACGGTTCGGGTCGCCGGCCAGTCCGTCACGCTCGCGGGCGTCACGATCAGCGTTGGCGCCGCGACGGCCACCAGCGACGACAACGGCCACTTCGAGCTCACCAGCGTGCCGGTGGGCGCGGCCAAGGTCCGCGCCGAGCGGCCGGGATACGAACCGGCTGAGGCGGACATCACGCTTGCCGCGGGCGCCAACACCCACGACTTCGCGCTGACCGCGCAGGAGATCTACGAGGCGGGCACCACGGCGGCGCTGGTTCCCGCCGGCACGGGGCCCGTTCGCGCTGCGATCATCGTCATCGGGAGCAACGGGACTCGCGGCTTTATCACGGGCGAACCGATCCACGGCGCGGACAATCCCGAGCTCGAACAATCGCTGCAGGTATGGGCCGCAAGCTTCCGTTCCGTGGCGCGCTCCAAACATGTCGCCCTGATCGGTACCAACACGCAACCGCCCAACAGTTCAGCGGGTGACGATGCACTCTTCGCCGTACTGAGCTCCATCGCGGCCCGGAGCGGGCATCCTGAACTTGCCCAGGCGCCGGTGTTGATGGTGGGGCTAAGTGAAACCGAGTCCGGAGGCCTGGTGGCCCGGCATCCGGAGCGCGCGATCGGGCTGCTCGCACGGGTGCCGCCAGGCGTCGCCAACCTCACCGCTCCCGCCGCCCTGGCCGTGCCGACCTTCGTGATGCAGGCGGGGCTCGACAATGCCGCCACCAACCAGGCGGTGCAAGCGGCCTTCACCGGCAACCGGGCGCACGGCGGCTTGTGGGCACTCGCCGTCGAGCCAGGTGTCCGGCACGAGCAAGCCAGCGGCAGGGGCAACTCGGCCGGCACGGGCTGGATCAGCAGCCTGCTGGACCTTCGGCTTTCATCCACGCCTGGCGAACCGTTGATGGTGTTGGATGAGCAGTCAGGCTGGCTCGGCAACCAGTCCACGCTCTCGGTCGCCGCATGGGCGGATTATGCCGGCGATCGTGCAGCGGCGAGCTGGCTGCTCAACGAGGCCGCTGCCGCCTCATGGAAGCTGTTGGGAACTTCGCAAGGCGGCGGAGGCGTCGCGAACGCCGCCGGTGCTGCTCGATGATCGGGAACGGGGCGACAGGCGCACGATGGCCTGTCGCGCTTCGTCAACCACGGGTTGCAGCTCAGGGTCGGCATTCCGCCACGCGTAGGCCACGAACTCGTACGCCTCGCGCGCTTCGGCTGGCCGTCCGCGGCGCTCCAGGATTCGCGCCAGCTGCATGCGTGCCGCCGCCCCCTCCCGCTGATTCCAGAGCGCACGGAAGGCCTGCTCGGCCACATCGAGCTTGCCGAGGTCGAGCGCGAGCCGGCCGACGAACCAGACACATTGGGGACCGTTGTCGCCGGATCCGACCAGGCACGCTTCGAAGGCGCGAAGCGCCTCCACCTTCCGGCCGCGACGCAGCAAGCCGTAGCCTTCACTTGAACTGGCAATCTCGAACCACGCGCGGGCATGCAGGGTATCTCCCGATGCCAGCGCACGCGAGGCCATCTGGCGCGCGCGCGCGAGCAGCGCGGTGTGTTCCTTCCAATCCCCGAAACGGGCGGCATAGTCGGCGGCACAGCGAAGCGCCGGGCCGCTGAGCAGCGACGTGTCCTTCTGGGTCACGGCACGTCCCTGCTTCAGGGCCTGCAGTGGCACGGGCAGGCCCCGCGACTCAAAGTAGAGCGGGCCGCAGCTTCGGAAGAGTGGCCGCGTGGCGGAATCGGCAAGAATGGCCAGTGCCTCACGGAGCCGGCCGTCCATGAAGCCAAGATTGAATAACTGCGAGTGGATGAACGTCGATCGCCGTGTCTCACCCAGCAGGGACTTGATGAGCGGAGCGATAGACTGGCGCACGTCGGCGAATCGCGGATGCTGCAGGAACTCGTAGACGAAGAGGGCGGGCTCGGCGTCCAGCGTGGCGAGCGTGGCACGCGCGCTGTCACGTGCGCCGTCGCCGCCGAATGCCAGCGCCAACGCAACCCTCGCGGCCTGAGTCCGAGGCTCGTCGGACGCCAGGCGGGAATAGGCCCTCAGCTCTCGAGCGATGGACGTGCTGTCGGCCTCCCACTGGAAGGCGAGATCCAGCAGGTGCACGCGGTAGGGCGCCATCGTCGGCTGGAGCTCCGCCGCCTTCCGGAACGCAGCCTCGGACTCTCCCGGTCCCTCCATGGCCGTGGCGTCGTGGAAGTAGACCTCACCCAGTTCATACCAGGCGTCCGCCGCGTCAGGATATCGGCGGATGACTTCCCGGATCATGGCGAGCGCGCCCGGATCCTGGACATACCGTGCCCAGCGCATTCGCACCTTGGCTGCCTCACGTTCGGGAAGCCGCGCCGCGAGCTCATGGGCCCGCTTCGTATTCCGCTGGAAGGCGTCAAAGTCATACCATGAGTACGAATCGGACAGCCCGAGATACGCAAGCGCAAACTGCGAGTCCGCGCGCGCCGCGCGCTCCCACGCCTCGCTCGCGGCACGGAATTCTGACCTCCTGTACTGCTCGTCTCCATCCAGGTACGCCTTGAGCGCAACGAGCGACGGTGTCGTGATCGCGGCCAGGTTCACCGTGGGGACCTGGCTGGGATCCTTCTCGAAAATCAGCGCGAGCGTCTGCATGCCCAGCCGGTCCGCGAGGGCCAGCACCGAGTCGGGCGGTCCATCCACCTGCACCGGTCCCACCGTCTTCCCGCTCTCGGTGTCGTACAGGTCGGCCGCGAGCCGCATCCGCGATCCCGCCCCGATGACCGATCCCACCATTGCGTAGCGCGCATGTGTCCGCCGGGCGACAGCGAGCGCGCGGGCGAGATCAGCCGAACCTGCATCCCCCGCCTCCTGGTGCCACGCAGCGAGCAGGGTGCGGCTGTCCACTGCGCGGAGGCCGGCCGCGCCATCGAGCCCCATCGAGAGCAGGTCGACCATGCCTTCGCGCCACACATCGAGACCGGCGCCTCGGACGGTGAACGGTAGCACCGCGATGACGAGCGGCGTGCTCGCGCCGGAGTCGGGCAGCGCCACACCCGGCGGTTGGTCGGGACGCACAACCGAGACCAGCGCGGCGATGACCAGCAGGCCGGCGACGCTCAGCCCCAGGTGGTGCGCGTGCCTTCGGGTCCAGCTGAGCACCCGTTCGCTCCCAGTGGCGGGGGCGCGTCGCCCCAGCTCGTGCAGCAATGCGCCGGCGTTCGGGAAACGATCGGCTGGGTTCTTCTGCAGCAGCCGCTCGATGATGCGGCGGGTGCCCGGCGTCGCGTCACGCAGGGGCCCGTATGCCAGGTCGGGCTGGTCGTGGAGTATGGCCTGGATGACGGTGCGATCGTTGCCGCCGCGAAATGGCCGCGCGCCTGCAAGCATCTCATAGAGCACGACACCGAGGCTCCACAGGTCAGTGGCGGGGCCGACCGTGTCGCCGCGCGCCTGTTCGGGCGACATGTAGGCGATGGTGCCTGGCGTGGCCCCGGGGCCCGTCAGGCTCACGTCAGCCACCTTGGCCACGCCGAAGTCCAGCAGACGCACGGTGCCATCGGTGGTGAGCATGATGTTGCCGGGCTTCACGTCGCGATGCACGATATTGCGGGCGTGCGCCGCGCCCAGCCCGCGGGCAAGCTGCACGGCAATGGCGACAGCCTCCTCGATCGGGAGCGGGCCGCGCCGGAGGCGCTCCTTCAGCGTCTCGCCTTCATAGCACGCCATGGCGATAAATGGCCTGCCGTCGGTGGTCTCACCGATCTCATGGATGCTGCAGATGTTGGGATGCTCGAGGGCCGCGGCGGCGCGCGCTTCCACCAGGAATCGATCACGTGACTCGGTGTTGGCGCTCAGGTAGGGCGGGAGAAACTTGAGCGCCACGATCCGGCCGAGCCGGGTATCATCGGCGCGGTAGACGGTTCCCATCCCGCCCGTGCCCAGGATGCCGGTGAGCCGGTACTGATGCACCTGCTCACCGATGGTGGGCGACACCACGGCGCCGGCGAGGCCGCTGAAGAATGACTCGGCGGCTTCCCGATGCTCGAGCAGCGAACGCAGCTCCTGCAGCAGGAGCGAGTCGCCACCGCAGGCCTCCGCCAGGAATGCGAGGCGGTCGGGCGGCGGCAGCTCCAGCGCGCGCTCATAGAGCTCCTCGACCCGGCCGGAATCCCGGTCCGATTCCGCATCCGGTTGGTGCTCGCTCACTGCCCCTCTCCGGCGTGCGACTTGAGGTCCCGGTAAAGCCACGCCTGCGCCATGCTCCAGCCGCGCTTCACCGTGGCGGGGGAGATGTTGAGTGCCTCGGCGGTGTCGTCCACCGACATGCCGCCGAAGAAGCGGCATTCGACGATCCGCATCTGCCGGTGGTTGATCTCATCCAGCCGGTGCAGCGCATCGTCGAGTGCCACCAGGATGTCGTCGCGCACCTCGGGAGATGGGCCGGCATCGAGGAGCGCCGCCTCGATCTCATGCAGGGGCACATGCGGTGAGCGGCCGCCGCGCTTGGCGGCGTGCTTCCGCTTCGAGTAATCAATCAGGATCTGCCGCATGGCGGCCGCGGCAACACTCAGGAAATGCGCCCGGTTCTGCCAGTTGGGCGCCGACTGGTCGGCCAGGCGGAAGTAGGCCTCGTGCACCAGCGCGGTAGTGTTGAGGGTCTCGTCGCCGTCCCACCGTTTCCGCTGCTTGCTGGCGAGCTGGTGCAACTCGTCGTACACCTGCGGCAACAGGTCGTCGAAGGCGGACTGGTTACCAGCCCTCAACTCCTGGAGGAGGTGGGTGACGGAAGGCGAGGAATGGGGCATGATCAGCCGGCGGTCGAAGGAAGCTGCCTGCTGGGGGGATTATAGCGCGGAATTGGGAGATGCGTGAGAGGAGACGGCTAGACGGCTGGGCGGCTAGGCGGCTAGTTCTTACCTTCGGGATCTAACCGTCTAACCGTCTAACCGTCTAACCGTCTAACCGTCTAACCGTCTAACCGTCTAACCGTCCAGCCTCACAGCCCCGTCCGCTTCTCCAGGTGCTCCGGGTACCGGTCGCCCTCGATGGGCATCCGTGATGACGCGTCGTCAATCTCGCTGAGATCATCGGGTGTCAGCTCGAGAGTGGCGGCGCCGATGTTTTCCTCCAGCCGCTCGCGCCGGGTGGTGCCCGGGATCGGCACGATCCATGGCCGCCGGGCCAGGAGCCACGCGAGCGCCACCTGTGCCGGTGTGGCCTGCCGGCGCTTGCCGATCCGGCTCAGCAGGTCGACCACCACCTGGTTGGCCTTCCGATGTTCCGGGTTAAATCGGGGCAGGATGTTCCGGAAATCAGAACGGTCAAACGTGGTGCGCTCGTCAATCTTGCCGGTAAGGAACCCTCGGCCCAACGGACTGAACGGCACGAAGCCGATGCCCAGCTCCTCCACCAGCGGCAGGATTTCCCTTTCGGGCTGGCGCCACCAGATCGAGTACTCGCTCTGGAGCGCCGTCACTGGCTGCACCGCGTGCGCTCTTCGGATGGTCTCGGCGCCGGCTTCCGACAGCCCGAAGTGCCGCACCTTTCCCTCCTGGATCAGCTCCTTCACCGTGCCAGCCACATCCTCGATAGGAACCGACGGATCCACCCGGTGCTGGTAAAAGAGATCAATTATCTCGGTGCGAAGCCGCTTGAGCGAAGCGTGGGCGACCTCGCGGATATGTTCCGGGCGGCTGTCCACCCCGTCCTGCTCCGCGTGAGGCCAGACCTTGAACCCGAACTTGGTGGCGATCACAACCTGGCTGCGCACCGGGGCCAGCGCTTCGCCCACCAGCTCCTCGTTGGTGAGCGGCCCATATGCCTCAGCTGTGTCGAAGAGCGTGACGCCGCGATCCACTGCGGCACGCAGGAGCGCGATCATCTCCTGTCGGTCCTTCGGCGGTCCGTAGCCGTGGCTCATGCCCATGCAGCCGAGGCCGAGGGCGGAGACGGTGAGGCCGCCCTGGCCGAGGGAGCGGTGGGGGATCAAGGGCTTCTGTTGCATGGGCACCCTTTACATGTCATTGCGAGACGCCCGCAGGGCGTCGAAGCAACCTTGCAGCCCGACCGCGATCCCCTTGCCGACCCCAGCCTTTTCAACGCAGAGGCGCAGAGGACGCGGAGGGA
>DASTFH010000070.1:0-29767 GCA_035708725.1 Gemmatimonadales bacterium | reverse complement strand
AGCGAAGATGCTTCCACGTGCGCCAAGACGTCTCATGGCCGCGTGCAGTGTCGGCTCGATGGTCTGCTCGTTCTGAAACTGGTCTAGAACGACCACATTCGGCATCGAATAGTAGTGGCGCATCAGCTCCTTTGACAGATGTGGGACCCAGTCCACATATGAGCCGATATCGAGATCGCGAATCATGGCCCGGCTCCGGTCGACCTGCTCTCCCTTCTCTACGAGTATCAGACGGGCGCGCAGCGCTGCATCCTCCTTGACCAGGCGCGCGAAGGCCTCGATCGCCTTGTCTGCCCCCTTGTCCGACACGTCGTGAAATCCATAGGTATGCCGAGTCGGGAGGAAAAACACGATCGACTCATTCGCATAGCGCGCGTTCAGCGCTGGATCGGGGCACCGCGTGTAACGAGTGCAGTCGTAGAGCATGGGCAGGTGCTTCGCTATCGGCGTCAGACCGAGGCTGCGGAGGAACGTGGGGATCTGGAATTCCATGACCGAGATGATCGACGCTGCATTCCGAAGGCATCGCCTGACGTGGCCCCGGTTCAGGCGTCGCTGCAGGCGGACCGGCTCTACCGAGCCGAACGCGCGCCCCAAGAGCGCCCGCCAACGTATGGAAGACGGCATCGCCGCCGCCACTTCGAACCCGCACGACCAGACGGTGTAGGGCGTCCGGAAGCGATTGCCGAGAAATGCGCCCTCACCAATCACGAGGAGCAGGTCAGCATCACGGTCAAAATCCCGTACGAATGCATTGCCGGCCTCGCTCAGCGGCCGCTGGTACAGGTAGGGGAGGCGAAACGGGTAGTAATGGCACCAGGCTGGCATGGCGTTGCGGTCAAAGTCCGCATCCTCCCACCACGGATAATCACCTTCGCTGTGCTTGATGTTGAAGAAATAGTGCGCATCAACGCCCCGCCGGCGCAGCCAGCCCGCAAGCATGTAATCAAACGCCAGCACGCCGCCGAAGAGGTGGACTCGCAATGTGGACCCTCCCGATTAAATGCCGGAATTACGCAGGCCGGCCAGGCTTGCAGCGCAAGCCTGGGCAGGCCACTACTTCGCCGGCCAAGGGCAGAGCCGCCGAAGAATAAGGGCACGTTCACCGGCCGAAAGTGCACTGAGCCAGCACCAGGCGATGGCCACCACCACTGCCCCCAGCGCGGCGAGGACTCGGCCAAGTGGGCTCATCTGCAGCACGTGTGTGCCGATCATGGCCACTGCTGCAACGCCTCCGATCAGTACAATGCCAACCTTGGCATAGGGATATGCAATCGGATGAGCCTTGTGAGCGAGCACCGCCATAACGGCGACCGCCGAGAGCTGACCCAGACAGTTGGCCCACGCGATGCCGATCGCCGGGGCGGAGACGGCGGCCAGCACAAGATTCGCGGCCAACGTGATGGCAAGGCCAAGCACATATGCCGTAAGGTTGTGCAGCGATCGGCCCTCCATCACGGAGCCGATGGACACCACCGCGAAGATCACCGTCAATCCAACCGACAGGGCCAACGGCCCGACGTAGGTCGTAGAAGCGACGAACTCATCCGTCGCAGCGATGCGGGCGATCGTCGGCGCCGCGATGGCAAGAAGCACCGCCAGCAGCGCTACGGCGGATGCGACGACAAGCAGGATGGTCCCGAACAGCCGCTCCTTCTGCGGATCGGACCGTCGTGCAAAGGCGAAAGGTGCCCACGCTGCCTGGAAGCCCGCCAGCATGAGGACCGACAAGGAGGCAATCTTCTGGCCCAAGCCGTAGATACCTGCCTCAGTAAGCGAGTGGAATCGAACGAGAAAGAGTCGATCAATCGAGGGAACCAGCGTCGCCGCCACCCCGATGACGCCGAACGGCAGGCCGACCGTCAGCAGGCGCCGCAAGTCCGTGCTCACCCGGGTAGGACGAATCACCTGCCGCGCTGCGTACAACCCAAGGAAGGCACCAACGGCCTGCCCCACGAGATGCGCCACGAAGAATCCTGTCAGGCCATGGCCCAATCTGGCGGCCGCGTAGGTGAGCGCGATCGTCGTGCTCGCGGTGAGGAGCGCGACCGTAACATACCAGAATTTCCGGTAGGTCCACTGCAGCATGCCCAGCGAATACAGGAGAACGGCGGAGAACGGAACGCTCGCGCCAGCCCAGCGCACCACACTCGTGAACCGGGCAGACCCGAGCAGCCATGAGCT
This sequence comes from Gemmatimonadales bacterium, assembly GCA_035708725.1. Taxonomy (GTDB): domain Bacteria; phylum Gemmatimonadota; class Gemmatimonadetes; order Gemmatimonadales; family GWC2-71-9; genus CAMLHP01. The sequence continues at coordinate 27,583 of DASTFH010000070.1, read as the reverse complement.
CCAGAATGAGGCGCCGAGGCAGATCAGGAGCGCAAGGCCAATCCCGACGCCCAGCACGATCCGGAAGCATCTCGAAGCAGCCGGCCGGAGCGACTCCGCTGATGGCACGCTGCCGTCTGCAGTGGCGACGATAACTACGGCCGAGTTCAGTCCGAGAATGGCGAGAATCGCAGCGACATACACGTAGACGTTCAATGAATCAAAGACGCCGTAGACCTCTGTCGTTTGCGTCTTGGCGACGATCGGGACGAGTACGAGCTTCACCATTCGGTTCAGCGCGCCGGCGAGACCGTATACCACGGAGTCGCGAAGAAGAAAGCCGAGTTGCACATGAATCCGCATCAGACTATGTCGTTGCCGACGCAGGTGGCCGCTCTTGACGCCCGACCCATCCGCGTTGAGGTTTCTCCACCACGATGACCTCTCCTCCATCTCAGCCTGCGACAGGGCCCGACGAGCGTCCGGTCACGGTGCTCGCCCTGGTGGCGATTCTGGCCCGACATGGCCGGCTGCTGGTCCTGGGCGTGCTCCTGGGCGTTGCTATCGCTGCAACTTGGTCCCTGCTGGTACGCGAGGAGTACACAGCCACCACGATCTTCGCGCCCGGCGACCAGCCGTCGTTGACCCTGCCGGGCGGGCTGGCGGCGCTCGGCGGCAGCTTGGGCGGATTGCCTCTCGATCAGGGCACCCGGTCCCCCCAGTTCTACACCCAGGTATTGACCAGCAGGGACCTGCTGGCGGCGGTCGCGGCCGATACATTCTCGGCCACGGGATCGCTGGCCGGAGCCAAGCCGCTCAGTGAGCTGCTCGAGCAGCACGGCGAAAGCCCGGAGCGCATCCTCGACAACACCATCACATTCCTTCGAGAAAAGGCCATCGCAACTGCGATCGATGACCGGACCGGCATGATTACGCTCACCATTACGATGCCGTCGCCCAACCTCGCCGCCGCCGTGGCAAACCGGCTGTACCATCAACTCGAGACGTTCAATTACCGCATGCGCCGGGCAGGCGCTTCCGCACGCCGGGTTTTTGCCGAGCAGGAGCTCCAGTCGGCGAGAGCGGAGCTCGAGGCGCGCGAGGGGGCACTCCGCGCATTTCTCGAGCAGAATCGCGGGGGGCTCGACATGCCGCGCCTGTCGCTGGAACGTGGGCGCCTCCAGCGCCGAATCGACGCCGCGCAAATTGCCTTTCAGCAGATGACCCGCGAGCTCGCCGAGGCGAAGATTGCCGAAGCCCGCGACACACCTGTCTTCACGGTGGTCCAGCGGGCGACACCGCCGCTCGATCGGAGCTTCCCGGTTCGAACCCGGGTCACCATTCTCGGTGCGATCCTGGGCGGCTGCCTGATGGCGGTATTCGTGGCGCTCAGGGCGACGTCCGGCCGGGCACGCGCGCAGGACCCCGAGGCGTTCGAACAGCTGCGCGCAGCACTGACCTGGCGACGACCCCGAGGCTCTCACGCGGATTGACCCTCCTTCGTTTCCGGCATCACTAGCAGCCAGAGGACCGCGATCGGCATCACCACGTCGGGCTGCTCGAAGTAGGAGTCAAACAATCCCAGGACCACCAGCAGCGGAACCGCAATCGCGAGCGCGGCGCCGGCTGCGCGCCACCGGGCCGGGCGCCCCGCGTCACGCCAGGCCAGCGCGCCTTCCCGCACCAACGCCACCAGAAATACTCCCACCAGCAGGCTGCCGAGAACCCCGTATTCAGCCACGATGCCCACGATGCTGCTGAAGGGACTGGTCAGCACCGTGCTGCGATAGCCACTCGTCGCGACAATGCTGGCTGTGTACAGGTCGTACACCGTGCGGCCGTACGCTGGAGGGGTGAAGGAAGGAATAAAGGACGGAAGCCTCGTCTCCTCCGTGTACAGCGCCCCCGTGGCCCGGCTCGAGGCCGCCCGGCTGGCGAACGCACCGGGGCCGTAGCCAATCCAGGTATGCACTTCGTCTGGCTTCATCTGGGCAGCGGTCCGCGTATAGAGCTGGACCTTGGGATTGATCCCGGCAAAGCCCACCAGCGGCTGCCAGAGGCCGACCTCCACCAGGGACGCGACCTGGACTCCGACGAACGCGGTCGTCCCCAGCACCATTACCGCGCCAACGACCAGCAGGCCCGCGCGCGCGCGCCGGCGAAGTTCGCGCCACACCAGTATCACGCCGGTCGGCGGGCCGACCAGCAGAAACGCCAGTAGGACATGCTTGGCATCCGCCATGAGAAGGAGATAACCCAGGGCGGCGGCCCCGAGCAGCTGGAGCGGGCGCCGCTCGCGCCAATACCACGCCGCCAGGTACGCCAGTCCCAGCACGGCGACGACGCCGAGATGGTGCGCGCTCGTCATGGTGCCGGTCGTGATATCCGACGCCGCACTGATCGCATCGTGCCCGGGCAAGGTCACGCCCGCGAGCTCCAGTGGCAGCAATGGCACCAGGTAGGCGCCGAGCATGCCGGTGGCCAGCGGCTTCAGCAGCGCGGGAACGAACTGCACCAGAATGAGTGCGAGCCATGCGCTCCGCGCATGGGAGGACACGGCCGCCGGGAAGCTGGCGCGCAGGAGGAAGACCAGGATCCATGGCGCCCAGAACATGAGAAGCGCGAGGGGAAAGGACCAGAGGTCGGTTTCCCGTCCCAGGTTGACCAACCAGCTGAGTGCTGCCCAGGCGAGCGCGGCCAGCAACGCGACGTCGGCCCATCGCAGCGCCTTGCCGGCGCGCTCTGCGCCGAAAAACATCATTGCCAGAATCAGCGTGCAGGCCAACGCCGCGAAGCCGCCCGTAGCGCTCGGCAGAAACCCTGCGGCCAGCGCGACCACAACGAGCAGGCGAGGCCGCCCGAGCCAGAGCGTGCCCGCGAGCCCCGCCCCCACCAGTACCGCCGCGAGGCCGGTACCCATCGGATGGATACGCGCATCGGGATACAGCAGCACGCCGATCACGAACGCCGGCACGCTGCACCACGCCAGCCACCGGGCAAGCCCGGTCGCCTCGCGCGTGGTGCTCACGTGGCGCCGTCCGCTACCGCCTGGGCAATCCGGTCGGCAGCGTGCCCATCCCCGTAGGCATTACGCGACCACGAAGCGCGCACCGAGGACAGCACCGCCGTGACCGCGTCGCCAAGCGACGCCGCCGCCTCCTCGGGGGGCAGTAGTAGATTTGCCCCCAGCTCCACCGTCTCCGCCCACTCCGTCTCCCTGCGCACCGTGAGACACGGTACCCCCTGCCAATACGCTTCGCGCTGCAGCCCCCCGCTGTCGGTAATGACCACGCTCGCGCCGCCGGTGAGCGCCAGCGACTCCAGATATCCCACGGCAGGAATGACTACCAGGCTGCCGACGCTGTCGACCGGCGTCCCCGCCCGCTCAAGGGCGTCACGCGTGCGCGGATGCAGCGCCAGCACAGTGCGGAGCGGCAAACAGCTCATGGCTTCCAGAACGGCGCGCAAGGTGGCCAGGTTTTCTGTCAGCTCGGCCCTGTGCAGCGTCGCGAAGGCGTACGGCCGCAGGGCCGCCGAATGTATCGTCTCCGGGGCCGGCAGTCGCCCGGCCTGCGCCAGCAGGACATCTCGCGCGATATCACCGGTCCGGACCACCCGGGCGTCGGGTCGTTCGCGCTCAAGCCGGCGCGCCGCCGTGTCGGAGGGAGCGCACAGCACGCTCGCCACGGCATCCGTCACGCGACGATTGATCTCTTCCGGCATCAGGCGGTCGTCCGCGCGAAGTCCCGCCTCGACGTGCACCACGGGAATGCGAAGTTTCACGGCCGCGAGCGCCGAACCCAGCGTGGAATTCGTGTCGCCGATGACGATGACCGCATCCGGCCGGAGTTGCCGCAGGAGGTCCTCGGCCCGCTCGAGCAGCAGGGCTGTCTGCGCCCCATGAGACCCGGAGCCGACTTCGAGGAAATGATCCGGTGGTGACACACCGAGTTGCTGGTACAGCAGCTGGTTCAGTGCGAAGTCGTAGTGCTGGCCCGTATCCACCGCGGCCACGTTCCCGACCCGGGCCAGGGCGTTCCTGAGAACGCTGGCTTTAATGATCTGGGGGCGAGTGCCGTAGCACAGCGCGAGCAGGCGGGAAACGGTCATGGCCGGAGCAGCGCGGTGCTCATCTGCGGGGGTCGAGCGCCTGATGATAAAGGTTCAGCACGCGCTGCGCGACACTCCGCGCTTCCATTGCTGCCGGGAGGAGCGGTACGGGAATGTCGGGCTTGGCGGGTAGCCGCTGCACGGCGCGGGCCAGCGCATGAGGATCGCGTGGGACGACCGCTCCCATCTCGGACCTCGATACCAGTTCTGGAACATCACCGACCGGAACGCCGACCACCGGAATGCCGCAGGCGAGCGCTTCTCGGACACAGTTGGGGGCGCCTTCGGAATCGGACGTCATCAGGAGACAATCACAGGCGCGATAAAACCAGGGCATCTCGGCGGGCGGCTCCTGCTCCGCGATGAGCAGTCGCGCCGGGAGTCCCGCAGCCGCGAGCTCACTGCAGGTGGCCTGCGCGAGGTCGAGGCGCTTGGTGGGCTGTCGAATACTGTGCACGAATCCCAGGACGAGCTCCGCGACAGGGACCGCGCGACGGCGGCGTGCCTCGGTCCGCGAGCCGGGCGAGAAGAGCGAGGTGTCAACACCATTGGAGATCACGTCACTCCGTCGGCGGGACGAACGCCAGAGCCGCGCCTGCATTGCCCGGCTCTTGACGATGACACGCCGCGAGCGCAGTGCGAGCATCTGCGTCACCAGCACTCCGGCGCGGCTCTTAAGCGTGACGCCACCCCGGCCATTCGATGCGCCATTGAGGTCGTCTCCGCACAGCGTCACCACGTACGGCACGCCCATGCCCGCGACGGCAAGCGGCGTATAGCCGTAGTGGCAGTGAATCAGCTCGGGTCGGAACTGCGCGATCGCGCGGCGGACGCGGGATCGCGCGGCGAGATAGTCCCTTCGGCCGCGCGCACCCGCGATCCCGACGACCTCGATGTCGGCCCCCAGCCCCCGGAGGTCCTCGACTTGCCGCTTGACGAAGATGCCGGCATAGGGACTCGCGGCATGGGGGTACATGTTGGTTACCACCAGAACCCGCGGCGCCATGGAATGTGCTACCGGTTGGGGCAGTTCCCTCAGCGGCCGACTACCGCGCCGACCGCCGCCCGCAGCGCCTCCGCCACCGAGTCCGCCTGGCTCTCCGTCATGTGCGGAAACATCGGCAGGGAGAGGCACCGGGCCGCCACCCTTTCCGACACTGGAAAGGCGCCCGCTTCGTAGCCAAGCTCCGCGTAGGCCTGCTGACGGTGCAACGGAACGGGATAGTGGAGGCCGCTCCCCACCTTCTGCTCCTCGAGGTGGCGTCGCACTGCGTCACGGTCCGGGGCCTGCACGACGTAGAGGTGATACACGTGCTCCCGTCCTGCGCCCTCATGCGGAAGCACGAGATCGAGATCCGCGAGACGTTCGGCGTACCATGCGGCGACCCGCCGACGCTGGTCCGTCCACTGCTCGAGCCGCGGCAGTTTGGCCGACAGGGCCACCGCCTGCACGGCATCCAGCCGGGCGTTGCTCCCGTCGCCCGTAACGTGGATGTAGCGCTCACTCTGGCCATGCTCCCGGAGCACACGGCAACGCTCGGCCACGGCGGGATCCTGGGTGGTCACGGCGCCAGCCTCACCCATCGCACCGAGGTTCTTTCCCGGATAGAAGCTGAAGGCCGCGGCGTCCCCGAGCGAGCCGCATCGCTTCCCCTTGTAGGTCGCGCCGTGCGCCTGGGCAGCGTCTTCCACTATCCGGAGCCCGAATCGCCGGGCGAGGGCTACCAACGGATCCATGTCGGCCGCCTGGCCATACAGGTGGACCGGCAGCAGGGCGGCAACCCGGCGACCGCTGCGGCGCTCAACCAGCTGTCCGCCCTGCTCCTGGCAGTCCTGTTCGAGATAGCGCTCGACCAGCGCGGGGGCCATATTATAGGTGACGTCATCGACGTCAACGAAGACCGGATCGGCGCCCGCCTGGGTGATCCCTTCCACGGTGGCAATGAAGGTGTGCGGAACCGTGATCACCAGGTCTCCACGGCCCACCCCGACAGCCTGCAAGGCGATGCGGACCGCGTCGGTACCCGAACCTACCCCGACACACTGCGCCGTGCCGCAGAAGCGCGCGAAGGCCGCCTCGAAGTCCGCCACGACCGCACCTCCTACAAACGCCGAAGTGTCGATCAGGCGGCTCCAGCCGCGCTCGATGTCAGCGCGTACCTCGTCGTGCATGGCGCGCAGGTCAGTGAAGGGTACGTTGGACACTGGTCTCTCGAGTGATGGGTAACAGCCGGGTACGGGTGGCGCGACGATGCGGGACAAGCTAATGGCGTGTGCCGGATCGATGAAAGTCCCGGTGCAGCCCGGCGGCGCGCTCAACCATCGCGAGATAGTCGGCCTCTGCATCCTGCCACGGACGGGCCACCGGAAGCGCCTGCGCGCGCCGGGCCCTCGCTTGCGCCCCCAGGGGATCGCCGACCGCGGTTCGGATCGCGTCCGCCCACGCATCCACCGACGACTCCCGCACGAAGAACACCGAGTCGTCCGGAAAGTAGTGCCCCAGCGTCGGCGTCCACGTGACGACCGCTGGAATCCCCAGACGCACGTATTCCAGGAGCTTCATGGACAGGAAGAGGTCCGTGAGGGCATCCCGCTGGAGGGAAACGATGCCAAGTCCGACCGGTTGGAGCCGTCCCGCCACTTCCTCGATCTGGAATCGATCGCCGCTTACCGACACCTGGTCGCCCAGCGCAAGCCGGTCGCGCAATGCCTGCAATGGCGCCACGCCATCGCCATCGCCGAAGATGAGGAAACGCAAAGGGACTCCAGCTTGACCCAGCCGCGCCACGGCCCGCATCACCAGATCCAGCCCCATGCGCGGGGCAACGGTTCCGTGATAGGCGATGACGCGGTTCGAGCATCGGGGCGCCTGCATGGGGCACACGGTGGCGTCCGCGTAGTTTGGCACGACATGCACTTTGTGGTGTGCCACGCCATGTGCCTCGGTTCGGCGCCGGTGGATCTCGTTGGCGGTGAAGACGAGGTCCGCGGTGCCGCTTGCCCACCTCTCCTCGAAAACGGCCGCACGGTAGCCCGCGAGACCGAACCAGCGGTGGCCGAACTTGGACAGGAAGAACTCAGGCAGCGGATCACGAATGTCGAGAATGAGACCGGCCCCGCGGCGTCGCGCGCTCCGAGCCGCGAAGATCAGGGCATCGGGCACATTGGTGACCTGGACGACGTCCACCGGCCCGCGCCGCAGGATCCGCCGGAGCACGCGCGTCGCTCGCCACGAGAATGCTAGGTACTCCCACGCGTAGCGCCAGACCGCGGAGCCGCGGTAGCGGCGCTGCGGCATGCGCAGGTACACCACGCCGTTGCGCCGGCCCGTCCGGGCTTCATCGCGTTGCGCCAATCCCACCTGGATGACACGCCACCCGGCGCGCGCCAGCGACTCGCATTGCCGGCGAACACGCGGCTCGGCGACGGCAGGGGCATACGCAATGGAGACAAAGACCCGCCGGGGTCCGCGCTCATGACCCGGCGCGGTCATCGACCGTGCGGAGCACGCGGGCGGGATTGCCTGCCACGATCACGCCGGGGGCGACGTCGCGAGTAACGACGGCGCCGGCCCCGACCATTGCCCGTGCCCCAACCGTCACGCCCCCGAGGATGGTTGCGCCGCTGCCGATGGAGGCGCCCTGACAGATCCGAGTAGGCAGGACCGACCAGTCAGCTTCGGTTTGCCGCGCACCGCTCGCCGTGGTCGCCCGCGGATACATGTCGTTCACGAACATCACGCCGTGCCCGATGAAGACCTCATCCTCCACCGTCACGCCCTCGCAGATGAAAGTGTGGCTCTGGACCTTGCACCGTGCCCCAATCTCCACTCCCTTCTGGATCTCCACGAAGGTCCCGATGGACGAGTCGTCACCGATGCGGCATCCGTAGAGGTTCACGAATCCGAACAGCCGCACGCCCCGACCCAGGACAACGTCATCGGCGATCCGGCTGAGCGCACGGTCGCGCTCCGCGGCGCCCGTCGTCACCGGATCGCCGCGGTCGGCTGCGGCTCCATCAGGGACACCGGCATCCCTCCCCCCTCAATCGACTCCTGCGCTGCCTCGAGAATGCGAACGATCCGCTCGCCCGCGGCGCCGTCGCAGATCAGCGGCTGCGTTCCGGACATCGCCTGAACGATGTTGTCCACCTCCACGGCCAGCGCCTCGGTCGTGTCCAACCGGGGGGCGTGCATGTCGCCCGAGCGATATGAGATCATGTACTGGTATTCGCTGTCGCGGCCGAGTTCGCCGGAGATCGACACGCCCTTGTCATATACCTTGACCTTCTCGCTTGGCTCTACGTCGTCGTAGACGATCATCTTGCGCGAGCCACCGACGATGGTGCGCCGCACCTTGGCGGGCGCCAGCCAGTTCACGTGGACGTGCCCTAACAGCGACTCGCCGAAACGCACCGTGAGATAGGCGATGTTCTCGGTAGGGCTGCCGCCATGACCGGCGGCCTGCGCTGATACGCTGGTGGGGGCCTGCTGGAACAGGTAGTCCATGATGGAAATGTCGTGCGGCGCGAGGTCCCAGAGCACGTTGATGTCGGTCTGGATCAGGCCCAGGTTGATGCGCACCGAATCGAAATAGTAGAGCTCGCCCACCTCTCCCGCCTCGATGAGCTGCCGCATGTAGCGGACGGCCCCCGTGAATACGAAGGTGTGATCCACCGCCAGCAGGCGCTGGTGCTGGGCGGCCAGCCGGATCAGCTCTCGTGCGTGGGCCGAATTGGTCGTGAGCGGCTTCATGACGAGGACGTGCTTCCCCGCTTGCAGCGCCTGTCTGGCCAGCTCGAAGTGCGTGAACGACGGCGTGGCGACGACGACGAGATCGAGCCCCGGCAGGCTGAGCAGCTGCCCGACGGCATCGGTGGCGGATGCGATCCCGTACTCCTTGGCAATCCGGTCGGCGCGCTCCAGCTGGGTGTCGCAGACACCAACCACCCGGCAGCGCGGATGCCGGGCGAAATTCCGGATCAGGTTGGGTCCCCAGTAGCCACAGCCGATCACACCAATGCCGAAGTCAGTCATGATGATCCTGTCACAGGTAAAGACACCCGCCGGACGTCGCCGTCCGCTGCGGGGTTGCCGGTCTGCCGGCACGGGCAACCCGCGCTGGCGTGCCCTCTGATAAAGGGAAATCGCATGCGACGAGCGTTCGGGAAGCGCGGCACAAGACCCGGCGCTACTGCGCGCCCCGCATGAACACCACTGCGGGAACCGTGCGCACCAGCAAGGCAACGTCTTTCCAGATGGTCCAGCCACGGATGTACTCGCTTTCGAGGCGGACCACTTCTTCGAACTCGGTGATGGTATTGCGCCCGCTCACCTGCCACGGACCGGTGATGCCGGGCTTGACGTCAAAGCGGGCATAATGATGCGCTTCATATAGCGCGACCTCGGACGCCAGCGGCGGCCGCGGGCCCACCAGCGACATCTCTCCTCGAAGGACGTTCCACAACTGCGGCAGCTCGTCGAGGCTGGTCCGGCGCAGAAGCGCGCCGATCCGGGTGATGCGGGGATCGTCTTTCACCTTGAACAGGCGTCCGTCCGCATACACGCTTCGGTCCTTCAGCCCTTCCCGCTGCCCGTCGGCCCCGCTGACCATCGTCCTGAACTTCAGGATCTCAAACTCGCGGCCGCCCAGCCCCACTCGCGGTTGCCGAAACAGCACCGGGCCTCGCGAGTCGAGCTTGATCAGTAGAGCGATGACCAGCATGATGGGAGCGGCGATCACGAGCGCGACCGACGCGATCACGAGGTCCAGTGCTCGCTTGATTGCCCGCTGGCCACCATGCAACGCCGGGGCCGTAAGCTCCATGAGGGGGACGCCGTGTGACCAGATGACGGAAGGGTGAACGCCCGCCACCTCGATGGCACGGGGGACGGTCAGAATGTGGCAGCCTGCCGCGAGCGCCACACCCACGAGGCGCTGCAACTGGAGGTCGGCCAGGTAACCGCACACGACTACGGTCTCGACCCGGAGGTCGTGGAGCACGCGCGGCAAGTCCTCGATGCCGCCGAGGGCATCCGGCGCAGCCGGCTGCCGGGCATCGAGAAATCCGAGCCGGGCAAATTCACTGGCGACATTCAGCGCCGGATACGCTGCCGCCTCCCGGCACATCGAAGCTGGGCCGACAAAGACGCAGCGGGCCGCGTGCCTCGCTGGTGGCGAGAAGACGGCCACCAACCGGTCCACCAGCATCCGCTCGATCAGGAGCACCAGCCACACGACGAAGCCCGTGATGAGCAGCACCAGCACGGCGCGGGTGAGCCCGCGAAGCCACATCACGGTCCAGATTTCGAGCAAGGTTGCCAACGAAACCCCGAACAGCAGCCGTCGGCCGCTTCGACGATCATCGCCACCGGCATAGTTGCCCGTCACATACAGCCCCACGAGCAGGGCAACGAGATAGCGCGGCGTGTTGATCGGAAATCGCGTGAGGTCCGCAAAAAAGCTGACCACGCTTCCCGGAAGGCTCGTGGTCAGGAGTTCCACGGCCGCCACGGCCACGAAATCCGCGGCCAGCAGTACCGACACCCGGCGAAGGTGACGAACGAAGTGGCGTCGAAGATTGGCCGCAGCCTGGCGCTGCAGGCCCAGTCGAAGAGCGAGAGTATCGGGGTCCAGGGATGGGCTCCTGCCAGCGCCGTTTGACGGCGCGGCTTCCGATACCGGTTCTGCGAGGTCGGGCACAACCACGTCGGCATCCGACGGGGCTGTCGCGGCGTACTGCACCCCGCCGACTGTCTGACGTGCCGGGCTCGGTGTCATCCCCGGCCTCCTGAAGTCCTAAGACGTTGACTGACAAGCCAATATATTAGCGCCACGGTTCCAATCAAAGCTCCGGCAGACCGGTCAGGCAGAACTCATGCCGCCCCGTACGGGAGCCACCCAGTCATGATCCGCTGGTACAGCGCAATGTGACGCTCCGCCATGAGCGCCCGGCTGAACTGCTCCCGCACCCGTGAGCGTCCCGCTTCGCCCATGCGCTGTCGCCGCTCGGGGTCACTGGCCATCTCGGTCAAGGCATGGGCCAGCGCGCCCACGTCGCGGATGGGAACCTCGAGCCCGGTCTCCCCTGCCACATTGACCTCCCGTACCGCGCTCGGCACCGCCGTCGTGATCACGGGCCGGCCAGCCGCCATGGCCTCCAGCACGACGAGGCCGAACATTTCCTCGGTGGTCACCGACGGCAGGACCAGGAAATCGGCGTCGGCCATGCGCCGGGTGAGGTCATCATCGGGGTACTCGCCGAACCAGCGCACCCGGTCGGTCACCGCCAGCGCCTGGGCCAGCGTCCGCAGCCGCGGGCCCTCGGGGCCGGAGCCGACGACATCGAGCCGCACGTCCGGAACCAGCGCCAGCGCGCGCAGGAGCACATCGAGTCCCTTGTACGCCGCCAGCCGGCCGATGAAGAGGGCCCGGGGAAAGGCTCCTGGCGGCGGCGGCGGGACCACGGCCCAGCGTGTCTCGTCGATCCCGAACGGGATCACTTCAACCTTCGACTCGAAGCCGCGGAGCTCCAGCGACATGGCCACATGGGCCCGGCTGGGTACCACGATGGCCTTGGCCTGACGCAGCACCAACCGGGCCACTGGCCGGTAGACGCCCCGCTTGGCATCGGCGTGCTGAGTCACGACCACCGGCGTCCGGCCCGCGCGCAGGAGGCAGGCGACATCGGCGAGCGAATGCGGGTGATGCACATGGATCACGTCGGCGCGCTTCCACGCGGCTGCGATATAACCCGGCGCAATCTCCTGGGATCCCAGGGCGCCGAAGGAGAAGGCGCGCGTGACCTTGCCGCCCGCGCGGCGGCCGCGCTCGCCGAAGCTGCGCACCGAGACCACTTCGACCTGATGTCCGAGCGCCGTGGCTCCTTCGGCAAGGTCGCGCACGACGCGCTCCATGCCGCCGGAGCGAGGCCAGTAGTATTTCGCGAGGTGGAGTATCCGCATTCGCCGGCAGTCAGGGTCAAGGGGGCCGCAGCGATCGGGAAGCGCGCGAAAAAGGCGCTGGTCCACCGCAGAAGTCAACGCGCCACTTCATCTGCGCGCGCTGTTCCCGCATCTTCAGGCACCGCCGCCGTTCCTAGGACGTTCCTGATTGCCCGGAGTGCACGCCTGATGCGCGCCATGATCCTTGCCCGTCTCTACGCCAATCCCCTTGACCGCGGGAAGCTCCGTGCCCTCGCGGGGCTTGGCGCAGAACTCACGGTCCTGGTGCCGGATATCTCGGGATCACCCGACCGAAGCCGGTTCGAGAGCGAGGGCAACGTTCGCATCGTGCCGGTGCCAGCCAGCGGATCGCTGAGCGAGCCGGATGAGCTGCGGTGGTCCGGGCGGGCGCTCCGACGGGCGATCCGCGACGTGCGGCCCGAACTGCTGCAGGTCGAGGAGGAGCCCTGGAGCGTGGTGGCGCGAAAGGCCGCGCGTGAAGCGCGCCGCGCCGGAGTTCCTCTGGTCGGGTTCAGCCGCATGCCGTGGCCCACGAGACTTCCCTCGGGTGCCAACCGACGCCGGCGACAGGTCATGGACGCGGTGGCGGCCCTCGCAGCCACGAGCCAGCTGGCGGCAGACGCGGTGCACCGCGAGCGACCGGAGCTCAGTGTCACCGTCATCCCGCAGAGCGGCGTCGATGTGCCCGCCGCCGTGGTGCAGCGCAATGACGGTACGGTAAACATCGGCTGCATCGGCCGGCTGGCCGCCGAGCGTGGACTCGACCTGGTCCTCGATGCCGTGACCCGGCTGGGTGCCGGCTGGCGCCTGCTCATTTCGGGAACGGGGCCGGAGCAGATCGCCCTTGAGGCGCAGGCGGAGCGCCTGGGCATTGCCGCCAGCGTGACCTGGCTCGGAGCCCAGCCGCGCGCGCAGCGGCTGGCCCTGCTCCAGGAGTTGGACATTCTCGTCTCCACGCCACGCGAGGGCGAGGGCTGGCAGGAACTGATTGCCACCCCCGTCATGCTGGCAATGGCCCACGGGATACCGGTCATCGGCAGCCGGCATGGTGTGCTCCCCGAGCGACTGGACGATGCGGGCGTGCTGGTGCCCCCCGATGACGTCGACGCCCTGGCGGATGCCCTCACCGAACTGGTCCGCGATCAGTCACGCCGCCATGCGCTGGGCCTGGCCGCGCGCCGGCGCGCCCAGGAGGAGTTCTCGCATCACGCGGTGGCGCAACGGTCCTTCGCCCTCTGGCAGCAGCACATGGTGCCTGTTTGACTTCACTTCGGCGGGCACGCATTTTCGCGGGCATGCAGAAGCCACGACTCCGGGCCGGCGGCATGGCCGTCGCGCTCCACGTTGCCGCGCTCATGAGCGGTGGGCGCGTCGCACGAGCCCAGGTCGTGGACACGGCGCTCATCAATCGCGCCATGCAGTCGCAGCAGGCGCCGGGCAATCTCTCCCAGCAGCGCATCCAGAACGCCATCATGCAGTCGGGGCTGACCCCGGAGCAGCTTCGCGCCCAACTGCAGTCGGCAGGGTACAATCCGGCGCTGCTGGACCAGTACATGGCGGGCCTGCAGGGGCCGGGCCAGTCGGGACTCGGGCTGCCGGGCATGGCGGACCAGCGGGCCCAGATCGACGCGGTGCGCGCGCTCGGACTCATGCCGGGAACGGCGGCCGATTCGCTCGTCTCCATGCTCGACAGCCTGCGCACCAATCTCCAGCCGGAACTGCCGGACAGCCTCAAGCGCATTTTCGGCCTGGAGCTCTTCACCAGGCAGAACTCACTCTTCCGCCCCAACACCGGCGGGCCGCCGCCCGATTCATACGTGCTCGGGCCGGGCGATGAACTCGCCCTTATCCTCTCCGGCGACGTCGAGAACATCTACAGCCTCACCGTGGCACGGGACGGCTTCATCATCATCCCGACCGTGGGAACGGTGCAGGTCGCCAACCTCACGCTGGCCCAGGTGCGCGATCTGCTCTACGACCGTCTCCATCGCGTCTACTCGGGGGTTCGGCGGGGACCAGGTGCCACCACGCACTTCGAAGTCACTGTCACCCGCATGCGCACTATCCAGATCTTCGTCGCGGGCGAAGTGGCGAAGCCGGGCGTGTATGACGTGAGCGCTGGCACGACGCCGCTCACCGCCCTCTTCGCCGCCGGCGGTCCTCGCCCGACCGGATCACTGCGCCGGCTCGAAGTGCGACGGAGCGGCCGGCTGGTCGATTCCATGGACGTCTACGACTTCCTGCTGAACGGCGTGGATCGTACCAACCAGGCGCTGCAGACCGGAGACGTGATCTTCGTCCCCGTGCGGGGCGGACGCGTGGCCGTGGCTGGTGCCGTAGTCCGGCCCAAGGTCTTCGAGATCCGGCCGGACGAGACGCTGCGTGACGTGATCGGCTTCGCGGGTGGCTTCGGCGCCGAGGCCCTGCGGCGACGGGTCCAGATTCACCGGATTCTGCCGCCGTCGCCGGACGATTCGAGTTTCGGACGAGGACGCATTGTCGTGGACGTGGGGCCCGACCAGCTGGCCCAGGGTATTCCGGCGGTCACCATGCTGCCCGGCGACTCGGTCACCGTTTTTCCAGTCGCCGAGCGCCTGCGCGGGTTCGTGACGATTCAAGGAAACGTGTGGGTGCCGGGGCCGGTGGGATTCCGCCCCGGGATGCAGCTCTCGGACGCCATTCAGATGGCCGGCGGGCCAAAGCCCGACGTATATCTCGACCAGATCCTGGTCTCGAGACTCCGGCCCGACTCCACCCGCATCCAGTTGCGCTCGGCGTTTGCCGACTCATCGGGGCATGTGACGCTCAACCTCGCGCTGCAGGAAGAGGACGAGATCACCGTCTTCTCGAAGACCACCTTCCGGCCTGAACGCTACATCATCGTGAGTGGCGCCGTGCGCTCGCCCGGCAGGCTGCGCTTCCGGGAAGGGATGACCGTGCGGGACGCTATCCTCATGGCCGATGGGCTCCGCGAGGACGCGTACCTCAAGGAAGCCGAGATTGCGCGGGTGCCGGACGACCGGTCGCACGGCGCGGTGTCAACCACCATCCGCGTGCCGCTGGACAGCACGTATCTCTTTGCGCGTGGCCAGGCGAACGAATACCCCGGCATGCCGGGCGTGCCGGCGCCAGCGGGCGGAACTCCCGAGGTGCCGCTCCAGCCGTACGACAACGTGCTGATCCTGCGCCAGCCCGAGTGGGAGCTGCCCCGCACGGTGAAGATTACCGGGCAGGTGAAGTACCCGGGCCCCTATGCGCTTCGCACCAAGACCGAGCGGCTGGCCGACATCATCCAGCGCGCCGGTGGTCTCACCCGGGAAGCGTATGCCGGCGGCATCACCTTCGTGCGCCAGGCGGACAGTGTGGGGCGCGTGGGCATCGACCTGACGAAAGCGCTCGAGAATCCGAAAAGCCTCGACAATATCATCCTCGCGGCGGGCGATTCCATCGATATTCCTGAATTCGATCCCGTCGTGGTGGTGGCTGGGGCGGTGAACGCACCCGGTGCGGTTGCCTACCAGCCGGGCGCCAACCTGGACTATTACGTGCGCGCGGCCGGGGGCTACGCCTTCAAGGGCGACAAGTCGCGGGCGTGGGTGGAACAGCCCAACGGCGAGAAGGAGTCAGTGGTGCGGCGCTTCCTGCTGCCGGACACGAGCCCCGAACCGCGGCCGGGCGCGGAGATCACCGTGCCCGAGCGCAGCCCGGCGCAGGTGAGCGCGCCCATCACCAGCATCATCGGCGCCGCGGCCCAGGTCCTGGCGAGCCTGATCACGATCATCGTGGTGGCGAAAAAGTAGCGACGAGCGACCGAAACTCGCCAAAGCGTCACCCTGACGAAAGTCGGGGTCTAGGCCGTGATCCCGGCGGGACAGTCGCGCTCTGCGATTATCGCGCTCTGGACGCCGACGTTCGTCGGGGTGACGACCTGAGCAGCCTCCCGCCCGCCCTGCCCGTCCTTACGAAGCTCGCGTCGACCGTTCACCATTGACCATTGCCGCGAGTCCGCTGGGCGCCACCACGATAACCCCCGCGTCTCGCAGCCGGGTCACCTGCCAGCCTTCCAGGCGGATGGTGACATCCACGGATGATCCGTCCTCCTCCCGGCTGATCACTTCCCCCATGCGATACAGCTCGGCGAGCCGAGCGCCGTCGGACGCGTGCAGCCGGACGCGCGCGGTGACGCGCCCCGCGCGCTCGATTCCTCGCAGGCGCGCCTTCAGGGCGTCGAGTCCGTCGATACGCTGCGTCGTGGCGAAGACCGCGGCCGGATAGAGTTCACTCACCCGTGCCACGAGCGCGCCGGCGTCGCGCACGACGTCCATCTTGTTGAAGACCAGGATGAGCGGCCGCTCCGACAGCTCCAGTTCGGCCAGTACCTTGTCCACCACGCGGATCTGGCCTTCCCAGTCGGGATGCGATGCATCGACGACGTGCAACAGGACATCGGCGTCGCGCGCCTCCTCGAGCGTAGCGCGAAAGCTGGCCACGAGATGGTGCGGCAGCTTCCGGATGAAGCCGACCGTGTCGGTCACGCGCGCGTGGGCCCCCTC
Organism: Gemmatimonadales bacterium; assembly: GCA_035708725.1. Taxonomy (GTDB): domain Bacteria; phylum Gemmatimonadota; class Gemmatimonadetes; order Gemmatimonadales; family GWC2-71-9; genus CAMLHP01. Next base: position 10,978 of record DASTFH010000070.1, on the reverse strand, counting down.
ACCCAGATCCACGTCGCGCGTGAGCGTGTCGAGCGTGGCGAAGAGGCGGTCCTCCACGAAGACATCGTGCGCTCCGGACAGCATGCGCAGGATGCTCGACTTGCCGGCGTTGGTATACCCCACGAGGGCAACGGAGAGGAGATCGTCACGCCCCGCTCGCAGGTTCTCGCGGTGCCGGGCCACCGCCTGGAGCTTTCGTCGCAGCGACTGGATGCGCTTGCGAATGATCCGGCGATCGGTTTCGAGCTGGGTTTCGCCGGGGCCGCGCAACCCGATGCCACCACGAATGCGGGAGAGGTGGGTCCACATGCGGGTGAGCCGGGGCAGCAGGTACTCCAGCTGCGCCAGCTCGACCTGCAGCTTGGCTTCATGGGACCGCGCCCGGGTCGAGAAAATGTCGAGGATGACCTCGGGCCGGTCCATGACGCGGACCTTGAGGTCCCGTTCGAGATTGGCGCCCTGCACCGGGCTCAACTCTTCGTCGAAGATCACCAGCGTGGCGTCGAGATCGGCGACCATGGCGCGGAGCTCATCCACTTTCCCCTCGCCCAGCAGCGTGGCCGGGTTGGGTGAGGCGACCTGCTGCGAGAGCCGCCCGACGACATCCGCACCGGCCGTGTCCACCAGCCGGGTGAGTTCTTCCAGGTGCTCCGCGAGATGCCGCGCATCGTTCGAGCCCTTGCGGGGCGCTGCCACGAGGATCGCGCGCTCGATGGGCGCGCGCACGTCAATCAATTGTCGGATAGTCCACCCGATCCTGAAGGGGCCGGGGAGGTGCCGCGAGTGAGCGGGGCGCGTCCCTGCCGGGTAAATGGAATGACCTTGTCACCGGCGGGTGTGGCCACGGTGACCTGGCCCCGCATGGTGTAGGGAATGTCGCCATATGAAAGGGCGCTGCGCAGCGCCGCCGATGCGCCGGTCCATGTGAAACGCAGCGGCAGCACGATGCGGGTCGTGTCGGTGTTGCCGACCTGAAACTCGTCATTGTAGGAAATATCTCCCACATGCGCGCTGTCGACGTCGAAGCCCACCTGCAGCCGCGTCCCACGCAAGGAGAAATGATTCGGATTGTAGACGTCGACTACCAGGTCCATGGTGCCACCGGTCAGACCGGCACCTCGGAGCACCACCTGGTGCAGCTGGACATCCGGATCGAGGATTGTGCTGGGGAAGCTGGCGCAGCCGGCGAGGCCAACAGCCGCGGCGGCAATCAGCGAATGGCGCATTTTGTGACGCATGGATCGCTCCCAGGGGTTGGCGACTGAAATATAGAGTCATCGGCCGTCGGTCGTCGGTCATTTGTCTTCGATGTTCGGCTGGTGATGACCGACGCCCGAAGACCGGCGACCGGCCAATTCCCTCCACCACTTCATCCGCTCCGCAATCCGCTGCTCATGGCCGAACGGGCCCGGCTGGTAGAACTCCTGTCCCCGCAGCGGCTCGGGCAGGTATTCCTGGGGGATATATGCCTCGGCCGCGGCATGCGCGTACTGATAGTCCTTGCCGTAGCCCAGCTCCTTCATGAGCCGGGTTGGCGCATTCCGGAGGTGCAGCGGAACCGCCTCCGCCGGGTAGTCCCGCGCGGCCCCCAGCGCGGCGTCGAGCGCCACCTTCGCGCTGTTCGACTTGGGCGCGGTCGCGAGATAGATGGTGAGTTCCGCAAGCGGCAGGAATCCCTCCGGAGGCCCCAGCATCTGCCACGCGTCGCGCGCCGCGACCGCCATGCGCAGGGCGTTCGGGTCAGCCAGTCCAATGTCTTCGGCCGACATCGCGATCGCCCGACGAAAGAGAATCATCGGATCGCCGCCGCCTTCCACCAGGCGCGCCATCCAGTACAACGCGCCCTGCGGATCACTGCCGCGCAGTGACTTGTGATAGGCGCTCAGGATGTTGTAGTGCTCCTCGCCCGCCTTGTCGTAGTGCGCAAAGCGACGCTGCAGTGCCTCCTGCGCCGCGTCGATCGTGACGCTGCCCCCCTGGCCCACGTGCATCGCCGCCGCCTCGAGGACCGTGAGCGCGCGGCGCGCGTCGCCATCGGCTTCCTCGGCGATGAAGTCGAGCGCCTCCGGAGCGGCAGTCACGGCGAGCGACGCCACCCCGCGGTCCCGGTCAGCGAGGGCGCGTTCGAGCAGTGCCCGGAGATGGCGTGGCTCCAGTGGCTGGAGCACGAACACCCGGGTCCGTGACAGCAGGGCCGGGTTGATGGCGAAACTGGGATTCTCGGTGGTCGCGCCCACGAGCGTGACGATTCCTTCCTCGGTGGGCGGGAGCAGGCTGTCCTGTTGGGCCTTGTTGAGCCGATGGATCTCGTCAATGAAGAGGATCGTCGCCTGGCCTGAAGCGGCCAGCCGCCCACGCGCTCCCATGACGATGTCCCGGATTCTCGGCACACCCTCCGTCACCGCGCTGAAGGGCTCGAACGCGCGATGGGTGGCGCGAGCCATGAGGTGGGCGAGGGTCGTCTTCCCGCTGCCGGGAGGACCCCAGAGGATGATCGAGCCCGGTGTCCCGCGTTCCACCGCCTCACGCAATGGACGTCCCGGTGCCAGCAGGTGCTCCTGCCCCACGAATTCATCGAGCGTGGCCGGCCGCATTCGCGCCGCAAGCGGGCGGAGCCCACCCAGCTGTTCGAAGAGCGAGGGCTCACTCACGTGGTGAGCCCCAATGCGTGCAACAGCAGCCGCGTCACGAGCATGGCCGCCGCGCCGCCGAAGAATGCGACGGAAATGGCCCAGCCGCGTCGCGCCTGGAACTCGGGCACGAGATTGGACGCCGCGACATACAGCGTGACGCCAGCCGAGAGCGAGAGACCGTGGGTTGCCAGCGGTGAGATCAGGTGCGTGAGCCCCACCCCCGCAATCGTCGCCACGCCCAGCAGTCCCGCCGCGCCCAGTGCGCGGCTTGCTCCCTGCCCGCCGGCCAGCATGACACTCGCCATCGTGACCCCTTCCGGCAGCTTGTGCAGGAAGACGGCGAGAAACAGGAGGACGCCCAGTTCAGGCGACACCAGGAATCCGCTCGCGATGGCCACGCCATCGAAGAGGGTGTGAAGGGAGAGACCCACCAGCGCCGAGAGGCCCGCCGACGCCGAGATGCGGTGGGTCTCCTCGCCGAAGTGGAAATGAGGCGTGAGCACGTGCTGCGCGAGATGTACCGCGAGGAAGCCGGCCAGCACGTAGATCGGGGCACCAGGCCGCTCCAGTGCCTCGGGCAGCATCGCGAGGACCACCGCCGAGATCATGAAGCCGGCGCCAAACGCGACAAATTGTTCCACCACATGCAGCCCTCGGCGCGCGTGCCGCACCACGACGAGCGCGCCCGCCAGGTTGCCGAGGGCCGCGAGAATGCCGAAAAAAAGGGGCGTCACCGTGACTCCTGTGCCAGCGCCAGCAGCGCGTCACGAGTATTGAGGCCCGGGTCTTCCAGCACTCGGCTGAGGAGCAGGTCGAGCATCACTCCCACATCGGGCCCGCGGAGCCCCAGCTCCAGGAGGTCACCGCCGCGGAGCGCGAGATGCTCCCGGGCGAGCGGCTCACCACGGGCCCGGATGCCAGAGGCGACCGCCGACCAGGGAGCGGCCTTGCCGGTGCGGAGCAGGTGCCGGCGCATGAGATCGTCGGCCGCGTCACTGACGCGTGACAGCCAGCGACGCACATCGGCGGCTTCACTCCCGTCGGGTGCTTCCGGCCCCGCCACGATGGCCGCCGCCCGCGCGATCTCGGCGTTGGACGCCCGGAGGCGGCGAAGCACCGCCACCGGATTGCTCGTGAGCACGGTGCTGAGGAGCACGGGATCACGCGGCGGCGCCGACAGCGCCGGCTCGGTCCAGCCCATTCCCAGCAGCTCGGGAAGCACCTGGTCGGCGGCGCGCGCGCCATGCCAGAGTTCCACGAGCCCACTCACGGACTCCGCCGTGCGCAGCCCCTTGAACCACTCTTCCCGCACCCGTTCCGCGGACAGCCCGCGCAGCCCCGGGGCCGCCTCGATCATGGCGACCCACGTTTCCGGCACGATCGCGAAGGTGAACCGCGCCGCGAAGCGGAGCGCGCGCAACACGCGGAGATAGTCTTCCCTGAAGCGGGTGCCGGCATCGCCCACGGCGCGAATGCGGCCCGCCGCCAGGTCTTCGGCGCCGCGGAAGGGATCGCGCCATTCGTGCCGGACGGGGTGGTACGCCAGCGCATTGATGGTAAAATCGCGACGCGCCAGGTCGTCTTCCAGCGACACACCAAAGGCCACTTCCGCGTGGCGGCCGTCGGTCCGGACATCGCGCCGGAAGGTGGTCACCTCGTGGAGGATGCGCGCCTCATCCAGCACGCCGATGGTGCCGTGCTGCTCTCCCACCGGGATCGTGTGGCGGAAGAGCCGGCGCACCTGGTCCGGCGTCGCTGAGGTGGCGATGTCGAAGTCGGCGTGTGGCGAGCCGAGTACCGCGTCGCGAAGCGCGCCGCCCACGCACCAGGCCTCGTGACCCGCCTGCTCCAGCGTGGACACGAGGTTCAGCACCGGCGCCGGCACGGCCACCTCGGATGGCAGGTTGGTCATGCGCGGGTCATCCGCAGAGAACGCTGCCGCCATTCACGTTGAGGACCTCACCGGTGATGTGGCGCGCGAGCGGACTGCAGAGAAAGACAATGGGCCCGGCGACGTCCTCCGCGCTCGCGACCCGTTGGAGAGGAATGGCGCGGGCAATCCGCTCGCGCCCGTCGCCGGCGTAGGCCGACGCCGACATTTCGGTGTCGACCCACCCGGGCGCCACGCAGTTGACCGTGATGCCGGGCGCGCACTCGATGGCCAGCGACTTGGTGAGCGAGATCAGCGCGCCCTTGGTGGCGGCGTAGTCGGCGTGCATGGCTTCACCGCGCTGGCCCGCGGTGCTCGAGACCAGCACCACGGTGCCGCCATGGGCCATGAGATTGAGCGCAGCTCGCGTGGTCGCAAAGACGGCATCCAGATTCTGCATCATGGTGGCACGCCAGCGCGACGGTGCCATCTCGCGAAGCGGGACTTCCTCCGGCGGCCAGATGCCGGCATTGGCGACGAAGATGTCCAGCCCGCCGAATTCGCTGCGCACTCCGTGCATCATCCGCTCCACGGCCGCGGCGTCCGACAGGTCACCCCCGGCCACATAGGCGCGTCGTCCCGCTTCCCGGACCTGGCGCGCCACGGCTTCCGCGGCCTTCGAGCGCGTGTGATAGGTCAGCGCGACATCGGCGCCGGCCTGCGCCAGCATCACCGCGACGGCGGCTCCCACACCGCGCGAGCCGCCCGTGACGAGCGCGGTCCGGCCGAAGAGCGAAATCAATGTTCTCCTCCATTGAGGAATCGCCGAAGCCGCCAGGTGAGCGGTGGCGAGAGGGTGACCGGCTCCACGCGGGTTGTCGCGCGATCCTCGAGAATGGCGCGCGGATTGGTAACGGTAAGCAGCTCCGCCTGGGCGTCGGCACCCTGGCCACGGAGTACCCGGCTTGCCATTTCCTGGCTTGCGCTGTCGCCATGGTTGTCCGCGGCCAGGATATCGCCGAGGCCGGCCGCCAGCAGGGCACGGGCGCGGTCACCGCGCGCCGAACCGGCGAGGATGGTCGTCGCATCGAGCTGCATGAGCGCGCCAGTCTCGCGCCACGCTTCGACGGCGCGCGGGGAACAGGAGCTGTAGCGCTCGGGATGGGCCAGCAACGGCACCAGTCCGCACTCCACGACTTGCGCGAGTGCCGTCTGCACCGTTGCGGCCGGTACGATCCGCGTGAACTCGACCAGGACGTAGCGAGAACCCGCGAGCGTGATGCCCGGCTGCACCGACCGGCGCGTGAAGGGCCGGTCCAGCATGAGCTCCACGCCGCGATGGAGCCGCGGCAACTCCGTCGCCTGCGCAGCCAGCGCCCGGAAGGCGTCGTCATAGGCCGGGGGAACGCCGAGTTCCGCCGCAGACGCGGTGAGGTGGGGCGTCAGGCAGACGTCGGTGACGCCGGCCTCTGCGAACCGCGTGAGCACGGTGACCGACTGCGCCACGCTGCGCGATCCATCATCCACGCCGGGCAGGAGGTGCGAATGCAGGTCGATCACGTCGCCGGAGCAGGCTCCGTCAGCGAGCGGGCAACAGCGCCCAGCGCGGCCGGCTCGTGCTCCGCGCACCACAGCATCGCGAGCGTGATCAGTCCGTCGGCCGCGAGGAGGTCGAGCGCCACCGAGCGTTCGCCTGGCGTGTCGGTGACGTCGCGCAGCGCGCTCGCACCCGCCCGTGCCAATGCGCCCGGCATCTCGAGTTTCCCGACGCGCGACACGTGGTGCATGATCCGGTCGCGCAAGGCGGCGGGAGCGGCGTTGGTCCTGCGCCGCAACCAGGCCATCGGATCCATCATCCCGTCCGCGCCAGCCAGGAGGACACCAGCTGTGGCACGGCGGCTCGCACGTCGCCGAGCCGTTCCGGGTCGCCGGCACCCGCCGAGGCAAACTGCGGACGGCCACCGCCCTTGCCGCCGCTCAGCGCCGCGATGCGATTCACCAGGTCGCCCGCCTTGAAGCCCTGTGCCACCAGGTCATCCGTGAGCGCCACGTGCACCGCGCCACGGCCGCTGGTGCCGAAGAGCACGAGCACGCCGTCCTTGTGCGTCTCGCGAAAATTGTCAGCGATCCTCCCCACCTCATCCCGGCTCTCGCTCGCGGTCGAGGCCAGCGTGAGCTTCACGCCATCGAGCTGTACGGTCTCGTTCTCCGAGGCTCCACCACCCTGCGCGAGCGCCTCGGCGATGCGCTGCTCCAGGCGGCTGCGCTCCTCCACCAGCTGCTCGATGCGCCGGAGCAAGTGATCCGGCTGCACCCGGACGGTCTCCGCGGCGCGGTGCATCTGGTCTTCAAGCGCCCGCACCGCGCGGAGCGCGGCGGTGCCGGTCATGGCCTCGATGCGACGCACGCCGGCAGCCACCCCGCCCTGCCCCGCGAAGCGGAAGATGCCGATCTGCCCGGTGGTGCGCACGTGGGTGCCGCCGCAGAGCTCGATGCTGGGCCCCATGCGGACCACCCGCACCTGGTCGCCGTACTTGTCGGCGAAGAATGCCATCGCGCCGAGGGCAAGCGCATCGGGGTAGGCCATCTGATCGGTACGCACGTCGGCGTTAGCGAGAATCAGTTCGTTCACCTCGGCTTCGATCTCACGCAGGTGCTGCGGGTCGATGGGGCCGTGATGGGAGAAGTCGAATCGAAGGCGGTTGGGCTCGACCAGCGAGCCCTGCTGCCGCACATGGGTGCCGAGCTGGCGGCGAAGCACGTAATGCGCGAGGTGCGTGGCGCTGTGATTCCGTTCGATATCGCGCCGCCGCCCCTCATCCACCTGGGCGTGCACGCGAGTGCCCTCGAACGGCCCCGTGGCCCGGCCCGAGACCACCGTACCCTGTTCGCTCTTGTACACGCGATCCACGTCCAGTCGCCACTCATCGGCGGTGACGACGCCGGTATCGCTCACCTGGCCGCCCGACTCGACGTAGTACGGGTTGTCGCGCAACACCAGTTCGGTGCGGCCGCCAACGTCGCGCGAGGCGATCACGTCGGTGTCCGACGACGTCGCGGCGTAGCCGACGAAGGTCTGTGCCGCCGGCGAGTGGACCCGGAAGTCCCCGCCCGAGAACATGGCCGACATGGACCCGCCCTTCCTCCCCGCACGGTCCGAGCGCGAGCGCTCGCGCTGCTCCTCGAGCGCCTCCTCGAAGCCGGCCACGTCCACCTCGACCCCGCGCTCGCGCGCGAGCAGCTGGGTCAGGTCGATCGGAAAGCCGAACGTGTCATAGAGGCGAAATGCGTCCTCGCCGGCGATGGTGCGCGCACCCGTCGCGAGCAGCTCATCGAGCCGGGCGAGCCCGCCCTCGATGGTTTCGAGGAAACGTTCTTCCTCGTTACGGGTGACGTCCGCGATGAAGTCCGCCTTGGCGCGGAGTTCCGGGTAGACGTCACCCATCTGCTGGACCACCACCTGGGTGAGCGGGGTCAGCGTGGGCTCACGGCGCCCCAGCAGCCAGGCGTGGCGAACGGCGCGACGAAGGATCCGGCGCAGCACGTACCCGCGACCTTCGTTGCTGGGGTAGACGCCATCCGCCAGGAGGAACGCCACCGCGCGAGCGTGGTCGGCCAGCACGCGATAGGACGCGCGATCGTCCCCATCTTCGCGGTACGGCCGTCCGATGAGCTCGCCGGCACGGTCCAGCAGCGGCTGAAACAGGTCGGTGTGGAAGTTGTCGTCCGTCCCCTGCATGACCGCGGCGATCCGCTCGAGCCCGGCGCCGGTGTCCACGCTCGGGCGCGGCAGCGGCGTAAGCGTGCCGTCCGTGGCGCGGTCGAACTGCATGAAGACGAGGTTCCAGATCTCGAGGAAGCGCCCGGCCTCGGCCTGGCGCTCGAACTCCTCCTGCGGCATCGGCGCCGGCACGCTCCCTGGCGTCCACTCGAGGTCGACATAGATCTCACTGCAGGGACCGCACGGCCCCGTGTCGCCCATCTGCCAGAAGTTGTCAGCGTCGCCCAGTCCGTGAATGCGGTCGGGCGGCAAGCCCGAGATCTCCTCCCACAGCGCGCGAGCCTCGGTGTCGGAATGATGCACCGTGATTCGGAGCCGGTCGGGTGAAAGCCCGAGCCAGTCGGAGCCGGTCACCCATTCCCACGCGAACGCAATGGCCTCGCGCTTGAAGTAGTCACCGAAGGAGAAATTCCCCAGCATCTCGAAAAACGTATGGTGCCGCCGGGTCAGCCCGACCTGTTCGAGGTCGTTGTGCTTGCCGCCGGCGCGAACGCACTTCTGGCAGGTGGTGGCACGCTTCCAGGGCCGCTGCTCCTGGCCCAGGAACACCCGCTTGAACTGCACCATGCCGGCGTTGGTGAACAGGAGCGTCGGGTCGTCGGCCGGCACCAGCGACGACGAGGGCACCTGTTCATGCCCGCGCGCGGCGAAGTAGCGCAGGAAGAGGGAGCGGATCTGATGGGATTCCATGCGGGGAATATACGCCGTCCCTGTGGGTGAACGGGACGGCTGGCGCTCAGGGGCGATCAGCGGCAAGCGCGTGCGCGACGGCCTCGTTGGCGCTGCGGCCGGTGTAGCCCCTGCGGGCGAGATAGGCGAGAAGGCGGCGGCGCTTGGTGAGCCGGGGCAGCTCGCCCAGCTGGCGGGCGCGTCGCAGCGCGAGCGTCCGCGGCACCTCGGGCTCGACCTCTCCCAACGGCCAGCGGCTCCGCAATGCCTGCTCGATGACGCTGCCCTGGACGCCCAGGGCGAGCAGGTCGCGCTTGAGGCGGAGCGGCCCGCGGCCTCGCTCAGCACGGGTGTCGACGTAGGTGCGCGCGTAGCGCAGGTCGTCGAGCAGCCCCATGGCATCGAGCCGTGCCAGCGCGGACTCGGCCGCGCTCTCGGGATGACCGCGGCGGCGAAGCCGGCGCAGGAGGTCGGCCCGGGCAAAGCTTCGGCGGCCCAGCGCACCGAGGCCGGCGCGGAGCGCCGCTTCCTCATCGGCTGCGGCAGCGAGACTGGCGGCGCGCGTCGCGTCCAGTACGGCACCGGGCGCGACGCCCAGGGGCGCCACGCGATCGGCCGGGATGGTGTACACCACCCCGGCAGTGGTCGAGACTCGCACGCTGGCCGCGCGGCGTGGATCGGGCTCGATGGCCGTCACCACACCGGGCGGCACCTGGTCAGTCAGCATCCTCCGCACCATCCTCGTCCTCGGTGTCGGCGCCGGCGCCGACCGCCACTTCGTGCTTCAGGCCGAGCGAGGCCTTGACCTTCTCCTCGATCTCCACCATGAGCTGGGGATTGTCACGAAGGAAGAGCTTGGCATTCTCCCGTCCCTGCCCCACACGCTGGTCGCCATAGGAGTACCAGGCGCCCGACTTCTGGATGATCCCGGCCTCGGCCGCGAGGTCCACGAGCAGCGCGGTGTGGCTGATGCCCTCGTCGAACAGGACATCGAACTCGGCCTGGCGGAACGGCGGCGCCACCTTGTTCTTGACCACCTTGACCCGCACGTGATTGCCGATCACGGTTTCGCGCTCCTTGACCGGGCCGATGCGGCGAATATCGAGCCGGAGCGAGGCGTAGAACTTGAGCGCCTTGCCGCCCGTGGTGGTCTCGGGATTGCCGAACATGACGCCGATCTTTTCGCGCAACTGGTTGATGAACACCACCGCACAGTTGGAGCGGTTGATGGCGCCGGCCAGCTTGCGCAGCGCCTGGCTCATGAGGCGGGCCTGGAGGCCGACGTGGCTGTCGCCCATTTCCCCTTCGATTTCGGCCTTGGGCACCAGCGCAGCGACCGAATCCACGACCACGAGGTCCACGGCACCGGATCGAACCAGGATCTCGACGATCTCGAGTCCCTGCTCGCCGGTATCGGGCTGGGAGACGAGCAGGTCTTCCACGTTGACGCCAAGCTTCCGGGCGTACTCCACGTCGAGCGCGTGTTCCGCGTCCACGTAGGCCGCGACCCCGCCGGCCTTCTGGACATTGGCCACGAGGTGAAGCGAGAGAGTGGTCTTGCCCGAAGACTCGGGACCGTAGATCTCGGTGATGCGGCCGCGGGGGACGCCGCCAATGCCGACGGCGGCGTCGAGGTTGATGGCCCCGGTCGGGATCGAGGCGACCCGGACTCGCGGGGAATCGGCCCCCATGCGCATGATAGAGCCCTTGCCGAGCTGCTTTTCGATCTGGGAGATGGCGAGGGAGAGCGCCTTGCGGCGGTCATTGGCCAAGCGGCTGTCGTCAGCCATGGGAACCTCAGATAGTATTGTGACTGGTTTTGCTACACTTCCGAATTGCAAAGACCAAGCTAATACCGAAGACATGCCGAAGCAAGGGTGTCCTGGTGTGTGATTTTAGGTCACTGGCTGCCGGCTACTGGCTCTGCTGGCTCTCGGCCAGCGACCAGCGACCAAGGGCCAGCAGCCCTCAAATCAGGCTCTCCCTCGGCCTGAACGCATCCTCCACATGCTCCACCACCCACTT
>DASTFH010000069.1:0-21276 GCA_035708725.1 Gemmatimonadales bacterium | reverse complement strand
GCACCATGACCCACAATGCGCCCGACACGCTGCACCGGGAGTACATGAGCCGGATGCTGGGCGGGGACGAGGCGTCGACCCTGCATCATGACGGGAACGGCAAGCCGGTCTTCAAGATGGCGCAGGATCCCCGGGTGACTCGCGTCGGGCGGTTCCTGCGCAAGTCGTCGCTGGACGAGCTGCCGCAATTCTTCAACGTGCTCCGGGGCGAAATGAGCCTGGTGGGTCCCCGGCCACCAATTCCTTATGAGTTCGAGGCCTACGATCACTGGCAGTACGACCGGATGCAGGTCCGGCCGGGGATTACCGGCCTGTGGCAGGTATCGGGTCGGAGCCGGCTCTCCTATCGCCAGATGTGCGAGCTCGACGTCGACTACGTGCGCCGGTGGAGCGTGTGGCTCGATTTGAGGATCCTGGCGCGGACTGTCCCGGTCGTGCTCTTCAACTCGGGGCGGGCGGTGTGACAACCGGCCTCCACTCGTTGCTCCATCGTACCTCTCCCTGCTGAATGTGCGGCTTCGCAGGCCTCGCCTTCACTCCCGGGCGAGAGGTTTCTCATGCGCTCCTTCACCATCTCGGCGCCTCGCTCGCCCATCGTGGCCCCGACGGCGAGGGCATCTACGCCGATGATGGCGCTGCGATCGTCCATCGACGCCTCGCCATTATCGACCTGAGCACCGCGGCGGGCCAACCGTTCGAGCGTCACGATCACGGGGCAGTCCTGGCGTTCAACGGTGAGATCTACAACTTCCGGGATTTGCGCGCCCGCCTTGAACGTGAAGGGGTGTCAGCGCGCACGGACTCAGACACCGAAGTCCTTCTGCTGGAGCTGGCAACGCACGGACCTGAGGCCCTGGCCGACGCTCGCGGCATGTTTGCCCTGGCGCTCTGGGAGCCTGTCCGGCGGCGACTGACGCTTGCACGGGATCCACTCGGCAAGAAGCCGCTTTTCTACGCGCGCCGGCCCGATGGGGCGATTCTCTTCGCTTCGTCGCTGGAATGCATCCTGGCGATGCTTGGGCACAGCCCAGCACTGAACGCCGACGCGGTGGCCGGGTACTTCGCGAACCTGGTAGTGCCCGGCGATATCACTATTTATGACGGCGTGGCCCGGGTGCCCCCCGGCACATTTCTCCGGTTTGTAGACGGCGTCGAAGTTCGGCGAGAGCGGTACTGGAATCCTCCCCTGCCAGCAACTGATCACAGGGCTGTCGAGCCGGATGAACTCGAGCACCTGCTGCGACAGGCGGTGCGACGGCGGTTCGTCGCCGACGTGCCAGTGGGAGCGTTTCTGAGTGCCGGAAAGGATTCGGGGTTGGTGGCGGCGCTAGCCGTCGGCGAAAGTCCGGATGTGCTGCGGACGTTCTCGGCCGGAACGACCGGATATGAACACGATGAACGCGCTGATGCCCGCTTGGTTGCTGAGCTGCTCCGGACCCGCCATGGCGAGGTCGAAGTACCCGCCGTGAGCGCATCGACGTTGCCTGCCCTCCTGCGCCAGGTTGGCGAACCTTTCGCTGATGCATCGCTCCTGCCCAGCGCGGCGATCGCGGCGGCTGCCCGTTCCCATGTCTCGGTAGTGCTGACCGGCGACGGTGGCGACGAGTTGTTTTACGGTTATTCCGTATTTAACGGCGTGCGGGCCGCATCGCGTGTCCGGCGCGTCGTGCCGCAGCGGGTGTTGCGGGCGTTACGTCAGGCGGTTGGTGATGGCCTGGGCCGCGGCTGGCGCAACAAGCTTGACGCGCTGCTCCAATACTCGACGGAGGGCATGGCCAACCGGATGGGATGGGATCCGGAGCGTCGCGGGCGGCTGCTCCGCAGGCCAGGGGCCCAGTCTCCCGAAGCGATTTACGATCCTGGCGAGCTCCTCCTTCGCGGGATGTCCAGCGAGGATGCACTGCGGCACATTCTGCTTCGCACGTGGTTGCCGTCCGATTACCTCGTGAAGGTGGACATCGCCTCGATGGCCTCTGGCCTCGAAGCGCGATGCCCGTTTCTGGACCTCGATGTGGTGGAGTTTGCGCTGCGAATTCCCTCGGCCACCGGCTTCAGGCATGGGCGCAATAAGCTGCTGCTGACACCGCTGGTGCAAAAATACCTTCCGCCCGCCATCCATCGGCGGCCGAAGACGGGGTTTGGTGTTCCAGTGCGAGCTTGGCTGCTCGGCCCGTTGCGGCCGGCATTCGAAAAGCTCGTGCTTGGGCGCGGCCGCGCCATCCAGGATTGGATCAATCCCGAGGTCGCGAGGGCAGAGTTCCAGGCGCTCGAGTCGGGCGGAGTGAGGGCGGACCGCCTGTGGGCATTGCTGGTTTTCGGCTTGTGGATGGCTGAGCGGGTCGAGCAGGACGGCCGGGCGGCGGAACTCCTTGGCGCCGCTTGAGAAGCATGGCCCGGTCCGGACACGTACCAGGACCGAGAGCGGACGCGCCGGTCTCGCGGGCCGGAGCGGCCGCGTGTCCACTGGCGCATTGGTGCTGAGCTGACCTGATGCGGGTCCTCTTCGTGACGAACATGTGGCCAAGCGAGGAACGGCCAGGGGCCGGCGTCTTCGTGGCGGCCCAGGCGCGGTCGCTGGAATCGCTCGGCGTGCGAATCGCAGTGCACGTGATCGCGGGTCACCGTCATCCCTCGCGTTATCTCACGGATGCCTGGCGCATCCGGTCCCTCGCGCTGTCCTCGAGATGCGATCTGGTGCATGCCCATTACGGGTTGAGCGGATGGACCGCCGCGTGGCAGCCGTCGCCGCTCGTCATTTCGTTTTGTGGCGACGACCTGCTGGGCACACCTGCTCGCGGGGGCGGCCTCACGTTCAAGTCGCGCGTGGCGGCGGCCATGAGCCAGTGGGTCGCGCGGCGAGCAGCAGGGCTGGTGTGCAAGTCGCCGAACTTGCGAGCCGCCCTGCGGCATCCCGAAGACCGTGACCGGGCGGAAGTGATTCCCAATGGCGTGGACCTCACGCGCTTTCGCCCGGGATCCCGGGCTGAGGCAAGGCGCAGGCTCGGGATACCCTCGGATGCCCAGGTGATACTGTTTCCCCACAATCCGGGCCAAGCCGCGCAGAAGCGCTTCGATCTCGCCATGCAGACGATGGATCTGCTCCGGCCTCGGTTGCCCGATGCCGAGCTGCTGCAGGTCTCGGGCGTTCCACATGCCGAAATGCCCGATTTCTTTCGGGCTGCGAACTGTCTGCTGGTGACATCGAAGTCCGAAGGCTCGCCCAACGTCGTGAAAGAGGCGCTCGCCACCGGGCTTCCGGTGGTCAGTGTCGATGTCGGCGATGTGGCGGGCTGGCTGGCCAGGGTCACCGGCTGCCGGATTGCGCGGCCGACTGCAGATGAGCTGGCAATGGCGGTGGAGCAGGTACTGCGGGCCGGGGAGCAGGTGGATGCTTCGCCGGTACTGTCAGAGTTGGACGAGCGGGTTGCCGCGCGGCGGCTGATTGCTCTCTACGAACGGATTCTGGCAGGCGCGGCGGGCAAGCCGTGGCAGGTCGCGCTGACGTAATGGCGCGCCCTTATGCCCGGCGGGCTCCAGCTTTAGCCTGTTGCTGCCTGTCCTCCGCGCTGCCGGCCTGGAGCTCATGATAGAGTTCCTGCAGCCGCTCCGCCTCACAAGGCCATGTAAGATGCGCCAGCGCATCATGCGCTATCATTGCCCGGCGCAGGCGCTCTGCCGGGGCTGCGGCCGCGAACATGAGCAAGGCGTCGGTTGCAGCATGCACATCGCCGGGCGTGAAAAACCAGCCCGCGTCCTCCGGCAGGTAGGTCTCATAGGATGGAATGCGTGTGGTGAGCACAGGCAAGCCAAGATGAATGCATTCCAGCAGCTTGGTAGGAAGCGAATGCCGGGTCTGGGCATCGAGTCGCATGGGCTGGAACCCGGCATCGTAGTCAGGCAGGGCGTCGCGAAGCGTGCTGGCAGGCGCCTCCGGAAGGATCCGCACATGGTCCTGCATGCCCGCATTCATCACCTGCCGCTGCAGCGCTTCACGTCCCTGCCCGCGGCCAAAGATATCAAGCTCAAAGTCGGCTCCCTGGGCGCGAGCCGCCGCCAGCGCCGCGATACCGACGTCGAGGCCGTAGCGATGCGTCAGCGTTCCGTGGTAGACCAGGCGGAGCGGCGCCCCTTGGCGGACACGAGGCGGCAATGGCGGGCCGAAATCTGCCGGGTCCGGCAGATTGTGAATGATTACCAGTCGCTCCTGTGCGCGAGCGGGCCTTGCCCGGAGAATCGCCTCCGTGTCGCGGGTGACGGTGATGACCACGTCGGCACGCCGCCGGGACCAGCCCTCGACCACCGCAACGAGCCGTGCGGCCGCCCGGCCCAGCGGAGTCGGGTGCTTGGCCCTCATCAGCTCCGGAAAGATCTCGTGGAGATCGAGGATGACGCGAGCGCCTCGGCGCCGGGCAGGTCCGGCAGCCGCCACGAGGAAATCGGGCAGGGAGTGCACGTGGATTATCTGCGCCTGCCTGAGCCGAGGATGATGCTTGATCAGCCAGCGTGCGCGAGCGAGGAAGTTGCCGTAGTCGAACAGGTACGTGGCAATTCCCAGCCGGCGCCGCTCGGCCCGGAGGCGAATGACGGTGAGCGGCCCGAAACGGCTCACCGGTCGCGTGTCAGCGCCGTCGCGCAGCGCAATCACGGCCACCCGGGCGCCGGTCGCCGCCGCCGCGAGCGCCTCCCGCCTCGGACGTGGGTCGTCCGGAAACTGGGTTTGGGCAATATGAACGATGTCGAATGAACGCATTGCACCGCCGAACGGAGCGCTGGAAGGCAGCGATGCTGCCTCAGGTAAGCCGGCGGCAACGTAACGGCGGCTGCAGCCTCGTGCAAGCAGTCCACACTGCGGGAGCTGTCCGTGCGGGTGCCTGCCACGCGACAGCCTGTTACCTTTGCATTCCGAATATGCCACATCCTCCCAGACCGATCTCAGTCCGCCATTGCCGTGTGCACAAGAGCGTTCGCCTGGGTGCTTGCTGAATGTGCGGGATCTCCGGTGTCTTCGCGGACGATCGCTCGGCGGACGTCGAAGCTGTCGCTCGACGTCTGCGGGACGCGCTGAGCCACCGCGGGCCCGATGCCGCCGGCGAGCGTCTTCTCCTCGGCCGGTCCGGAGCCCTGGGCCATCGCCGGCTCAGCATCGTGGACCTTGAATGCGGGGCGCAGCCGATGGGCAACGAGGACGGCTCGCTCTGGGTCGTCTTCAACGGCGAGATCTACAACCACCTTGACCTGCGGCGGCAGCTTGAACGCGCCGGGCACCAGTTTCGCACGAGAGCCGATACTGAAGTGCTTGTGCACGGGTGGGAGGAATGGGGGCCGGAGCTCTTGCCGCTCCTGAATGGCATTTACGCGTTTGCGGTGTGGGATGAGCGGGGCGGAGCTGCCGAGCCACTGCTCTGGTTGGCGAGGGATCCGCTGGGCGTGAAGCCGCTTTACGTGGGGCGTGCGCCGGGCTTGCGCTGGTTTGCGAGTGAACTGGGCGCGGCGCGCGCGGCGGGCCTGGTGCAGTCGGCGCTCTCCAGCCAGGGCCTGGCCGAGTATCTGGTGTACCATTTCGTCCCTTCGCCCGGCACGATGTACCAGGACGCCTGGAAGGTACCGCCCGGCCATTACTGCAGGCTTCCGTCCTCGGCAAACGCCACCCCGGAATTCCGGCGCGCCAAGGCGGGGTTCTCGCCGGCCAGTATTCCTCACGGAAGGCGCGCCTGGCGGGCGGCACTGCGGGACGGTCTCTCTGCCGCGGTGCATCGTCAGCTCATGGCCGACGTGCCCATTGCGAGTTTGCTTTCCGGGGGCGTGGACTCCACCGTGGTAACCCGCCTGATGCGCGATGGGCTGAGCCAGGGACCGGTGGCCTACAGCATCGGATTCGCGGGATCTGCCGGAGTGAACGAACTGGAGCCAGCTGCTCGCGCAGCGCGTGCGCTCGGTGTCGCCCAGATCACCGTCTCGGCAGGTGAAACCGACTATCTGGAAGCTTGGCGTCGCCAGAGTTCGGCACTGGGCGAGCCCATTGCCAATCCCGGCATGCTGCTCGTAGGCCGCCTGTGCAGCACGGTCAGCGAGCGGTTCAAGGTCGTGCTTACCGGCCAAGGCGCGGATGAGCCACTCGGCGGCTATCCGCGCCATGCGACTGAGCGGTACCGGCGACTTGGCAGCCTGCTGGCGCCGGGGCTGCGGCGGCTTCCTGAAGGGCTGCTGTCGAGTGACCGGGTACGCCGCCTCCAGCGCACCGCCAGGACGCTCGAGGAATCACGGCGCTTCGCTGAGCTCTTCGCCGTGTTCTCGCCCAGCGAGGCCGAGCAGCTGGTCCCGGCCGCCGCTGGCGCCGATTCCCTGGTAGACCCGGTGCGCCGCTGGCTGCCGGAGGAAGACGACGGTGATAGTGTCAATCGCCTCCTCTACGTCGATGCCAGGCTGTCCCTGGCGGACGACCTGCTGATCGTTGCCGACCACATGAGCATGGCGTCCTCCGTCGAGCTTCGAGTGCCCTTTCTCGACCTTGAATTCATGGGATTGGTCGAGCGCATGCCCAGCCGGTACAAAGTGTCCCGTCTGGGGGAGCGCAAGTGGCTCTACCGGCAGGCGGTGGCGCCTCTGGTTCCGGCGGAGCTGCGCGGCAGCCTGCTCGGCTGGCGGGGCCGGGTCGGCCGGAAACTCGGGTTCACGACTCCGCTGAACGCGTGGTTCTCGGCCTGGGGAGCAGCCAGCGCCGAGGAATTCCTGCTTGGGCCCGACTCCCACGCGCCCGCCTGGCTGCGCCCCGAGCCGCTGCGCCAGTTGTTGCAGGATGTTCGCGTGCTCGGTGCGCCGCGAGCGCGGCAGCTTTCATCGTTGTTCGTGCTGGAGGCCTGGCTTCGAGGTAGCACAAGCTGAGCGCCGCGACGCACCCGCCGGTCCGGACGGGAGCAGGCTCCGCCGTTCGTGAGTGGGTCGGTTGGCTCATCCTTCCCGCTGCCATCCTCGGGACCCTGATCTATCCCGACATCCATCAGGCGACGATGGGCACGGCGGTGGCCTCGATTCTCGTGGCAACCGGAATTGCGGCTGTGCTGCTCAACGGCAGGACGAAGTGGCTGATCCTCGTCCTGCTGATTGCCGCGTACCTGCCGTCCGCCACGGCCGGATTTGTGGCCGGTGCCGCGGTCCTCTTCGTACTAGTGCTGGTACTTGGAGTGGGACGCCTCGCGACACCCCTCGGCGAGTCGGAGCGGGCCCTGCTGGCAGCGTTGGCATGGGCCTGCTTCGCATGGCTGGCCAACCTGGGTCAGGAGACCGATGCCTGGTCACTTCCGGTCGCCATCCTCACGTTCTGGACGCCCTGGCTGGTCGTCTTCCTGCTGCGTGCGGAGAACTGGTCGTTGCAGGAGCTTGCGAAGGTCCGCGCCGCCTGGGCGGCCCTGATCGTGGTGCAACTGGCCCCAGCGCTGCTCAAGCCACTGATTCTTGACCACCCTGGCGCCTACCTCGTGCCCGTCATCGGGCTCCGCCTGGCGGGGATCCACGTGCCCGATGATCCGGCGGTCGCGTCCCTCGCTGATTTCACGTCGGGAACAACCACCAGCGCCCACCAACTCGGCATTCTGTCGCTCCTGGGCGCGGCCTACTTCGCGGCTCTCTTCTGGCGCACGCGGCGCAGGCCAGCCCTGCTGGTCGCCGGCGTGCTCGCGCTGCTGCTGCTGATGACCGATGCGAAGCATGTCCTCCTGTCAGCGCTGCTGGCCCTCCTGCCGGCGGGCGGGCTGCTGCTCTGGCGCGAACTCCAGCGCCGTGCGCGCCTGGCAGTCATCGTTACAGGGATTGTTGTAGTGACCGCGGGCACCGCGTTCGCCATGACGACGATCGTGCAGCTTGCGCGCGCGGGCCTGTGGGCACCCTTGGTTGCGGTGACCTCTTTCAATCCCAAGGTCCAGCTTTACGCTCGCACCGCGGCCCTCATGAGGCCGGGCGAATTGCACACATGGATCGGATACGGGCCTGGCGCGTTTGCGAGCCGGGCGGCCTCCAGTCGCGCTACCGGCGCACTGTACAAGCAGGAAGCCCGACTGCCGTCCTTCATTCCGCCTTTTACGGCTCCGGCGTACGGCGCGACGGTCTCGGACCTTTACACCGCGAACATCGTCGCGACAAGCGGGAACCGGAGCGATGTTCTCACCAGTCCGTTCAGCAGTTTCGTCGGCATCGTGGCCGAGTATGGTATCGTGGGCACGCTGGTGGTGGGCTGGTTTCTGGTAGCGTTGTTGCGACTCGGAGTCCGCACCTGGCGGAATCCGGAGTTGTCGGCCGGCTGGCGTGCGACCGGCGCGGCCCTCGCGTTCGGCATCCTGCTGCTCGTCGTGCTTTCCTTCTTTGACTCGTATTTCGAGCAGCCCGTGATAACGATCCCGATCGCAACGCTCTGGCTGCTTGCCTCCATGGCGCGAGCGCGAGTTCAGGTCTCCTGATGCTGGGTGCGGCGCCGCCACGGCAACGCCTGGCGCAATGCCGCGAATGCCTCCGGATCGAGTTCGCGCGCCCGGTCGGCATTCGCCTGCAGGGCAATGCCCAGCGCGGCCAGACACGCACCCACGATGCCGCCCAGTATTACCATCCGCTTCCGACGGGGAAAGACCCGGTCCAGCGGCGGCGTGCCGCGCTGGATGACTGTAAAGACAGGCGTGTCGCGCGCCTCCGCGATCTTCGCTTCCGCCAGTTCCTGAGTCATCTGCCGGAACGTGATCTGCGCAACGTCGATGCGCCGCTGCAACCGTTCACGCTCCAGTGCGAGCCGCGGGGCATCGAGGCCGCCGCGGTTGCGCTCCAGGAAGTCGCGCATGTGCCCTTCCGCCTCTTCCATGGTGCCGCGCGCCTTTGCGAGCTCGCGGTCCGCGAATTCGCGCCTCGCCGTTGCACCGGACCGGCGCATGCCGAAGTTGAACACTTCGAGGCGGTGATAGAGCTGGTTGGCGACGGCGGCCGCAAGGTCGGGACTTGGCAAGGTCACGGTAAGGGTGATCATGCCCGTGCGGTCATTCACCGCGGTGCTGACCGCGCGTTTCTGGAGGTAGATGACCGTATTGTCCAGGACCCGGGCCGGGGTGTCGCCATGCTGATCCAGCAGCGTGCTCAGCGGCCGCCGCGTTGCGGGTGCGCCAGGCGTCGGGAAAGAGTCCTGCGCCACCGCCGAGAGCAGGTCGTAACCCTTGAGCACATCGGCGTAGAACTGGAGCGAGCGCGTGCCTTCGCCGAGCGACAGGCCCGAACCGAAAGCGCTGCTGAGTGCGGCCAGGCCGCCCGGCAACTGGGGAGTCGCTTGATCGCCTGGGGCGAAGATGGCGGTCGCCGCGTAGCGCTCGCGCACGATGAACGACCAGACCGCTGCGATTGAGGCGCCAGCGAGCAGCCCCGCGAGGAGCAGCCACTTGCGCCGTGCGAGCGCTGCCACCACGGCGAGTGGGGTGCCTGGACCGCCGGGCGGCGATGCCGCAGGCCAGTCGTCGCCGGTCAGGCTCGGAGGGGAGGTGGTCATGCCGGACGAAACGTCGCGGATGCCCTTCGATGCGTCAAGGTTGGCGTTGTAGGAGGAGTCATGCTGCTCACGACATGTGACACGGGCATCTATTGCGCTGCGACCGTCCAGTAGCGAACTGCCGCGGCCGGGCGTTCTTCCAATGAGCCCGTTGCTTGGCTATCGTTCAGCCTTTCATGACGTCTGATTCCGCCGGTCGCGGGGTCGGCGACTCGCCACTTCATCAGCCTCAGCATGCTCAGTCGGGAGTCACCGTGGCGCCACCCCGCGATGCCACCATTCTCGTGACCGGCGGAGCCGGATTCATCGGCTCCGCGCTTGTGCGCAAGCTGATTCGCGAAAGCACGGCCACCGTAATCAACGTGGACAAGCTGACGTATGCCGGCAACCTTGAGTCCCTCTCAGAGGTGGCCGGGGATGCACGTCACCATTTCCGGCGGGTGGACATCGCCGACGGGGAGTCGCTAGATCGGCTGTTCGCGGAGTTTAATCCATCGGCGGTCATGCACCTGGCGGCGGAGTCGCACGTGGATCGCTCCATAGACGGTCCTGCGGCATTCGTCGAGACGAACCTGGTCGGAACCTTTACCCTCCTCGAGGCGGCTCGGCGCCATTGGACACGGCTCAGTGGCAGCGCGCGGGCAGCCTTCCGGTTCCTGCACGTGTCGACGGACGAAGTGTTTGGGTCGCTGGCGAGGCAGGGATCCTTCACCGAACGCAGCCCCTACGCCCCCAACTCGCCCTACGCGGCCAGCAAGGCGGGCTCCGATCACCTCGTGCGTGCGTGGCATCACACCTATGGCCTTCCGGTGCTGGTCACCAACTGCTCCAACAATTTCGGCCCCTACCAGTTTCCCGAGAAACTCGTTCCGCTCATGATCCTCAACGCGCGATCGGGAAAGCCGCTGCCGGTGTACGGCCGCGGCGAGAACGTGCGTGACTGGCTGTACGTCGATGATCATGTGGATGCGCTGCTCCGGGTGCTTCACGAGGGACGCGCGGGGGAGACCTATACCATCGGCGGCGGCAATGAGCGGACCAATCTGGCCGTTGTCGGGGCGATCTGTGATATGCTGGATCGTCTCGCGCCGGACGCGGCGATCGGGCGGCGGCGGGCCCTGATCACGTTTGTTGCGGACCGGCCTGGCCATGATCTGCGCTACGCCATCGATGCCTCCAAACTTCATCGGGAGCTGGATTGGCGCCCAGCCGAATCCTTCGACTCCGCGCTCGAGAAGACGGTGCGGTGGTATCTCGCCAACCACGAGTGGTACTCCCGGGTGCAGTCAGGGGCGTACCAAGGCGAGCGCCTTGGTCTCGGGGTCGGCACATGAAGGGGATTGTGCTAGCCGGCGGCTCGGGCACCCGCCTGCATCCGATTACGCAGGTGGTAAGCAAGCAGCTGCTGCCCGTCTACGACAAGCCGATGATTTACTATCCGCTCACGACCCTCATGCTCGCGGGGATCCGCGACGTGCTGGTCATTTCCACGCCGGGTGAGCTGCCCCGGTTCGTCGAGCTGCTTGGCGACGGCGGAAAGTGGGGCATGGCCATCAGCTATGCAGAACAGCCCTCGCCGGATGGGCTGGCTCAGGCATTCGTCATCGGGCGAGGCTTCGTTGGTGCGGAGCGTGTGGCGCTCATTCTGGGCGATAACATCTTTTACGGGGCGGGACTGCAGCAGTTGCTGCAACGAGCCGCCAGCCGGACCGAGGGCGCCACCATATTCGGATACCGCGTGAGAGATCCGGAGCGCTACGGCGTGGCCGAGCTCGACCGTCACGGACGGGTGCTCTCCATCGAAGAAAAGCCGGCCCACCCAAAATCGAACTACGCCGTCACGGGCTGCTATCTCTACGACAATGCCGTGCTGGAGATTGCCAGGGACTTGCGGCCGTCATCGCGCGGCGAGTACGAAATCACCGACGTGAACGTGGCCTACCTGCGGCAGGGGCGATTGCAGATGGAGGTCCTTGGGCGGGGCACGGCCTGGCTGGACACGGGTACCTGTGACTCGCTTCAAGAGGCGTCCAGCTTCATCCAGACGATCGAAAAGCGGCAGGGGCTCAAAGTCGCCTGCCCGGAGGAGATTGCCTTCCGCATGGGATTCATTGACGCCGAAATGCTCCAGCGGCTGGCCCTGCCTCTGCTCAAGAGTGGCTATGGCGAATACCTGCAGGCAATCGCGCATGAGGATGGCAGCCGGTGAAATTCCTGGAAACGGCGCTTCCGGGGGTCATCGTCATCCAGCCACGCATCCTTGGCGACCGCCGGGGCTTCTTCATGGAGACGTGGCATCGAGTGACGTTCAGAGCTGCCGGCATCGACGTCGACTTCATGCAGGACAACCACAGCCGGTCGGTAAAGGGTACGCTCCGGGGGCTGCATTACCAGCTGCGGCGTCCTCAGGGGAAGCTGGTTCGCGTGGTCGCCGGGGAGGTCTTCGATGTTTCGGTGGACCTTCGACGGTCGTCGCCGACGTTCGGGCGCTCGCTCGGCGTCAAGCTCTCGGCCACCGACGCGACCGAGCTGTGGATTCCCCCCGGGCTCGCGCACGGCTTCTACGTTACGAGTGACTCGGCCGACCTGCTCTACAAGTGCACCGACGTGTATGTCCCCGAGGACGAGCGTACCATTCGCTGGGACGATCCCACGCTCGCCATCGATTGGCCCATTGGTGCCGAGCCCCCTGTACTGTCGGCCCGGGACGAGGCGGGCGTCGCATTCGCTGACGCCGAGGTATATGGGTGAACCCGCGTGGCCTGGAGGCGGTCGTGACTGGCGCGGGCGGGCAACTCGGCGCGGAGCTGCTCGCAGCCGTCCCGCCTGGGTGGCGCGCCACCGGACTCCGGCATGCCGACCTGGACATCACCGACCGCGACGCCGTGCGGTCCTGGCTCGCCGCGGCCCAGCCCGCCGTGATCATCAATGCCGCCGCATACACGGCTGTTGACCGTGCCGAGGAGCAACCGGAGCTGGCCCACGCGGTCAACAGTGACGGCGCTGCTAATCTCGCAGGCGCTGCGCGGGAGGTCGGCGCGAGGCTGGTGCATGTCTCGACGGATTTCGCCTTCGACGGGTCTGCTGCCCGTCCCTATCCGCCGGCAGCGTCCCCCAGCCCGCTCGGCGCTTATGCCCGCTCCAAAGTCGATGGCGAGGTCCGGGTGATGGCGCTGGGTGGTGGGACCGCAACCGTGATACGAACAGGCTGGCTGTACTCCGCACGGGGCCGGAACTTCGTCATGACCATGCTCCGCCTCATGCGTGAGCGCGGTGCAGTCGACGTGGTGGCGGACCAGATCGGAACTCCCACCTGGGCCAGCGGCTTCGCGACGGTCCTGTGGGCTGCTGCCACGCGCGCGGACATGCCGGGTATCTGGCACTGGGCAGACGCGGGCGTGGCGAGCCGCTATGATCTCGCCGTTGCCGTACGGGACGAGAGTTGGCGACTGGGACTCCTCGAACGTCCGGTCGACGTGCTGCCGATTGCCACCGGCGACTACCCCGCGCTGGCGCCGCGACCCCCGTTCAGCGTCCTGGAGTGTGCCGGCACCCGCCGACACCTTGGCCTCGCGGCTCGACACTGGTCCGAATCCCTGCGCGATATGCTGACCGAAGTGCGCGAAATGGGCGGAACGAGGGCGCGGGCCCCGTGAGCGTGGAGCAGTGCTGCTGGCTTCCATTTCCGCGCATCGAGGATGAGCGCGGGAATCTGACGTTCATTGAGGCGGAGCGGCACGTCCCGTTCGCGATTCGGCGCGTCTACTACCTGTACGAGATTCCCCCGGGAGCGGCACGCGGCGGGCATGCACACAAGCAGCTGGAGCAAGTGCTCATCGCCGCGTCAGGGAGTTTTGACGTCGTGCTGGATGACGGCCGCACCCGGCGGCGCGTGACTCTGGATCGGGCCGATCGCGGCCTCTACGTGCCGCGCATGATCTGGCGGGAATTGGAGCATTTTACGGCGAACTCCGTCTGCCTCGTGATGGCGTCGGCGTACTACGCGGCGGAAGACTACTTCCGGGACTACGACGAGTTCGTCGAGCAGGCGAGGTCTTCGTGAAGGTCCCATTCCTCGATGTGCGCGCTACCTACCAGGAGCTCCAATCAGAGCTCGACGCAGCCTTCCGGGAGGCCATGGCAGGCGGCCAGTTCATTCTGGGTCCCTCGGTCGCAGCGTTCGAACAGGCGTTTGCCTCGTTCCTGGGAGTGAAGCATTGCGTCGGAGTCGCGGATGGCCTCGATGCGTTGCACTTGACGCTCCGGGCGCTCGGGACGCAGCCGGGCGATGAAGTCATCGTTCCCGCGCACACCTTCATCGCGTCCTGGCTCGCCGTCAGCCAGGCGGGGGCCGTGCCGGTGCCGGTCGACTGCTCACCGGGAAGCTATCTGATGGATCCGGTGGCAGTGGAGCGGGCGGTCACCGTGCGGACCCGCGGCATCATGCCGGTACATCTCTATGGGCATCCTGCGGACATGGACGCGCTGACGTCGCTGGCCGCCCGGCACGGACTCTGGGTGCTCGAGGACGCGGCCCAGGCACACGGCGCACGCTGCCGCGGCCAGCGAGTTGGCGGAATCGGGACGGCGGCGGGCTGGAGCTTCTATCCGGGCAAGAATCTGGGCGCGTACGGAGACGGCGGTGCGGTCACCACGAACGACGATGCGGTGGCCGCACGGCTCCGGCTCTTGCGCAACTATGGTTCGCCGGAAAAGTACCTGCACATCGTGCGCGGCGTGAACAGTCGCCTGGATGAGTTGCAGGCGTCCTTCTTGCGCCTGAGGCTTGCACGGCTCGACGAGTGGAACGCGCGACGACGTGCCGTCGCCGAGCGGTACCTGACCGAACTTCGAGGCTCGGCGGTGACCCTGCCGGAAGTCGCGGAATGGGCCGAGCCGGTGTGGCACATCTTCGCGATCCGCTGCGCGGCGCGGGACGCGTTGCAACGGCACCTCGAACAGGCTGGAGTGGGATCGCTGGTACATTATCCGGTGCCGCCGCACTTGCAGGCGGCGTACCAGGACATGGGCTTTCGCGTCGGCGCCTTTCCTCACGCGGAGCGGATCGCCACTGAGGAACTGAGCCTGCCGATTGGTCCCCACATGTCGGAGGAACAGGTTGACCAGGTTATCGCGGCAGTTCGAGACTTCTGAAGGGGCGTACGCGCGCGGTGGGGGCGCATGTGGAGACCGCCGGCGTGCCAAGGAGCGGATTGCATGACAGGAGAGCGAGAGGCAGAATTCGAGCGATTGGCCTCCATCGCAGACGACAGCTGGTACGCATGTGGGTCAAACGCTGCATCCATCCTTCACCGCACGGCCCTGCTGAGGCGCTTCTGGAAGGGCCAGCGATGCCTGGAGCTCGGGCCCGCCGAAGGATTGATGACGTCGGCCTTGACGGAGGCCTTTGCTGATCTCACCCTGGTGGATGGCTCCGAACGATTCTGCGCGGACCTTCGCGCACAGTTTCCCGCGGTCACGGTGGTCTGCAGCCTCTTCGAGGAATTCAAGCCGTCAGCGCCATTCGATACGATAATTCTGGGCCACGTTCTCGAGCATGTGGCCGATCCGAAGGCCCTGCTCATCGCCAGTCGTGAGTGGCTTGCGCCAGAGGGTGTCATTTGCATGACTGTTCCGAATGCAATGAGCATACATCGACAAGCGGCAGTGCTGATGGGGCTGCTGGCGGACGTGCATGAGTTAAACGAGACGGACCTGCATCATGGTCATCGCCGGGTATACGATCCCGAGTCCTTCCGGGCCGATATCTCCGAAGCGGGGCTGCGGCTGACCGAGTTCGGTGGCTATTGGCTCAAGCCCTTGTCGATGGCCCAGATCGACCGTGACTGGAGCGCCGAAATGCTGGCTGCCTTCATGACGCTCGGTGAGCGCTATCCCGATGTCGCGGCGGAGTTGTATGCGATTGCCGGAGCTTGATGCCGGGCAGACGGTCTGGGTAGGCGCCGCTGGCACTGGCACAGCGTTCGGCCTAATTCGGTCGGTCCGGAAGCGCTGGGGCGACAAGGTTCGCATTGTCGCTGCGGATACGAATCCCGCGCACCTCGTCGCAGCAACGACCCTCGCCGACGCTTTTGTCAAGGTGCCGCCCATCGCCGATCCCGCCTTTATCAAGGTGCTTGCAGCTGAGTTCGCTCGTTCCGGACCGGTTACGTACGTGCCGATTCTGGATGCCGAGATTCTGCTTGCGGCCGAGCTGGCCGCGGAAGGCCGGTTACCTCGTGCTGTCGCGCTGATTGCTCCGCCTGTCGCCTCCGCGCGTATCTGCCTCGACAAGCTGGCCGCCGCCCGGTGGCTGCAAGCCTCAGGACTTCCCTCCCCATCGACCGCGCTGCCGGGCGAAGTGGATTGGCGTGGAGAGCCGCTCTTTGCGAAGCCGCGTCGCGGGCTCGGCAGTGTGGGCGTGCGGCTGCTGAGCACAGCCTCGGAGCTCCGATCGCTTGGCGCTTCCGAAGACATGGTTGTGCAAGCGCTGTGCTCCGGCCCGGAGGTGACGCTCGACGTGTTTCGGAGCCGAGATGGATCACTGAATCGGGCGATCTGCCGGGAGCGACTCGAGGTGAAGGCGGGGGTTTGCACCAAGGCACGAGTCTTCGAGGATGCGACGCTTTCGGCGCTGGCGACCCGTGTGGCCGCGGGACTCGGCCTGGTTGGAACTTTTTGCATGCAGGTCATGAGGCACCGCGAGGAGTGGAGCATCACGGACATCAACCCGCGGCCGGGAGCGGGTACCAGCATGACGGTCGCGGCGGGTATCGACGTGCACTGCGCCATGCTGGCGGACAGCTGGGGGCTGGATGCCCGTGAACTTCTTCCACCCTTGTCGCGCGAGCTGTTTGTTGTGAGACAGTACGTGGAGCTCCTGACCTAGGGGTGCGACGGCCTATCAGCACCCAGAAGCCGAGGGTTCTGGCACTCGACCTCGACGGCACTCTGATCACGTGTCGCTCCCGTCAGGTCGAGCTCGCCGCCCACGTGGCCAGACTGCGCGGTGGAGCTCGTGTAAATAGGGCCGCCTTCTGGCGGCTGAAGCGAGCAGGAGCGAGTACGCGGGATGCGTTCGTCTCGCTGGGCTGGAGCATGGCGGATGCATCTGTGCTGGCGGACGACTGGGTCGCTGAGATCGAGTCGCCCGATTGGCTGGCACGAGATGAGCTTGTTCCTGACGCTGTTGCCGCCCTTCGGTACCTGGCATCACGTGGCACGCGCGCAGTCATTCTGACCGCGCGCCGAAGTCGTTCCGGCGTCGTGCAGCAGCTCGACCGCCTTGGCATCACCTCACTCATTGATTCCGTGATCGTCGTTCCGCCGGCTGATGTAGTACGTAAAAAATCGCTGTACCTGCGTCGGCTGTCTGCCGAGGGCTTTGTCGGTGATACGGAAGCCGATGCCCGGGCGGCCGCCCTCGCCGGTGTCAAGTTCGTGGCGGTTTCCGGAGGGCAACGCTCGGCTGCTTTTCTGATTCGAGCGGGCGTCCCTCTCGTATGCCGCGACCTGATGTCGGCGTTGCGCCGGCTGAGCCTGTGAAGCTGGGCTTTCGGACGTCGCCTCCCCGGCCGCTCTGGCGCCATGTGATGGAAACCGGCGGCGCGAGCGCGGCGGGCGTGGCAGCCTCCACCATCAGTCTTTTCATCACGGCCCGTTATCTCGGCCCCGAGGGCCGCGGGATCTACGCAGCCGCGTACGCCTGGGTCGGGCTCGCCGCCACCCTCGGCTCCCTCAGTCTCGGCCAGGTCGTGATCCATCATGCGGCGGGACGCCCGGTGGATGACTGGCTGCCTGAGACGGTCGGGACCTGCCTCGCGATTACCGGCGCGGTCACCGCGATTGTCTGGGTGTCGGTCGCCATCGCGTATCGCGTGAGCGGAGGCGGTTTCTTCGAGAACCTGGACGTTCCCGTGCTTGTGCTCGCATTCGCGGCGCTGCCGTTCCTGATGGGGGTGCAGACCAACCGCTACATTCTCAATGCGATGGACAGGCTCCGCACCGCGAACGGGGCGCAGCTGCTGGGCGCGACGCTTGGTGTTGTCGGCGTCGTGGTGTTCGTCGTGCTGCTGGATCTCGGCGTGCCCGGCGCCCTGCTGGCCATGATACTCGCGGCTGGCGCGACCGGTGCCGTCGGCTGGTGGGTGACCGCCCGCCGCGCCGGCCACTTGCGGCCTCGGCGGATCGTGGCGGCGCGCCTGCTCAAGGGCAGCGCTCAGCTGCACCTCAGCGCCATCGGCAACTATCTGCTGGCGCAATCCGGCGTCCTCATCCTGAATCATTTCCGGCCCCCGGCCGAGACCGGATATTATCAGCTGGCGATCCAGCTCTTCGGGATGACGCTTCTCGCCGCCGATGCCATCAGCACCGTGGCGTTTGGCCTGGTTGCGCAACAGGGGCCCGACGAGGCGTGGCCCGAACAGCGCCGGCTCCTGCTTCAGGCGCTGGGCGTCGTGGCGCTTATCGCCGCGGTGGGATACCTGCTGGCGCCAATCGGCATCCGCCTGGTTGCCGGAGATGCGTTTCTGCCCGCGGTGCCGCTGTTCCGGATCATCCTGCCGGCGCTGCTCGGTGCTACATTTTCCACAATCATGGCGAGTCAATGGATCGGTCGCGGGCTGTTCTGGCAGGCAGCTCTCATTACCCTGGGCGTGGGAGCGGTGAGCGTCCTGTGTGATTTCATCTTCATCCCGCGGTACGGCATGTACGGAGCCCTCATTGGCACCCTCGTGGTGTATGGCCTGTCGGTCGTCATCAACGGCATGATGGCACTGTGGGTGCAGGCACGGTGGCGAGCCGCCCTGTCGGGCTCGATATGAACCAGGCGATCGCTGCACAGTGACCGGTCCAGCGCTGGGCCACGGGCCCGCATGCCAGTTTCTTCAGCGGGCGGACGAGGCGTACCTTGCGCTCCGGGCTGCCGCGCTCCACGCGGCGTCCAGCGGCCGCGATGAGGTTGCGCTCAGGCGGGTGCGCGAGGCCGCGCGGCTCGCCTGCTTCGCGCACACAGGGCGGTTTGCCGACGGTAGCCTGGAAGAGATCGCGGTCAACATTGGCCAGGGCTCGGGCTCCTCGGCACCTCCGTCGGCGGCGGTCCCGCGCAGCAGAACCGGCGGCGATGCGCGACGGGTGCTGCATGTGATATCACGCGCCCTGCCAACCGGCGGCCATACCCGGCTGATGCGCAACTGGATCGCCAATGACAGGGCATCCCGGCATTCGGTTGCGCTCCTCGAGCAGGGGCGCGCGCCGGTACCGGGCTTCATCGAGCAGGTGATCAACGCAGGAGGCGGAAGCCTGGCCAGGGCGCCTCGGTCGAGCTCGCTGACGGAGCGCGCCCGGTGGCTCCGCGATCTTGCCGTCACTCAGGCGGATACGATCGTACTGCACATTCATCAGTTTGACGTGGTCCCGATCGTGGCATTCGCCGTCGATGGCTGCCCCCCGGTCTGTTTCGCGAATCATGCCGACCACATGTTCTGGCTGGGAACCTCCGTCACGGATGCCGTCGTGAGTATCCGCGAGTTCGGGAACGAGCTGGCGGAGCGACGGCGTTTCGGAAGGCTCCCGCACATCCTGCCAATTCCGATGGAACTGGAGCGGGCGGTGGTCGAGCGGCAGGTGGCTCGGGCGAGCCTCGGGATCGCCGATGATGCCGTCGCGCTGCTCACCGTGGGAAGCCGCTACAAGTACATCCCGGACGGGAAGTACGACTTCTTCCGTACGATGGGGAAGATCCTGGCAGCCAATGTGCGCGCCATCCTGCTGGTCGTCGGTTTCGTCCGCGCCGACGTGTCGGGCCATCCGTCGGTAGTGAAGTGGGGTGACCGGATCCGGTTCTTTGGTCAACGCCCGGAGCTCGCCGCCTTTCACGGCGCCGCCGATTTATATCTCGATGCATTTCCCTATTCATCATTCACGGCCGTGCTCGAGGCCGCGGCGGCGGGTGTGTGCCCGGTACTGATGTACGACCCCGTTCCCCAGCAGTATGTAGCCGATGACCCTGGATTCCGAAGGATTTCTCACCAGTGTGACGAGGCCTCCTACCTCGCGCATGTCCAGCAACTGCTCGACGACCGGGCGCTCCGCCACGCACTGGCTGCCGATACCGCGAGTGAGGTGAGCAGGCACCATCGTGGGCAGGCATGGATGACCCAGCTGGCCTCCATTTACGCGGCACTGGATGAGGCGGGCCACCATGCGCTTCGACTGCCTGCCACGGAGCCACAGTTCGAACGCGCTGACGTTGACCGATTGGAGTGGGATCGCGTAATCCGGGGAGCGCTTCCGCTCGGTGCGCTCGGGCTTGGGGGCATGGATGGCTGTCGCGATCTCGTCACTCTCGCCATGAACTCCATCCGACGGGGTGAGACGCGAATCCGACGGTCGCATGTGCGTGCCTGGCTGGGCGCTGGCCGCCGAGTGATGGGATTCGGTGATCTATGAGGATCGTGTTCGTTGTCGGGTCGTTCGAGCTGTTTCCCAGCACCGCCGTTCGGGTTCGTGAGTATTACGCGCCGCTCCGGCAGCGTGGCTTCGAGCCAGTCGAGGTGCCCTACACCAGCGTAGCGCGCGAGCGCATGCACGCTCGCTGGATCACCGGCGCTCGACGGATTCGGCCGCGGCTGCTCCGGGAACTGGCTCGAGGCGCCTTGTACCTCTGGCGGCGCGCTGCGGAAGCCTGGTGCATGTGGCGCGTCATGCGAGAACTACCGCAGGCGGACGCCGTCTTCATCCAGTGGGTCCTGCCCCCTGCCTCGTTTGTGCGCCGGCTTCGAAACCGCGGGACTCGGGTCATTTACGATTTTGACGACGCGGTTTTCCTGCCGCACCCCAAGCGCGCTCGGGCAATGGTCACGAACGCCTGGCGTGTTTGCGCCGGCAGTCACTTCAACCTCGACTATGCGCTCGGGCTCAATGCCGCCAGTGCGCTGGTGCCGAGCTCTGTCCCGGTCGAGCGATACAACCCGGCGAGGGAGCGGCGCGCCGCGAGCAAGTCGGTCCGAATCGGCTGGATCGGCAGCCCCTGGACGCTGCCATACCTGGCGTCGCTCACTGGGTCGCTTCGGGCGCTCGCAGACCGCGGCCTGCCAGTCTCCCTGCTGATCGTGGGAGCCGGGACGCGGACGGACCTGATACCGGACTACGGCAAGCTGCCGGTAGAGCTGGTCCCTGACTACTCGGGCGCCGATCTGCCGGGTCTCGTGGCTCGCATGGATGTAGGGCTGATGCCACTGCACGACGGTCCATGGGAGCGTGGCAAGTGTGCCATGAAGGCGCTCGTCTACATGGCGGGCGGATGCCCGGCGGTGTGCAGCCCGGTGGGGGAGACCAACTTCGTCATTGAAGACCGGCGGACCGGGTTTCTTGCGCGCACTCCGGAGGAGTGGGAAGCGGTTCTCGCGGAACTCGCCGTGGATGACACCCTTCGAACCGAAGTCGGTGCTCGCGGCCGTGAGGTCGTTGTCGAGCGGTATTCGACGAAGGTCTGCTTCGAAATGCTCTACGCGCATGCATTGGCGCCGCTGGCTGCGGAAGCCGCGCGGCGCGCCGGAGTGCGAGCCAGATGCCACTCGGCATGATTCTCGCTCACAATGGACGTTCGGTGATGAATGTGGTTTCGAGTCCGCCAGCCGCGGGGCCATTCTGCTGCAGGGCCGATCGCCTCTGGTCGCGTCCGGATCACCGAGACTGACGGCAATGCCCCAACCCGAGAGCACGTGAGCACCCAGACGAAGATTGCCCTGTGCTATGGCACC
>DASTFH010000068.1:0-8540 GCA_035708725.1 Gemmatimonadales bacterium | reverse complement strand
GTCCTGCGCCCGGACCTGGTGCTCTCCGCGAGCGAGACCGGCCGTTTTCTCCGCGAGATCCACATCGCGGCGCAGTTGAGCCACCCGGGGATCTTGCCGCTGTTCGACTCCGGGGAGGTAGCCGTCGAGGGTCGAGGATCGAGGGTCGAGCGTGCCTCCTCGACTCTCGACCCTCGACCCTCGACCCTCCTCTTCTTCACCATGCCCTTCGTCGCCGGTGAGTCGCTGCGCCAGCGGCTCACGCGGGAGGGGCGTCTCCCGACCGACGAAGCCGTGGCCATCGGCCGCGCGGTGGCGCTGGCGCTCGACTACGCGCACCGCCAGAACGTGGTGCATCGCGATATCAAGCCGGAAAACATCCTGATCCATGAGGGGCAGCCGGTGGTGGCGGATTTCGGCATTGCCCGAGCCATCACCGTCGCCGCAAGCGAGAACGTGACCGAGCGTGGACTCGCCATCGGGACGCCGGCCTACATGAGCCCGGAGCAGATCAGCGCCGAGCATGAACTCGACGGTCGCTGCGACATCTACGCCCTGGGTTGCGTGCTCTACGAACTGCTCGTCGGCACACCGCCATTCGGCGCCTCGAGCGGGCGGCCGCTCCTCCTTCAGCATCTCTCCGACCCGGTGCCATCGATCCGCGAGCGACGCCCCACGGTGACGCCCACCGTGGAGCAGGCGCTCATGCGGGCGCTCGCCAAGGATCCCGGGGATCGATTCGACACTGCCGCGCAGTTCGCCGAGGCGCTTGCCGCGCGCGTCACCGCACCGGTTGTCGCAGTCCGGCGCGAGCGCACCCTCGCGGTGCTGCCATTCGCGAACATGAGTTCCGAATCGGACACCGAGTACCTGAGCGACGGCATCACCGAGGAACTGATCAATGCGCTGGCCAACGTCGACGGCATTCAGGTCAGCTCCCGCAGCGCGGTCTTCCGCTTCAAGGGAGCGCGGGAAACTGCCCGTGACCTGGGCGAGCAGCTCGGTGTGCAGACCGTGCTTGAGGGATCCGTGCGCCGGGCGGGCGACCGGTTGAGGATCGTGGCGCAGTTGAGTGACGTGGCGGAAGGACGACTGCTCTGGTCGGAGCGATTCGACCGCCAGGCCGGCGACATCTTTGCGCTCGAGGAAGAAATCGCGCAGACGATCGTGTCGGTGCTGCGCACCCGCTTCCTCGGCGACCTCGCCGATCCCACTCCCAGGCGCTACACCGACAACGTGAACGCCTACAACCTCTATCTCAAGGGACGATTTGCCTGGAACCTGCGTACCCAGGCGGGCCTGCTCGAGGCAATCCGCTTCTTCGAGGCCGCCATCGCCGAGGATCCCGCCTACGCGCTCGCCTATACCGGGCTTTCGGACAGCTATGCGCTGCAGGTGGATTACCGCGGTGCGCCGGTCACCGAAGGCATGCGGCGCGCCCGTGAGGAAGCGCGGCACGCGCTGCAGCTGGATGACGGGCTCGCCGAAGCCCACACCTCGCTGGCCTGGGTCACCTTCATCCACGACTGGGACTGGGAAGCAGCGGGCCGGGAGTTTGCCCGCGCCATCGAACTCAACCCGCGCTATGCCTCGGCACGTCAGTGGCACGCCTGGTACCTGATGGCGATGGGCCGGGTGGACGAAGCACTCGCCGAGGGCCGCATGGCCGAGGAACTGGATCCTTCCAGCATTCCGATCCACGGCTCCCTCGGCTGGCTCTATCAGTATGCGCGGCTCTGGGAAGAGTCGGTACTCAAGCTTCGTCGATCGGTGGCGCTCAACCCCACCAACGATGAAAACGTCTGGGCCCTCGGCGTCTCACTGATGGAGCTGGGCGATTTCGACCAGGCCGAACGGGTCCTGCGTGACGCTGAAACGCTCGCGACCGCCAACTTCCACGCCTTCGCCACGCTGGGGCGCCTCGCCGTGAAGCAGGGCAAGCGGGACGAAGCGGAGGCGCGCCTGCGCCAGCTGGAGCAGATCGCGCGTGATCGCTACGTCTCACCGGTAGACTTCGCCCGGCTCCACATCGGGCTGGGCAACCACGACGCGGCATTCGAATGGATGGAACGGGCCTACGAGGAGCGCCGGGGGTGGCTTGCTTATCTCAAGGTGGATCCGCTGGTGGACCCGCTCCGACCCGATCCGCGGTTTGGCGGGTGGCTCAGGAGGATGGGGCTGGATTGAAGACAGTCGAGGCAGCCGAGAGCTCGGGAGGACGAGCATGTTCTCGACTTCTAGACGTCCTCGACCTCTCGACCCCAATAATCCTTCAGCGTCCTCACGATCACCGGCAGCCCCCGGAACACGCAGAAAAAGACCGCGAGCCAGGTCACCCACTGAAAGATTGTGAGCAGCGTGTCGGTCGGCTGGCCCATGCCAGCCAGGGCGCGCGTGAGCGCGAGGCCGCAGAAGGCCGTCACCTTGGTCACGGCGTAGCCGGTGCGCATGAAGGGCGAGCCCACCAGGAAGCGGCCCAGCGGCGTCTTGTGCTGCGCAAAGGGAGCGATCCCCTTCCCCACGCCGATGCTGCGAAACGCATCAGTGATGGTGGTCCGGGCGATGACGATGAGCGGCACCGCGGCGGAGATCATCCCCAGTTCCGCGAAGACCACCCAGAGCACCAGCTCGTACGTGCGGTCGGCGGCGATATCGAGCACGCTGCCGAAGAGACTGGTTTCCTTGCGGCGCCGCGCGACCACGCCGTCCACCGTGTCCAGCATGACGCCGATGAAGAGCAGGACCACTCCGGCCAGCTGCAGCGCGGGCGAGCCAAAATAGATGATCAGGATGATCACCAGCAGCAGCGGCAGGCGCGAGAGCGTGATCCAGTTTGCAATCATGGGCGTGAGGCCAAGGGCGTAAGGCTCAGGGTGGAGCTGGAATCAAGATACCATCCCGGCATCTATCTCCCACGCCCCACGCCCTATGCCCTATGCCCTATGCCCTTCTTGACGCCCTGCCCGACGGACATATCTCTATAGCACTCCATGGCTACCCTTCCTGACCAGCTGGGCCGGGCGCTGGCCGACCGTTACCGGATCGAGCGGGAAATCGGTTCTGGCGGCATGGCGACGGTCTATCTGGCGCACGATCTCCAGCACGACCGCCCGGTCGCCCTGAAGGTCCTGCAGGCGGAACTCGCCGGCGCGATCGGCGTGGACCGGTTCGTCCGCGAAGTGCGACTCACCGCCCGGCTGCAGCACGCCAACATCGTACCTGTCCTCGACTCCGGTGTGTTCACTACCACCAGCGGCACTCGGCTTCCCTGGTATGCCATGCCGTACATCGCCGGTGAGTCGCTCCGGACCCGGCTGCTCCGGGAGCAGCAACTGCCGGTGGAGATGGCGCTGCGCATCACCGAAGATGTGGCGCGCGTGCTGGAGACGGCGCACCGCCAGGGCATCGTGCATCGCGATATCAAGCCGGAGAACTTGATGCTTGCGGACGGCGCCACATATGTGGTGGACTTCGGCATCGCCAAAGCGCTCATCGAGACGGGGGACGAGCGCCTCACCAGCACCGGGCTTGCCATCGGGACGCCCGCCTACATGAGCCCGGAGCAGGCGGCCGCCGGGGTCGTGGATGCGCGAAGCGATCAGTACAGCCTCGCCTCTGTGTTGTATGAGATGCTGGCGGGCGAGCCGCCCTTCACTGGACCCACGGCACAGGCGGTGCTCGCGCGGCGATTCGCCGAGACCGCCCGGGCGATCCGCCCGGTGCGGCCCGCGGTGCCGGCCAGGATCGAGCGCGCGGTGCTCAAGGCGCTCGAGCGGGTGCCGGCGGACCGCTTCGAGTCCGTCGCCGCCTTCGCATTGGCGCTGCGCGCGCCCGACACCGCCGAGGCCGTCGCGCCGGTGCGTGCCACGCGCCCGCGATGGGCGCTGCCGGTGGCCGCAGCCGTCATCGCAATCGCGGGCTTCGGCGGCTTCCTGTTGTGGCGCGGTACCGCAGCGGCTCGGATCCCGCCGCGGAGCCCGGAGCTTGTGGCACTCTACCGGCGCGGAGTCGCGGGATACAATCGCCGGACTCCGGAAGGCGCTCGTGAGGCTGTTGCGGCCTACTCGGCGGCACTGGCCCGCGATTCCGGCTACGCCGACGCGTGGAGCGGTCTCGCGCGCATGTATGTCCAGGCCAAGAGCCGCCAGTTTGCGATCCCGGGCGTGTCGTGGGACAGCATGCTGCGCCTGGCCGTGGCCGCGAGCGACCGCGCACTGATGATCGCGCCGGCGAGCGCCGACGCCTGGGTCACGCGCGCCATCGTAAGCAAGGCCATCGACCCGACCGATGCGAGAGGTCCGGTCCAGTCCGCCCGCCGGGCGATCGCGCTCGATTCCTCCAACGCGTCCGCCTGGCACAACCTGGCAGTGGCCCTGAACGATCGGGGCGATCTCGACAGCGCCATCGCCACCTGGCACCAGTGCGTGGCGCGAAACGCGGATTTCCCGCAGTGCCTCACCTTTCTCGCACTGGGATTCTACTGGCGGCGCCAGTATGACAGCGCCGCAGCGTGGGTGGACAGTGCCGTCGCGCTCGATCCCGGCTACCTGACCGCACGCGGCACGGAAGGATACGTGGCGATCGAGCGGGGCGACTATGCCAGGGCCGCCGCCTCGTTCGAGGCCGCGCGACGGGTCAGTTCCGATGTCGAAACGGTAATCGCCCTGGCAGGACGGGCGCTCGCCGAAGCACGCGGAGGGGTCCCGGCTCGGGCACGAGCCACGTTGCATGAGGTGGATTCACTGGCGGAGGGGTACGTCCCGGTGCAGGCTCACCTGGCCCTCTTCGTCGCCCAGGCGCACGCGGCCCTCGGCGAGAGGGACAAGGCGGAGACATGGCTCGAGCGCTATGCACCGCGCGAGGACCTGCACTTCCAGCTGCACCTTCGCTGCGACCCGCCCCTCGATCCGCTGCGGAACGACCAGCGGTTCCGTGCGCTGCTTGTCGCGGCACCGTCGGCAGGGCATTGCTGATCATGAGGCTGGAAGCTGAAGGCTGTGAGCTGAGAACTGGGGTTTAGCCCTTGGCCCTCAGCCCTCAGCCTCCCCTTCTTGACGCCCCTTCGCCCACAAGTATCTCTAAAGTACCCCATGACCACCCTTCCTGAGCAGTTGAGTCGGGCACTGGCCGACCGCTACCGCATCGAGCGCGAGCTGGGCGCCGGCGGCATGGCGACGGTGTATCTCGCCGAGGACCTGAAGCACCACCGCAAGGTAGCGCTCAAGTTGCTCAGGCCGGAGCTGGCCGCCGTGATCGGTGCGGAACGATTCCTCCGGGAAATCGTGACCACGGCCCAGCTGCATCACCCGAATATCCTGCCGCTGTTCGATTCGGGATTGGTTCAGATCGAGGGTCAACGGTCAACGGCCGACACAGGAGGCCTGGGTGTCGACCGCAGACCGTCGACTGTCGACCTTCCTTACTACGTCATGCCGTACGTGGACGGCGAATCTCTCCGGGCCCGACTCGATCGTGAGACGCAGCTCCCGGTGGCCGAGGCACTTCGTCTCACGCACGAGGTCACGGAAGCCCTGAGTTACGCGCACAGTCATGGCGTAGTGCACCGTGACATCAAGCCCGACAATATCCTGCTCGATTCCGGGCACGCGGTGGTCACCGACTTCGGCATCGCGAAAGCCATCGATGAAGCGGGCGGCGAGAAGCTCACCGCCACGGGCCTCGTCATTGGTACCCCGCGCTACATGAGCCCGGAGCAATCCCTGGCGGATGCACCGGTGGATGCTCGCAGCGATGTCTACTCGCTCGGTTGCGTCCTCTTCGAGATGCTTGCCGGGGATGCGCCGTACTCCGGGCCTACAGCGCAGGCGATCATCGCCAAGCGGATGGCCTTTCCTGTTCCGTCGGTGCGTGTCTTCCGCGAGACGGCGCCAGTGCAGGTGGACCGTGCCATCACACGCGCCCTGGCGAAGGCGCCCGCCGACCGGTTTCCCACGGCGCACGACTTCAGCGAGGCGCTTGGCGGCACCCATGAAGCGCCGGCTCAGCGTCCCCCGGCCACTCGCGAACGTCGTACACGGTGGCTCGGGGTCGGCGCGCTCCTGCTACTGCTGCTGACCGCTGCCCTCGGAATCCTCCGGCCCTGGCGGAAGGCTGCGACACCACTCGAGCGGAACCTGCTTGCGGTCGTTCCATTCGACGTCAGCGATCGGGCGCTCGCCGTCTGGAGCGAGGGTGTGGTGGACTTCCTCTCGCGCAGCCTGGACGGTGCGGGAACGCTGCGCAGTGTTGCCCCATCGCTGGTGATGGCGGACTGGAACGGCCGCTCTGATCGCGCCTCCGCGACGGCCGTGGCGCAACGGGTCGGTGCTGGACTCGCCGTCACAGGCAACCTGAGCCGGCGGGGCCCCGACTCGGTGGACATCCGCGGGGTGCTGCTCGACATCGCACGAGGATCCGCGCTCGGAGAAGTGAGCGTCAGTGGGGCAGAAAATCGTGTCGGCGAGCTGGTGGATTCCCTGGGGATTGGCCTCCTGCGCATCTTGTCGCGCGACCGGCCGGTGGCGGCGGTGCGCCGGAGCACAATCGGGACGGCGGCGCTGCCGGCGCTCAAGGCCTTCCTTCGGGGCGAGCAGTTCTATCGCCGCGCCCTGTTCGACTCGGCCCTGGCAGCATACGCGGAGGCGATCGAGCAAGACAGCGTGCTCGCATTCGCCTCTTACCGGATGGGGGAGGTGCTCGGATGGAGCCCGGTGACCGCGGGCGCATATGCCGGCTATGACACCTACCTTGCACAAGCTCATCTGCATAACCACGGTCAGGGTGAGCGGGACAGTCTGATCATCGCCGCCGACTCGGCGTGGCAAGTGGCGGCGCTGTCCATGAGCAGCGGTACGCCCCGACCCGATCTTTTCCGGATCGCCTTGGACCGCCTGGATCAACTCGTGCAGACTCATCCCCGGGATCCGGAAGCGTGGTATGAGCTCGGCGAGAAGCTCACGCACACCACCTCGGGGCTCGGGAAGGACGACGTACGGGCGCTGAGCGCGTTCGATCGAGCGATCGCCCTGGATTCCAGTTTTCTCCCGCCGTGGGAACATGTGTTCGAACTTGCCGTGCGGCGCCGTGGGGCCGACGACATCCGCCGGTACGCCCTGGCCTTCTCCGCCATTCCAACGACGACGCCGGCCACGATCACCGCGAGACTTGCAAGCGTCCTGCTGCTCGACAGCACCACACGGAACGATACGGCCCTCAGGCGCGCGATTGACTCCGCGCCTCCCGTTGCCCTCCTTCGTCTAGGCCATGAAATCTTCCTTTATATCTCCGATTCCGCGGAGACTGCCATCGCACTCCTGCGCCTCCTGGATGCAAAGAACGCCAGCGACATAAACAGTGATGAATGGTTCGCCGATCCACTCATGCGACACCAGCTGCTCGCGTACGCGCTCATGACGCGCGGACACCTTCGCGAAGCCGCCGAGGTCGACCGCCAACTGATCGCCGAGCCGGGGGCGTCGAGCTTTTCCTGGTTCCGGGATCCTTTCTTCTACCTGGCATTGCTGGGCGTGCTTCCCGCCGCGGAAGTCGATAGTGTCTACCGGGTCTCGCTTCAGCCAGGGGTATCGGTAGCCCTCACGAATACGCGAGTGCTTCTCGGCCTGCCGAGGTGGGCCGCGCGGCACGACACCACGGCGATCGAGCGCTTTGGCCTGCGGATGCGGGAGGCGGGCCGGCGGTCGAACATTCCCTCGCAACAGGTGCGTGCCCACTACCTGGAGGCCGCGTCTCAGGCATATCTTGCGCTCAGCCGGGGCGATTCCGCTGCGGCTCTGCGTCGCTTCGACACGATGCCTGCCTGCCCGTGGACGGCCGACCCTGTATTCTGCGACGAGCCTATCCTTACCAATGCAATCGTCCTCGCCGCGCGCGGGGTTCTCCTCCCGGCGGCCGCGATCCTGGACACGCTGCTGGCGAACAGCAGCGGCGTGGTCACTGTGCTCGCCCGGCTGGAGAGGGCGGAAGTCGCTGAACGATTGCAGGATCGCGAAACCGCCCGCCGCCACTATCAGTCAGTGCTCGATGCGTGGCGCAGGGCCGACCCCGAACTTGCGCCCTACGTCGGTCTGGCGAAGGCGGGGCTGGCCCGGGTGACGGGAAGGCGGAGCTAGCCGTGCCCTCAACTGCCACGGTGTCAATGCGCGAGCCTCACGCAGGCGCACCTCACCCGCCAGCCGCCGTGCACGAGTGTCCGAGAGAGTACGCCCAGGTCTGCCCTTCGATTTCATGACAGACATCACCCCTCTCGGTGTGGCCCTCGCCGACCGCTACCGCATTGAGCGGGAACTCGGCGCCGGCGGCATGGCCACGGTCTATCTCGCCGAGGACCTCAAGCACCGGCGCAAGGTGGCCATCAAGGTGCTCCGCCCGGAACTCAGCGCCGTCCTCGGCGCCGAGCGCTTTCTGCGCGAGATCGAGCTGACAGCCGGCCTCCAGCATCCGAATATTCTGCCGCTTTTTGATTCGGGAGCCGCGCGGGTCGAGGGTCGAGAGTCGCGAGTCGAGCGCTCGACCCTCGACCCGCGACCCTCGACCCTCCGCTA
>DASTFH010000067.1:0-2503 GCA_035708725.1 Gemmatimonadales bacterium | reverse complement strand
GAGGCGCTGTCACGCTGGACGGTGTAGTTGCCGGAGCGACGCGCCGCCAGATACCAGGGTGAATGCCGGAACGAACTCTCGGTAAGCCCGAGCGGCTGGAGGATGTTCTTGTGGATGTAGCCTTCCCACGGATCGCCGGTGACGCGTTCGATCACTTGCGCGAGGAAGACGTAGCCGGGATTGGAGTAGCCGTAACGCGAGCCCGGCCGGAACCGCAGCGACATGTACGGCATCATGGCTACAAGCTGGGACCACTCGGTGGGCTCGAACGGCTCCCAGCTCTCGTAGCGCCGCCAGGGAAAGGTGGGATTCTGGAAGCCGCTGCTGTGGGAGAGCAGCATCCGGATCGTCACGCTGTCGATCGCACCAAAGGGATCGTGCACCTGCCGGAGCTCCGGCACGTACCTGACGATCGGATCGTCAAGCCCGATCAGCTTCTGCTCGGCGAGCTGCATGATGGCGATCGCCGTGAGTGTCTTGGTGATGGAGCCGTAGTGGAAGATGACGCCCGGGCCGACCCGCAGTCCCGATTCGCGGTCCGCCAGCCCCTGGTCATCCCGCGCCGTGATTTTCCCGTTCTCCACCTGCACCGCACTCCAGCCGACCACGCCATCCGCGCGAGCGAGGGAGTCCAGTTGGCGGGTGAATGTCTGCCATGACTGCTGGGCAGGCAGTGCTGCGGGGAAGAGCAGGAGGAAGAGGATTTTCAGGTGGCGCATATGGGTTCCGGGTCATGGGTCGTGGACTGCAAGCTGCTGGCTGATGCCGGTTGACTGTCGACTGCTGAGTGTTGGTCGCGCGAGCCGAAGCTCGTCTGATCGTCATCCCGACGAACGTCGGGATCCAGAGAGCGATACGCGGTTAGCCAACGGAAGCCAACCGACACCGGTACCATGGGCGGAGCAATGCATACGGCACCGCTGTCCGACAGGCTTTGAGGTGCCACGCGAACATCCCGAGCTGGACCCCGACGTTCGTCGGGGTGACGTTCGGGTGAGTTCGTGGATCGTGCGTTGACCGGCGACCGTTGACCGTTGACCAGCAGCTCTCAGCCTTCAGCCCCCATACCCACCCACACTCCCGTCGCCACTGCCAACGCTACCGCCGACACGCCGAACGCGACCGCATTCCCCTCACGCTGCATCAGGAACCCGAAGATCAGTGCCGCCGGCAGCGCCGCGACGCCGACTACCGCGTGATAGGCACCAAAACCCCGACCCAACGTGTTGGGTGACAGGCGGGACACGAGCGCACGCTCGGCGGGTTCGGAAAATCCGGCGACCAGTCCGAACGCGAGCATCACGAGGATCGCCAGCGTCTCGCTGAGATCCAGCGCAAAGGCCGCCATCACCAGCGCCGCGAGCACGCCCGCGATCGCCACGCTCCACTTGGCGCCGAGACGATCGGTATACGCACCGCCGGGATAGCTCGCAGCCGTCCGTACTACATGCAGTCCCGCCCACACCAGCGGAATCATGGCGACCGCTACACCAGCATCCTGAAGCCGGAGCAGCAGCAATGCTTCCGGCATCCGTGCCAGCACCACCAGCGCCAGCACGATGACCGGCGTCCAGAAGACTCGGCCCGTCGCTTCAGATTTCATGGCCGGCCGCACGTCCTGCTGACGCACGCTCCGCAGCACCACCGCCAGCACCAGGAATGCCGCCACGCCCGGCAATAGGCTGAGTTCGATCACACGATGCACGTCCGTCCCGCGCGCGAGCAGCGCCCACGCGGCGAGCGAGCCGAGGACGGCACCGAAATGATCGGCCGCGCGATGGAAGCCGAAGGCACGGCCTCGGGAGGCCGCAGGCGTGAGGTCGGCGATGAGCGCATCCCGAGGTGGCGTCCGGAGGCCCTTCCCGACCCGGTCCACCACCCGGAAGCCAATTACCTGCCAGGCCGCACTCGCCACCGCGATGAGCGGGCGGATGAGCACGGCGCTCAGGTAACCGCCCAGGATCAGCGGCTTCCTCCAGCCCGGCCGGTCCGAGAGCCGCCCGCTTACCCACTTGAGCGCCGCCGAGGTGAGGTCCGCCGCCCCGTCCAGCGCCCCCAGCGCCACCGCTCCGCCGCCCAACGACAGGACAAAGGCCGGCAGCACCGGGTAGACCATCTCGCTGGCAAAATCGTTAAATAATGAAACGAACCCCAGCCCGCGGACCGGGCGCGGAACGACAACCTGTCCGTCCCGTCCGTCCTGCCCGCGCTGTCCGTCCCGACTATTTTTCACCATGGATCAGACCCAGTTGAGCTTCCAGGAAACCAACCTCTGGGACACCCCGATCCGGGACCTCGGCCTCACCATCGGGGGTACCCGGCTCGAGCCGATTGTCGCGGATTTCCTGCGCGAGCTGGACGCGCGCGGCATTCGGCTGCGCCCGCGTTTCTATCTCTCGTCCGAGTGGGGCGTGCCGTTCGAGACCATTTCCATTGC
Organism: Gemmatimonadales bacterium; assembly: GCA_035708725.1. Lineage (GTDB taxonomy): Bacteria > Gemmatimonadota > Gemmatimonadetes > Gemmatimonadales > GWC2-71-9 > CAMLHP01. The sequence continues at coordinate 66 of DASTFH010000067.1, read as the reverse complement.
CATCCCGTTCTACCTGGCTGACCCGGAACTCATGAAGCTCCATCGCGAGCGGGTTGGCGTAATCGA
>DASTFH010000066.1:0-34732 GCA_035708725.1 Gemmatimonadales bacterium | reverse complement strand
GATGTATTTCATGGTCGAGGGGTCGAGGGGTCGAGGGACGAGAGACGACGGTCGAGATGGTGAAGCCTCAAGGATCCGTCGACCGTTGACCATCGACCGTCGACCTCTTCAGCCCGCTGTCCACCTGCACCGAGTCATCACGGGCGCCGCGTTCGTGCCGGGCGATGGCGCGGCGGGCGACGGCCATGGCCTCATCCGGACGGCCCAACTCGATCAGACAGCTCACCATGCGCTGCCGAAGGTAGAACCTGGTGCTGTCGATCGCCAGACTGCGGCGATACAGGCCCACCGCCGCATCGCAGCGCCTGGTCTCCCGGTAATGATCCGCCAACCGCGCCAGCAGCTGAGGATCGTTGGGAAAGATCGTCATGGCCGTGACTAGCTCCCGCTCGCCACCGGCGAGATCATGCGCCTGAAAAAGCTGCATGCCGCGCACCCAGTGCGTGCGGTAACTGCCGGGTGTCTCGCGCAGTGCCTGCTCCCGGAATGACTGGGCATCGCGCCAGACCGGTAGCCGCAGCGCCGTGCGCACCACGCCCGCCAGCAGTATGGCTCCGCCGGCAACGATCGCTGCGTGCCGCATCGGGCTGCTCCAGCCGCTGACTCGCTGCCCTGCCCACGCGCCCACGCCAGCGAGTCCTAACGCTACGCCAACACTTGGCAAGCACAAGGTTCGCTCGGCCAGCACCACGCCGCTCGGGATCAGCACGTTGCTCACCGGGAAAATGGCCACCGCCGTCCACAGCACGCCCAGCGTGAATACAGGCACGCGGTGTCGGACCATCCAGGCCATAAGCGCGGTACCCGCCAGCAGCATCGCTCCGAGCAGCTGCGGTGCCCCAAAGCTGTGCGCGAGCTGAATCTCGCCGGGTAGATACTGCACCTTGAGGTGCACCGGCCAGAGCAGCAGCCGGAACCACTCGGGGACAACGCCGAGCATTGTCGTGAGGCGGTCGCCGGCATCCATGCCGTAGAAGGCGAGTGCCGGGCGGTCGCCGGCCACGGTGCCGGAGGCGAGGACGTGCGCAGTCCAGAACCCCCCGGCGACGACAGCAAGGGCGCAGGCGAGCAGCCACATGTCCCGCCGTTTCAGCGGGGCTGGCACGTTTCCCGGTACCGTCACCTCGACTGCCAGCAGCAGTGCGGGCAGCAGGATGGCATTCTCCTTGAATCCGCACGCGGCCAGGTACGAGAGCGCAAGGATCGCGATGCGGCCGCCGCTCAGTGCTCCGTCACGGCGAAAGCGGACATGACACCCAACGGCGATTGTCACCAGCAGCGCCGCTCCCAGTTCCCCCTGCCCCACGCCGGTGGCGATGACCTCGGCATGTACCGGATGCACGGCAAACAGCGCGGCAGCCCACCACCCTGCGGTGCGGCCGAGCAACTGTTGGCCGAGTGTGAGGACGGCAAGCGCGACGGCGGCATGAAGGAGGATACTGACCAGATGGAACAGCCACGCCGAGCCACCGCCGCCGACCCATTGCGCTGCCAGTGCCAGTGACGTCAGCGGACGGTAGAGGCCAGGTGCACTGGGCGGCCCCCAATACGGCTGCGTGAAGAATCGCCATGGCACCGCCAATGAATGGAGCCGGAAGTCACGGACGATGATGGGGAGATCATCAAAGGCAAAGTCGTTGGCCAGACTGACAACTGACGAAGCCAGCGCCAGGAGCACGATTGCGGCCGCAGGCAGCCATGGGGCACGAATGACGAGGGGCGGCCTCGACTGAAGCCGCCCCTCGGCACTCCTCACGCCCATGGCGTCAGAAGGTCCGGCCGTCAACGTTAAAGGTATGGCTGAGCACCGGCGGCTCATCGTACACCTGAGCACCCAGCTGGAGCCCGTTGATCAGCGCACCTCCGGTCGACACCCTGAGGCCGTTCTGCACCGTGTTAGATGATTCATCGGTGAGTTCCGTGAAGCTCGCCACACCGCCGCTCGGGGACACGTTGACGTCACCAGTCAGCGTGGCACCGGTGGGACCGACGAGTGACATGAAGACGCTCTGCTCCGCGTCGGTCACGGCGGCACCGCTGAAGTCCACGACCTTGACCTGGACTACGTTCTCAAGGAAGCCGCCGACCGGTTCGCCCAGGAAATCTCCTGGAGTGATGGTCTCGCCAACGGTGGCGGTCGGCTGGGTCTGGAACTCGAGCTGATACACGTTGAAGGAGCCAGAGGTATCCGACTTGACGCCTGGCGCGGAAAAGACGAGCTGGTAGATGCCCGGCTCACTCACCGTGAGGTCATCAAATATCACGGACGAGTTGCCGTCCGTTGGACGGGTGAGCGTTCCGTTCAGCGCGGCCGTAGTGCCCGCCAGCTGCACGAGGCTCACGGTGACGTTGGTGCCCGCGCCGACCGGGGTGGAATCCGCCTCGGTCACCAGCCGCACTTCCGGCTCGCATCCATCGTGGCAAGTATCCAGGCTGCCGCCCGGGAAGTAGTAGGCGCTCGATGGATCCTCGATGATGTCCAGCACGTTGGACGTCGGGACGCTGGCATTGCGGTCGGTCACGCCGAAGGGGCTCAACGATGACGGCAGGCTGCCGAGGCCAATCTTGCCGAAATACGCCGAGGCATTCAGCTCACTCGGCAGAAGAAGAGCCTCTGCGGCCGAGCGGAGATAATGCGCCGCCACTCGCGGTGCCGCCAGGGCAAAGCCGCGCAGGCCGTGATCAAAGAGCGAACCGATGACCGGCGGCGCGTACTGGTCGCAGTCGAGGCCCAGCTGGTCATACTGCGCCCCAGATGCCGACGGCGGCACTTCGAACCCGCCCGGATGGGATCCTTCCGCCACGGCGATGTGCGCGATGGCGGGATCGCTCAGCGAAGCCAGTATGGCGTCATCGAAGCAGAAACCCACCACTGCCGTGCCGTTGGCGAGATAATGCGTGTTGCTCAGGTTGGATGCGGTGATCTCGTAGAACGGCGGATACACCAGGAAACCGCTTTCATCGAACGGATTCGGCGTGTCGGGCCGGAGGTACACGGTGATCGTGGTGGGCTCATTGAATCCGCTTGCCGGAATCAGCACCGCGCCATTGTGTGAGCTGGTCCGCACCAGCAGCTGGTTGCCCGGCGTGTAGAAGCCGATGCCGTAATCGGGACCCGACGTCGGCACCTCGGGCAAGGGCGGTGCCGGGAACGTCGAGCCGAAGCCCACGCCGGCGTACATCACGTTCACGAGTTGTCCCACCAGCGCCGCGGTCTCCGAACTCGTGCCGCCAATGAGGATGCCGGCGTTGAAGTCGGTGAGCAGGGTGGCAACGAAAGTCACGACCTTGCCCTGCGGATCGGCCACCTTGCACCTGGACCACTTCTCGGAAATGTCCTTGGCGCTGGCGAGCGCGATACCACGCGGGTCATTCTTCTTCGAGGTGCCCGCGGGATAAAGCTGGATGATCAGCGCGTTGGCCTGGGCCAGCGGGAAATCGGTGGTGGGACAGGGTATGCCCTTGTCAAACGCGGGGCCGTCACTGGGCCCCTGACGACTGGCATCACTGCATGCAGCGAGGATGAAGCTGCCAAGGACGGCAGCGAAAACGAGGCGGCGGCGCATCGGAACGGTCTCCGAATCAAGGGGTCTCGGAGCCAGCGGGTGACGACGTCGCCCGTCAGGCAGGGAGCTGTGAAAAGCGGAATTCGTCAGTACAACGCAAGGAGCGCACCAGAACGCAACGTCGTGCTGCCTCCTTTAACCTCTTTCAAGGCCGGAGCTTAGCGATGCCATCCATCTGTCCACGGCCTATGGCCGTGCGGCGCCCGCACCGCAGGTGTGGCTAGCTCTCGCCGACCAGCGCCTTGAATTGGGGAGTGCCGTGAAGGCCTCGGAGCCACCAGCCGGTGTCGGTTGCCAGGGTGGCGCGCTGGGTCGGGTTGGCAGCCAGCCATCCCTTGAGCGCATCAATGGCAGCCGTCGTGTCGTTCAGCATGGTGTGAACGAACGCGTTCATGATGAGCAGTTCCCGCGGCGCATCCACTTCGGCGTTGCCGCGCGCGCCATCCACCACATGGCGTGCGCTGTCGGCCAGGCCCGCCCGGGCGAGAACGGCAGCTACCGCCGCCCGCGCCTTCAGTGCCTCGAACGGGCGGGTCGGCTCGGGTGCCAGCTTGACCACACTGTCTGCCAGCTGCCAGGCCAGCGCCACGTTCGGCTCACGCGCCCTGGTGCTCATGATCCACAGTTGACAACTGATGAAACGATAATCGTCCGGAAAACGGCTCACGCCCTCGTCGCACCATCGGGCCGCATCCACGAACTGCTCCAGGTCGTACGAGGTGTTGTACAGGCGGTTGAGGATCTGGTTGGCATTCGTGAGGTAGGCATCGGACTCGTAGGCGCGCTGGGCGGCAAGCTTTGTGTCGGTCTCCCCACCCGGAATCTGGGAGTAGAGATGGCTCAGGATGTACCATGCCCCGGCCTGGGTCGGCCGGATGGTGGTGGCGGTTTCGAGGTCGGCGCGTGCCTGGGCCAGCGTTCGTGCCTTGGTAGCGCTGTCGGTAGCGAGACCGAGCAGGTAGCCGAGATAGCGAAGAGTCCCGCGCGCCTCGAGCGCATCGGGATTCTTCGAGTCGAGCGCCAGCGCGCTGTCGGCAAACGCGACGCCCTTCTCGATGAATGGCTTGGCGGCAAGGGGATCCTGGCCCTGCAGCCGGGACTGCTGATATGCCAGGGTCGCCCGGCCAACGAGTGGATCGGCCCAGCGTGGGTCGGCCGCGTGGCCAGCGGCATAGAGTGAATCGGCCCGTGCAAACTCCACATCGGCCTTGGCGGCGCCGGCTTCGTCGGTAAGGTCAGCCGCCGCCCGCTTGCGCGCCTCCTGCGCCCGTTGCACCAGGATCCATGCTTGTGGATTCGACGCGCCCGCGCGCTGCTGGCGCAGCTCGATTGCCTGACCTAGGCGGCGACGGATCAACGAGGCGACCTGCCCGGCCAGGCTGTCCTGGATCGTGAGCACGCTGCCGAGCGGCTGGTCGAAGTTTGCCTGGTCGAAGTCGGCGCCACTTCCGCCATCGATGAGACGGATAGTCAGATGCAGCTTGTCGCCCCGGCGCTCGACGCCCCCGCGCACCAGCGTCCCCACGTGCAGCGTGCGCGCAATGCTGTCGGGTGGAACGTCGCCTGCACGGTACGGTGCCACGCCGTTGGCTGAAATCACCTGGAGGGAGGGTACCTCACCGAGCTGGCTGATAAGTCCTTCCGTGAGGCCATCGGCGAGATAGCCGAGCGAATCGGCGGGATTGAAGTCCTGGAAGTACAGCACGGCAATGCGATGCGGGTCGAACTCGCTGCTGGCGCCGGAGACGACGGGCGGGCGCGTGAAATGCAGCCATGCCCACGCCCCGCTTGCGAGCACCAGGGCGGCGGTGGCGCCACCCACGATCCAGCGGGTGCGTCCCCTGCGCGGCGTGGCGACGGGCGTGACGCGGGTGGGCGTGCGACGTGCTGCCCCGGGAGCGCGCCGAGCTGCCGTGCGCGTCATGGTCGCTTCTGCTTCGGACATGGCGAGACTGTCAATGAAGTCCCGCATCGTCTGGAACCGGTCCGCCGGCGTCTTTTCCAGGGCCCTGAACACGGCGTCTTCCACCTCGTCCGGCACCGACGGGCGCACTACCTGCAGGCTCGGCACCGTCTCCATCGAATGCCGAGCGATGATGGCCATGGCGTTGGGCCCATCGAAGGGTGGCTGCCCGATGAGCAGTTCGTACAGCACACAGCCCAGGCTGTAGATGTCGCTGCGGGCATCCACATGAGCGCTGCCCATGGACTGCTCGGGACTCATGTAATGCGGCGTGCCAATCGCCATGCCCGTCTGGGTGAGCTTCTCCCCGCTCGCCTCGCTCACGGCACGGGCGATACCGAAGTCGGCCACCAGGGCGTGGCCGCCCATGAGCAGGATGTTTTCCGGCTTGATGTCGCGATGTACGACGCCGTGTTCGTGGGCGTACTGCAGCGCCTCGGCGGCTTCGCGCGTGACCTGCAGGGCATCGTGGAGGGGAAGCTGCTGCTCCTTGTCCAGCCGGTCACGCAACGACTCGCCTTCAATGAACGGCATGACGTAGTACAGGAGGCCGTCGTCTTCGCCTGAGTCGTAGAGGCCCAGGATATTGGGGTGCTGCAGGGTGGCAGCGACCCGGATTTCGCGGAGAAAGCGCTCCGCACCAATCGAGGCGGCGAGCTCCGGCTTCAGGACCTTGATGGCCACCTGGCGATCATGCTTGAGATCGCGCGCAAGGTACACCGTCGCCATGCCGCCCTCGCCCACCTGGCGTTCAACGGCGTAGCGGTCCCCCAAGGCGGAAATCAGCCGGTCAACGGGAGCGGTCACGGAAAGGCCTCGAGTGGTGCCAGGTCTGCTTGAAGATAGATCGGTAATGTGTGGAGGCGGACCGGCAGGGGCAAGGAGGAGGGGCGTGGGGGAGTACGGCGCAGAGTCCTCAGCTTTCAGCTCTCAGCATTCAGCTCCTACCACACCCATCGCAACCCCCACAGCATCACACCGCAGGCAATCGGTAGCAGCGTGAGTCCCAGCGAGAAGACAAATCCATAGCGGAACAGCACCGGCTCGGCCGCCGCCGCCCGGGGCCCGAACCAGTTGCGGATCAAGAGGTCGAGGGGCGCGCCCAAGGAGTAGAACAGGTTGGCCAGGATGCCGTAGACCACGATGGCAGGCCAGGGGACGCCAAAGAATGGGAGGTGCGGCGGCAGCGCCGCCAGAAGCTGCAGGCTGGCCAAAGTCAGCAGCCCTGCCCCGCCCACGCTGACATTGAACAGCAGGCGGCGCTGCTCCCACCAGCGGAAAACCTGCCACGGACTGCGCGGGGCATAGAGGGGCGTAAAGAAGTACTTCTCGACGGCGGTCATCAGGGTCTCCGGCAAGGCACGGAGATTAACTTTGCCTCACAAAGTAAATTGCGCAAGGGGTGCATGGGCGTGGGGCGCTGGACCGAGCGCGACCCGTGACCCCGGGCCTCACGCCCCGCGCCCAGCGATGGTCTGGTGCAGGCGCGGAGGCGGCCGTAGGATCTTGAAACATGATCTACTTTCTGGCTGAGCACCTCGACTCCCCGGACGGCGCGAGCCGGGCAGCACACGACATCCTGACTGGGCTGCTTGAGCTTGAGCACGACGTCGTGGTGGTGACCCTGGATGACCGTCAGAGGTCGCGGTTTCCGCCGGCTTGGCCCATCTCCTTGCGTGGCTGGATCGTGGCACCGGAGAAACCCGCCCGTCCCGCGGTGGGGGCGTCGCCGCGCCAGTGGCTCCGCTGGGGACGGCTGCTGGTCCGGTACGCCCGGCGAAAGGCCGTCGCCCTGCGCACGCTACGGCGGTTGCCACCGGTGGTGGCAATTCACAATGAGTTTCCCTATCCGGGTTCGTTCGCGCATCGGGTCCTTCACAGCGCGAGGCGACGGCTCATCGTGGTTCACTCCACCCCGGAGTGCATCGCATACTACCTCCGCCGGCGGAAGGTGCTGACAGTCCAGTTGGTGGCAGCAGAGCTCGCCGAGATGCACGGCCTCCTCTTTGTCTCGCCACAGCTCCGGGATGCTTGGGGAGCGCTCGCACCGATTGCCGACATCCCCCAGTGGGTGCTCTCCAATACCTGCCGGGAGACCGAGGCTGCGGAGGTGTGCTCCAGGGAACGGGGCCTGCTTCGGGAGGCACTCGGCCTGCCCCGTGACGCCTTCATAGTCGCGTGCGTAGGATTCGTGCATGACGGCAAGGGGCAGGACACCATAGTCTCGGCCTTGCCAGGAATGGTGCGTCTTTGTCCGGAGTTGATGGTCGTCTTCGTTGGTGCCGATCACTCGGAATGGGCCGGGCAATTGAAGGAAACCATTGCGTCGCTTGGCCTGACGAATCACACGCACTTTGCTGGACGGAGACCGGATCCTTACGCGTTCATCCGTGCCGCGGACCTGCTGATTCACGCGTCCCGGACCGAGGGTCAGGGTCTGGTGCTGCTGGAGGCGATGCTCCTGCACACGCCGGTGCTCGCGACGAATGTGGGCGGAATTCCATTTGTGATCACGGATGGGGAGACGGGGCTGCTGATGCCACCATCGGATCCGGCGGCACTGCTGGAGCACTTTCGCATGCTCGTGACCGATCCGACCCTCCGCGCAGCGCTGGCAGACCGGGCGGAAGAGTCGTACTGGCAGCGGTTCTCACGGGCGCAGTACGACTCCTCACTCGAGGCGGTGACGCGCGCAATCCTCACGCGGACGGAGGAAGCTGGCCCCGTCGCTCACTGACCAACCAGGGTGATGCGGAGACTCGGGGTGCAGGCGCTGCTCTTCGTGCCGCCGTGCAGTCGTGATTCAGTCCGGCGATCCGATGAGTGAAGAACAAACGAGGAACCCCGGACTCGTGATCAATCTGCGTGTACCCGGTGACACGGCCGGCAATCAGCGCGGTCCATCTGCGGCGCTGTAGCGGACGTCGGCCTACGTCGGGCCCCGACGCCTGGATGCCCTGCCCTTCGCCCGCCCCGCCACCGCCAGCGCCTTCGCCACCCACTCGCGGAGCGCTTCGACCTCCTCCAGCACGTCCTCCGGCACCTGGTAGTACTGCATCACTTCGCCATGTTCACCGCCGGGACGAAATGGCCCCATCCCCGCCGCCTCGAAATCCGGGCGATTGCTGTCGTCCACCTTGAAGTAGAGGAGGTCGTCATCCATCAGCGCGAAGAAAAGGTCGCTGCCATAGATCCCGACGCCGCCAAACATGTTCCTGGCACGAACATTCAGGGTCACTCGGCCCAGCTGCTCGAGGACGAAAGTGCGGTAGGAGGGGGAGACGGGCATGGGGTGGTCGAGGGGTCGAGGTGGTCGAGTTGGTCGAGAGGTCGAGGTGGTCGAGAGGTCGAGGGGTCCAGGTGGTCGAGGAACTGTCTTGACCTCTCGACCACCTCGACCACCTCGACCTACAAGTAACTCACCCACCACTCTGTCCTCCGTACCTTCACGCCGGCGTACCAGCGGCAGAGGGGATAGAGCGCGATGACCACACCGGCCCAGATCAGGTAGATCGCTGGGAGACTGGCGGGCCAGCCGGCTGGGGCCGTGAACGGAAACCGGTCCAGACCGGGCGACTGGAACAGCCCGCTCACGTCGCCAAAGCGGATCCAGGCCGCAGCTACCGCGAGCAGGTGGATGAGCAGGAAGTGCACGATGAAATAGAACAGCGGCACCTTGCCGTACACCAGCGCCGGGCGGATCCACCGGGGCATACCGCCGTCGAATGCCCTGAGCAGCAGCAGGGCCGGCCCCAGGGTCATCAGCAGGAAGAGCAGTGACGGCGGGTACTTGTTGGCATTGATGAACGACAGCACGGTAAGGGCCGGCGACTTCTGCGCCGACCACGGCACCGGATCGCCGTAGACGTTGATGAAGCGGAGGAGCACGAATCCGGCGGTGAGCCCCAGTCCCAGTCCGAGCAGCCACTTCCTCCGTCGCTCGGCGTCCCACTGATAGAGCTGCCCCAGCACGTAGCCCAGTGCGGTCACACCCACCCATGGAATCAGCGCATACGACACCAGCACCACGTGATGCTCGTTGTTGATCAGGAAGCCGGGCCCGTGGAGCACACTCCAGAGAGGGGCGAGCGCGCCGAGACTGCTGGCCTGGATTCCATCCAGCAGGTTATGCCCCGCAATCATCACGCTGCCGATCACCGCGATGAGCCAGGTGGGCAGGTAGCTCAGCCCCGCGAGCACGATCATGCTCCAGCCCAGCGCCCAGAGCACGGTGATGATGGTGACCTTGTAGTCGACGTTGAACTGCAGCAGGAATCGCATCACCGTCAGCTCGAGAACTATGAGCCAGAGCCCGCGGGTGAGAAGAAAGCGCGTGAGCGCTCCCCGCCCTCGCCGCTGGCCGCTGAACCAGGCACCGGTGCCGGTGAGGAGAAAGAACACCGGCGCGCAGATGTGGGTGATCCAGCGGGTGAGGAAGAGTCCCGGCGTGGTGGTGGCGAGGTTGGTCGGATCGGCGCCGAGTGCGCCAAAAAAATCGCGCACGTGGTCCAGGGCCATCAGGATCATGATGAGCCCGCGAACCAGGTCAACCGATTCGATGCGGACGCGCCGGGGTTTCAAGTTCTCAGGCATTGGGTGGTTTGCATCGTACGCGCCGAGGGCGGGCCAGGCAACTGGTGTGGGACGAGCGGGTCCAGGGTGACCGCCAACGGTCAACGGGCGACGATCGACCGTGAACGCTCGACGCGTCATTGCCTCGGACGTTCGCTCTCGCCAGTATGTGTCGACCGTTGACTGTCGACTCATTGTCCGTCTGTCCGTCTACCTCCCAAGCCTCCACATCGTGAAGACCATTCCCCGCACCTCCAGCAGGGGCGCCTGCAATCCATCGCCGGTAGTCGAAGCCCGATCAACCGGTGCCGGCGCCTTCACACTGGCCTCGTTCAGCGACATCGCCTGGCTGGCGGCGAAGTCGGGCATCGCCATGCTGAAGCCGTACGGTTGATTCGACACCGCGACCAGTCCGCTCACATGGCCGCCTGCGGCAGCGGCGAGGGCCTCGGCGCTCTTCCGCGCCTTGGCGAACGCCAGTGCCTCGGCGCGTCGCTCCATCTCGTCATGGCAGGTGCAGCTGAACTCGTTTCCCTGCACCTGCAGCACCGGGTGGTTGCGGAGCCGAGCCAGGACTTCGGTGATTACTGGACGGCCCGTGATGCTGATATCCACCTTGCGCTGCCGTTGGGCTCGTTCGGGATTTTCATTGTCATCGCCATAGGTCATCCAGTACTGGTTTTCGGAGAAGCGCAGCGGCGCATTGCCGGCGCCAGCGTCCTTGAGCAGCGCCGTGAGCTGGGCAATGATCTTGGCGTCTTCGGTCTGCTGGGCATCGCCGGGGGCTGAGCCGAGGACCCAGGCAATCGTGAGGGTGGCCGAGTCCGCTGGCACGTGAAGGACGGCATTACCGGTGACAACGATCGTTGGTGGCGACTGCTCCTGCGCACGCGCGAGAGTGGGAGCCAGCGCGAGGCCGGCCAGGAGGTACGCGGAACCTGCGGAGATGGGGTATCGCATCGTGCCGCTCCGGTGAGTGGTGAGTCATGTCTAATACCTGGAGATGACCGGAGCGCGAGCGACATGATTGCGGGTTCGTGACGATCAAGTGTCGGTTCGGCGCGCGGTGTCAGGCGGGAGATGCGTGGAGGGGTGGGAGTCACACGGGATCACGAAAGCACGAGAGTAGTAAGGGCGGGTCTCAGACCCGCCCCTTCCCCACCCTGCCATGGACCGTGCATCGTCACGCGGAGTCCGCGTGACGCAGTGGTTCTGCAAGGCGCACACGAAAGCACGAAGGGACGTAAGACATCAAGTCACGAAAACACGAAAGGCACGAAAGCACGAAATGCGGTGGAGATCTGATTAACCAACTATCGAAAATCAGAGTTCAGAGGCGACAAGTGCGATCGTCTCCTCAGGGTCGAGGGTGAGGACATAGCGAAGCAGGTCTCGGAGTTCTTGTTTGAGGTGCGGCGAGGTATCGCTGGTGTACAGTCCGTTTCCGACATGGAGATCACGAATCAACTCGATCACCTCCATCCGGGTTACCCGGGCCACCCAGCCGCCCCAGTCGGTCTGCTTGCCATCGTACTTGCCTTCTTCAATTCGATGAATCACCCGGAAAAGTGCCGCGTATCCAAGGCCAGCCAAGGGAAAGAAGGGACTTCTCCTGATGGGGATGTTGCCATTCCAGTCTCCCTCATCCCAGCTGAATGACGGATCATCAAGCCGGCCGAGGTAAACATCGCAGTAGGTCAAGCTCCCCTCTGCTTATTGATGCAGGCCGCGCTGCGGCTACTGTGGTGACTGCTGGATCAATTCGCGGGGCGGGAGTGACATCGGGTGGGAATTTCGTGTATTCGTCATTCGTGAGCGCAGCAGTTTTTCGTGCTTTCGTGTCATTCGTGCTTTCGTGATTCGCCTGGCGGGATCATCTTGCAGGTGAGGGAGGGGCGGCTCTGAGAGCCGCCCGTACGGCGCCTCTCGCGTCCGGCGTCCCGCGCCCTAGGCGAGCCCCAGCCCTCGGACCGTCTGCAGCACCACCACCTTCACGCCCGCCGCCTCGATCCGACCCCTCCCCTCCCCTTCCCGGTCCACCACGGCCAGGACGCCCAGGACTTCGCCGCCCTGGTCCCGGACCGCATCTACCGCCCGAAGCGCCGAGCCCCCCGAGGTGATGACATCCTCGACCACCACGACTCTTGACCCTTGACCGAAGTTCCCCTCGATCAGCCGGCCGGTGCCATGCTCCTTGGGGCTTTTCCGCACGCTGAAGGCATCCACCACCGGCGGACTGCCAAAACTTGCCGCCGCGATGGCATAGGAGACGGGGTCAGCGCCCATGGTCAGGCCGCCGACGGCATCCGGGGTCCACCCTGCCCCCCGAATCGCGGCCAAGCCCAGCTTCCCGATCAGCACCTGGCCCTCGGCACTCATCGTGGTGAGCCGGCAATCGATGTAGTAGTTGGAGGTCTGGCCCGAGGCCAGCGTGAAGGTGCCGAGCTTGACACTGCGTTCCAGGAGCAGCGCCCGGAGGCGAGCCTGGTCCTGCTCCAGCCCCATCACCCCTTGCCGAAGATGGAGGACAGGAACCCGCCCTTCTTCTTCTCTTCCCGCGCTGCGTCGCAGAAGGCCGTGGTAAAGTCGTCCACGGTCCGGTAGCGCTGGTCCCGGTCCCGTGCCAAGCCTTTCATGACAACCGTCTCCACCGCAGGCGAAAACTTCATCCCCTTCACGGCCTGGTTCAGCGCGATGGGGTGTTCCTGTAGTAGTTGCTGGAACAACTCACGTGGATTCCTGCCGGTGAACGGCAGCACGCCGGTGAGCAGATAGTACGCGATGGTTGCCAGGCTGTAGACGTCGGCCTGCTCGCCCACCAGCTCACCCGAGAGTGTCTCCGGGGCGACGTACTGGAGCGTCCCCACAAAGAACCCGGCCCGTGTGAGCCGCTCCTCCGGGCTCACTTCGGCGTCCCGCGCAATGCCAAAGTCCAGGAGCTTGGCCTCCTGGGTCGCGGGATTGTACATGATGTTGGCGGGCTTGAGGTCCCGATGGATAATGCCGGCCTTGTGCGCCGCCCCCAGCGCCGCCCCGATCTGCTCCACGATCGTGGCCGCCAGGGCCGGCGCCACATTCCCGGCCCGCTGGATGAAATTGGCCAGCGGCTCCCCTTCGGCCCACTCGAGCGCGAGGTAATGCACCCCCTCGGACTCGCCATAATCGAAGGTCCGGACAATCTTTGGATGGACCACGCGCTGCCCGTATTCCGCCTCGCGGAGGAAGCGCTTGATGGCCACCGGATCCTGCGCCAGCCGGGGACGCAGGACTTTTACCGCCGCCGTGCCCCGCTCCGGATGCTCGGCACGGTACACGGTGGCCGTTCCCCCCTCGCCGATATGCTTGACGAGGCGGTAGCCCGCAATGGTGCGGCCAAGATGATTGTCGGTGGCGGACATCGGCTTGCCAAGCTAGCGGGAATTCGAAGGGCCGGCAAGAAGCGGACACGAGACTCGGGACGCGGGATTCGTCGTCTCACGTCCCGCGTCACGTGTCTCGCGTCCCGGCGATGATCTGACACTTCAACGGAGCTCCACCATGTGCCGTCGCTCCATTAGCGCCGCCCTGCTCGCCCTGCTCGCCCTGCCGTCCTGTGGCAGCTGGAAGCGCGTCGGCACCGATACCGAACCGAAGACGACGTCCGAGACACTCTCGGACCTGCTCGATACCCAGACCTTCTACCGTCGCATCGGCCGGCTGTCGCCGAGCGGCACGATGCGATGGGTCGGCAGCGTGGCCTATGCGTCTGGCCCGCGCGATTCGACCATCGCCGTCGTCGGCATTTCACTCCAGAACAGCATGCTCGGCTTCCAGCGCGAAGGCGAGAGCTTCGTTGCGCGCTATACCGTGGACCTGGGCTTCAGCCGCGCCGGCGCCACGCCAGTGGCCGTCAGCCGCCAGGAGACGGTGCGGGTGGCGTCGTTCAAGGAGACCCAGCGCTCCGACGAGAGCATCCTCTTCCAGCAGGCCTTCCTGCTGCCGCCCGGCGACTACACCCTCAAGGCCGCGCTGCGAGACCCCGCGACCGGCAACTCCGGCGAGGTCGAGCAGCACGAGGCGGTGCCGGCGTTCGGGGCAGGGACGTTTACCGCGCCGCTCCTGGTCTATGCGGTGCGAGGGCGGGGAAGTCTCGACGATACGCTGTCGCTGGTGCTCAACCCCCGCGGCTCGGTGCTCTTCGGCGGCGACAGTCTCCTGGCCTATGTCGAAGGGTACAATTTTCCGGGACCCACGACCCTGCCGATCACGATGACGAACGACGACGACAGTCTCGTCTTCTCCGGCACGGTCCAGTTCCAGGGCGGCCGGCCGGTCGAGAGCCAGGTGCTCAAGCTGCATCCCGACAGCACGGCGCTCGGTCCCATGACCCTCGCCATCGGCGACAGCGCCACGGGGAAGTCCACCACCGCCGTCGTGGCGTTCTCGCAGGCATGGGTGGTGGCCAACTACGACGACATCGCCGACCTGCTCCGTTACTTCGGGCGCCAGGCCGCGATCGATTCCATCAAGAAGGCGCCGGTCGCTGAGCGGCCCGCCATGTGGGTCAACTTCTGGCACGAGACCGATCCTGATCCGTCGACGCCGGAGAACGAGGCGTTCAACGCCTACTTCACCCGCATCGCCATCGCCAACCAGCGTTTCAAGACCGAGGGGATCGAGGGCTGGCGCACCGACCGCGGCGAGGTCTACGTCGCGCTGGGCGAGCCGGATGAAACCTTCGAGACCCAGCCGGGCCGGGTCGGGGGCAGGGTACTGGAATGGGTGTATACCAATCTGCGCCTGGCGCTCTACTTCGTGGATGAGAACGGCTTCGGCCGCTATCGCCTCGACCCCGGCTCGCGCGCTGATTTCATGCGGGTGCTGGAGAGGCTGAGGAGAACGGAGTAGGCGGCTGGACGGTTAGACGGTTAGACGGCTAGACGGTTGGACGGTTGGATGGCTGGAACCCGTGGGCAAGAACTAGCCGTCTAACCGTCTAACCGTCTAACCGTCTAACCGTCTATTTTCCTCCATGCCCAACCCACGTCCCCGTCTCTATCTCATCGACGGCTACGCGCTGATCTATCGCGCGTTCTTTGCCATGATCGCGCGGCCGCTCCGGACGGCGCGGGGCGAGAACACCTCGGCGGTCTGGGGCGTGGTGAACTTCCTGCTCCGCCTGCGCGAGAAGTACAAGCCCGACTATCTCGCCTGGGTGCACGACATGGGCACCTCGTTCCGCGAGGAGCGCTACCCCGAGTACAAGTCCACTCGCGACAAGCTGGATGACGAGCTCCAGGCCGACTTCGACAGCGCGCTCCGGCGTGTGACCCAGCTGCTGGCCGCCTTCCGCATCCCGCTCGTTGGCGTGCCAGGCTATGAAGCCGACGATGTGATCGGGACGCTCGCGACCCGCGCAATGCCGGAACACAACGTGGACGCCGTGATCGTCTCGGGCGACAAGGATTTCTACCAGCTCATCGGCCCCGGCATCTCACTGCTCAACCCCGGCCGCGGCGGGCCCGCCGGCGTGGACGAGGTCTGGGTTGATGAGTCGAACGGGTCCGAACGCCTGGGCGTCCCGCCGTCACAGGTGATCGACTACCTCGCGCTCGTGGGCGACACCAGCGACAACGTGCCGGGCGTGAAGGGCGTGGGCGAGAAGACCGCGCAGAAACTGCTCCAGGAATACGGCAACCTCGACGAGATCCTGGCCCACGCCGCCGACATCAGCGGCAAGCGCCCCCGGGAGGCATTGCTCGCCAACGCGGACAACGCACGCCTCTCGCGCGAGCTCGTGACCATCATGCGCGACGTGCCGGTGGAATTCGATCTCGCCGCCATGGCAATGGAGGAAGCCGACGTTCAGGCGCTGATTCCGTTGCTCACCGAGCTCGAATTCTATTCCCTGGTTCGTCGGTTCAGTCAGCAGGTTACACCGACTACGCAGGTTGATGGGGAGTCACCTGCGGAATCTGTGGACGTTCCTGCTTCAGTCGCGGCGTCGATGGTGGTCGGGATCATCACCGATCCGGCCGAGCTCCCGCCGGTCGTGGAGCGGCTTCGTGCGGCGCCCATCTTGGCCTTCGACACGGAAACTTCCTCCCTCTCGCCGCGCGATGCGGAGCTCATCGGGCTCTCGTTCGCGATCAGCCCCACCGAGGCGTGGTATCTCCCATTCGGGCACCAGTCTCCGCCGGGTGACCTCGCGGCGCCAGTACCCACCTGCAATCTCCCGCCCATCAGCGACCCGGCGCTGGCCGGCATACGCGGACTGCTATCGGACCCCGCCGTGCGCAAGGCCGGTCACAACGCGAAGTACGACATCGAGGTGCTGCGCCGAGCCGGGGTCCCCGTGCGCGGCGTGACGTACGATTCGATGCTTGCGAGCTTCGTGATCGACCCGGGCCGGCGCTCCCACGGTATCGACAACCTGGCGCTCGAGCACCTCGGCGTCACCATGCGCACGTACAAGGAACTGGTGGGGAAGGGGAAGGCGGAAGTCCCCTTCGCCTGCGTCGCCGTCGAGATCGCCGCCGACTATTGCGGCGCCGACAGCGCCACGGTCCTGGCGCTCCGTGACTTCTTTGCGCCCACCCTCGAGAAAACCGGGATGACCCGGGTGCTGGACGAGATCGAGATGCCGCTGGTGCCGGTGATTGCCGACATGGAATGGGAAGGGATCCGGATTGACGTCCCGCTCTTCCAGCAGCTCGCGGCCGAGCTCTCCGATGACCTGGCGACGATCGAGAAGGACATCGCCGCGATCGCGGGTGAGGATCTCAACATCAATTCTCCTCGCCAGCTGGCGGCGGTGCTGTTCGAGAAGGAGCAGCTCCCGGTGCTCAAGAAGACCCGCACCGGTCCCTCCACCGACGCTGACGTGCTGGAACAGCTCGCCGAGATGGGGCACGCCCTGCCCAGGAAGATCCTGGATTACCGGGAACTGCAGAAGCTCAAGAGCACCTACGTGGACACGCTCCCCGCCTCGGTGAATCGGTTGACCGGGCGCATCCACACCAGCTTCAACCAGGCGGGCGCGGCCACGGGACGCCTCAGTTCCACCGATCCCAACCTGCAGAACATTCCCATCCGCACGCCGAGGGGCGCGGCCATCCGCCGCGGGTTCATTCCGCGTGAGGGCTGGAAGTTCCTGGTGGCGGACTATTCCCAGATCGAGCTGCGCCTCATGGCGCACCTCTCCAAGGACCCCGCGTTCATCGACGCGTTCCGGAAGGGCGGCGACATCCACCGGCAGACGGCCGCGATCATCTTCGGCGTGGCGGTGGAGCGGGTGACGCCGGAAATGCGGGCCCGCGCCAAGACCATCAACTTCGCCACCATCTACGGCCAGGGGCCGTTTGCGCTCTCGCGCCAGCTCGGCATCACCCAGGACGAGGCGCGCGAATTCATCCGCAACTACTTCCTGCGCTTCCAGGGGGTGAGGGATTTTCTCGACCGGCAGGTGGAGCTGGCGAAGGAGTTCGGCTTTGTCGAAACCCTCTCCGGCCGGCGTCGTTACATTCCCGAGGTCCGCGACCGCAACTTCAACATCCGCGCCTACGGCGAGCGCACCGCGCAGAACTCGCCCCTGCAGGGTTCGGCGGCCGATCTCATCAAGCTGGCCATGATCGAGATCCACCGAGTGCTCCGCGAGGAGCGCCTGGAGAGCCGGCTCCTGCTCCAGGTGCACGACGAGCTGGTGCTCGAAGTGCCCCCGGCCGAGCTCGATCGCGTGACCGCCATCGTGCGCCAGCACATGGAGGGCGCCGCTTCGCTCGACGTGCCGCTGGTGGTGGAGATCGGGGTTGGGGAGAATTGGCTGGAGGCCAAGGGCTGACTGGATGGGCTGGTGGGATGCGGGACGCGGGGCGCGCATGTCATTGCGAGCGCCGAAGGCGCGAAGCAATCGGGTAGCCCGGCGGCCGATACTCCAGCGACCCGATTGCTTCGTCAGGCCCTGCGGGCCTTCCTCGCAATGACGCGATGCCGATCGCGCCCGACCTCTCAACCCCTCGACCGCTCATTTGATGATCCGTCTCTTCCTCGTCGCCATCTGCCTTCAGCTTTGCGCCTTCAGCCTCCTCCACGCCCAGGCCACACCGGTCCGTGTTTATCTCGACTGCCAGCACTTCGGCTGCGACGAGGATTATTTCGTCCGCGAGATCACCTTTGTCGATTACGTTCGCTCGCCCCAGGATGCCGATGTCCATATCCTGGTGACCCGGCAGGACACCGGCGGCGGGGGCGATGCGTTCTCCGCGTCATTCATCGGCCAGCATGCCTTTGCCGGTACTCGCGATTCCCTCTCCTGGTTTGCCCCGCAGGGCGCGACCGACGATGAGGTGCGTGAGGGGCTCGCGCGCACCTTCAAGCTTGGTCTCGTGCGCTTCGTGGCTCGCTCGGCGGTCGGGCGCGACCTGGTGATCAGTTACCGGGGGCCCAAGCTCGACAGCGTGGCGGCAACCACGCCGGCCGATGATCCCTGGAACTTCTGGGTCTTCCGGGTGGAGGCGCAGACCAACCTCGAGGGTGAATCGCACCAACAGAGCACCGATCTCGACGGCGGCTTCTCGGCCAACCGCAACACCGATGATCTCAAGCTTTCCCTGGAGCTGGATGGGAGCTACGAGAAGAATTCGTTTGACGTGGACAGCACCGAAACCGTGACCAGCACGCAGAAGGAATACGGCGCCGAGGCCTCGGCAGTGAAGACCCTGGGGCCGCACTGGGGCCTCGCGTTCGGGGCGGCGGCCAACCGCTCCTCCTACAGCAACCGCAAGCTCGGACTGCGTGCCGCCGCGGGGCTGGAATACGACATTTTCCCCTACAGCGCATCGGCTCGGCGACTCCTCACGATTCGCTACCAGGTCGGAGCCAACTATTACCGCTACGACGAGCTGACGGTGTACCAGAAGCTGAGCGAGACACTGGTGGACCACTCGCTCGAAGTTGAACTGGACGCGACCCAGCCCTGGGGCACCGCGGGCGTGGAACTCAGCGCCCGGCAGTACCTGAACGATCTGTCGAAGAATTCACTGCGCTTCTCCACCGATCTCGAAGTGCGGCTGGTCAAGGGCTTGTCGCTGGAGCTGGACGGCAGCATCTCGCGCGTGCGCGACCAGCTCTATCTGCGCGCCGAGGGGCTGACACCCGAAGAAATCCTCCTGCAGCAACAGGAGCTGGCGACAGATTATCGCTATTTCATCTCCGCCGGCTTCAGCTACAGCTTCGGATCGATCTTCAACAACGTGGTGAATCCGAGGTTCGGGTCGGGGAGCGCGGACCTGTTCTAGATGGGCAGGATGGGCACGATGGGGGAGATGGCGGACGGACGAGGCGGACGAGGTGCACGGGCTCGCAGCCAGCAGCGAGCAGCCAGCGACCAACCTGCCCATCTAGCCCATCCGGCCCATCCTGCCCATCTTGGATACAACCTCCGCAAGGTGGCTTCCATGTCGGCCCTCTTCATGACCAGCAGCTCCGACGGCGTCGAAACTCCCTGGATGGGCATGGATTCGCTGCTCGACGCGCTCGAGGCGGGGTTGGTGGATGCCGACGATTACGTGTTTGACCATGCGCGCCAGGCCTGGCAGCCGATCAGGAAACACTCCGGCATAGTGGCTGCGTGGGAGGAGCGAATGAGCTTCCGGCCGCCGGAGGATCGGCAGCTGCTGGGCGTGGTACGCCGGCCTGCCGAGGGTTTTCCGGCCCTCTCGCCCGAGGGCGTGACGCCGGTCTCTTCGCCAGCCGTCTCCCGGATCGCCGCCCGCCGGGCGGCGGAGGCGGAGTCCGGCCGCCTGCATCGGGCAGTCGGCATCGCCGAGGTGGTGGTGCTCGTGGTCCTGCTGACCCTGCTGACCGTCGGGCTGATCTGGGTGGTGCGGGGGATGGCGGGAATGACGCAATAGGCTGTCCACCCTACCTGCCCGTCTCGCCCGTCTCGCCCGTCCTGCCGGCCCTGACCCCCGGCCACCAGTTCCATCGTCCTGCCAGGTGCATGAACGCGGGAACCAGCACCATGCGGATGAGCGTGGCATCGAGCAGCACCGCCACGGCGAGGCCGAAGCCCAGGAACTGCATCACCAGCACCCGCGCGAAGGCGAAGACGCCAAAGACCATGATCATGATGAGCGCGGCTGATGTGATCACGCTCGCCGTGGCGCTCACGCCCTCCATTGTCGCTTCATCATTCCGGCCGGTGCGGTCAAACGCTTCCTTGATGCGACTCAGCAGGAATACTTCATAATCCATGCTGAGCCCGAACACCACGGCGAACACCAGCACCGGCACCACCACGAAGATGGCTGACGTGGGGCCGGCGAGGCCGAATAACTTCACGCCCACGCCATACTGGAACACCAGGACGATCAGCCCGAACGTCGCGCCCACCGAGAGCGTGTTCATCACGATGGCCTTGAGCGGCACCAGCACCGAGCGGAACGCGATCGCCAGCATGAGCCCGGTGGCGCCCAGGACCAGGAGCACGATGAGCGGGAATCGCTCCATCAGGTCATCCTGGAAATCGAGGGCGCTCGCGGCGTAGCCGCCCACCCGGATCGTGGCGCTCTTGAGCTGCCTGGGTGGATGCGAAGCGATGTCCCGCACGCGTCGCACCAGTTCCTGCGTGCTGGTGAGTGATGTCGTGTCGGCTGGAATGAGGTCGAGCAGCGCGACCCGCGAGTCCCGGCTCAGGTATGCATTGATGAAGTCGCCATATTCGGCGCGCGCGCTGTCGAGTTCGCTGTAGAAGGTCGAGAGCTCGAGAATGCTCTTGCGTCCGCCGATGTCCACCAGGCTCCGCACTTCCCGCACCCGGGGATCGGCGCTGAAGGAATCACTGAGCGCCATCATGCCGCGAAGGGCGGCCGCACCGACGGCGTCCTGCCCCTCCGGGACTTCCACTACGACGCGCACCGGCTGGATGTAGCCCGCCACGCCCATCCGCTCCAGCGTCTCCAGGCCTTGACCGGCCTCCGTGGCCGTGGGCCACCAGTTGCGGGCCGGCAGCCCGATCCGGATCAGCAGCAGGGGCGTCGTGAGCAGGGCCACGGCCAGCCCGCCCAGCGTGAGCGCACGCAGCGGATGGCGGGCCAGCGACCGGGCCCACTTTTCCCAGGCTCTCGGAGAGTGATACCAGGTAAGCCGCTTCGCCAGCCACTTGGGACGGTCGATGTCGCGGCCGATGATCGCCAGCAGGGCGGGGAGGAGCGTGGTCGAGAGCAGCACGGCGACGGCCACCACGACGAGCCCGCCAAGTCCCACACTTCGTGTTTCAATGAGCGGCGTGAAGAGCAGTGCGGCAAAGCCGACCACCACCGTCATTCCCGACGTGACCACGGCGGTGCCGGCGGTCCGGATGGTGTTGATGGCCGCCTCGCGCCGGCGATGGCCCCGTCGCAATTCTTCCCGGAAGCGCGTCACCACAAGCAGCGAGTAATCGATCCCGACACCGAGCCCGATCATCGTCGTCATGTTGAGCACGAAGATGGACATCGGTGTCACCCGGGTGAGCAACCCGATGATCGTGAGCGAGACGGCGATCGCGAGGAATCCGATCACCAGCGGCAGTGCCGCGGCCACCAGCGCGCCGAATGCGAGGATCAGGATCACCAGCGTCAGCGGAAGCAGTCGCGCTTCGCCCAGCTTGCTGTCCTCGGTGCTGACATGCCGCACGTCGAGGTCGAGCGGTGACCGGCCCGTCAGGTGCGCCGTGTACTGGTCGCCATCGTGAAACGTGCGCAGCGTCGTGGCGACCGCTTGCCGCACCGGCTCGACCAGGCTCGCGACCGTGTCGCTCTCGGTGACGGTGAGCGCCAGCACCAGGAAGGTGGCGCGATGGTCCCGGCTCACGAACGTGGAATCGTGGGTAATGGGCCACGACACCACGCTGCGGATGTACGGCTGTCGCTGGAGGACGCTGGTGAGACTGTCGAGCACCAGGCGGGCACGGCCGTTGTCGAACGGCGCCGGGGCTTCGAGCGTGAGCGCGAAGAAATCGCTCAGCGATTCGGGGAAGCGGGTCTTGAGGGCCCGGTCAGCCAGGGCCGCCTCGGTCAGCTTGTCGCTGCCCCCGCGGATGTTGAGCAATGCCGGCGTCGCCGGCGCCCGGAGGGCGGCCACCGCGCCCACAAGTATCCAGGCGCCGAGCACGGCCCAGCGCCAGCGGACCAGGGCCCGCGCAAACCAGCCCATCACGTTCGGGACCTGCTCCTTGCTGAGGGGGTGACGGGTAGCGCCACGGGACTGCCGGCGCCAATGTTAGATAGCGAAGGCGGCTGGCGCTACCCAAGCGGCCCGGCCCTTGCAACAGAAACTGCAAACCTTTCCCGGACGCCATGAAACGATTTGCCTTGCCGCTTCTCACACTGGGACTTGCGGTAATCGTGCTCGTGGACCGCGTGCAGCACCTGCGCGAGACGCGCGACACCCTCCAGCCGGCCTCGGCCCAGGCGGCCCTGGCCGGAGGGACTGTGCGTGCGGCGTCCGCTCCGACGGCTCCCAGCGCCACCGGCGCCGAGTCGTTGAGAAGCGCGACGCCCACGATTGACCGGCTGGCTCGCCTCGCCGCGCGCCAGCAGATTGCCCGCGCCGGCATGTCCACCTATCTCGACTCGCTGCTGATGTCCACCGATTCGGTCGTGCGCCGCTGGCCCGACCGCGCGGGGCTGCCGCTTCGCGTTGCCATTGTCGAGGGCGGCGCCGACGGGTTTCGCCCGCGCATGACGAGTTTCGTGGATCGCGCTCTCGATCTCTGGTCGGCCTCGGGTGCCGGCGTTCGTTTCGAGATCATCCCGGACACGAGCGCCGCCGACATCGTGTTCCGCTGGATCGACCGGTTCCCCTATGACCGCGCCGG
The DNA here is from genome assembly GCA_035708725.1 of Gemmatimonadales bacterium. Taxonomy (GTDB): domain Bacteria; phylum Gemmatimonadota; class Gemmatimonadetes; order Gemmatimonadales; family GWC2-71-9; genus CAMLHP01. Next base: position 11,793 of record DASTFH010000066.1, on the reverse strand, counting down.
CCAGACCGACCTGACCTGGGATCGCATGGGCCGGGTGCGGCGTGCCTCGGTCTCGCTGGCCATTCACACCCAGACCGGCATCCGCCTGCCAGATGCCTCGCTCTTTGCCGTGGCGGTGCACGAGACCGGCCACGCGATCGGGCTTCCCCACTCCGCGGATTCGGCCGATGTCATGTTCCCGGCCACGCGCGTGGGCGCACTGACGGATCGTGACCGCGCCACGGCGCAGCTGCTGTACGCCTTGCCCGTGGGTCCCATTACCGATTCGGTGCAGGGATCGTGATGATTGCCGCGCTCCTGCTCGCCGTCGCATCCTTCAGCGGCCCCACCGGTCCGGCGCCTGATTTTTCGGCCGTGGACAAGGCGGTGCGGCACGGAATCCAGCGTGGCGTCTTCCCGGGCGCGGTCGTGGTGATCGGCACGCATGACCGCATTCTGCACTCCGCGCACTTCGGCCATTACACCTGGAACCCCGCGTCGCCGAGCCCCCGCGCAGACTCCACGCTGTGGGACCTGGCCTCGCTCACCAAGGTGATTGCCGCGGGTGCGGCACTCCGCATGGTGGACCAGGGCGTGCTCGACCTCGACGCACCGGTGGCGCAGTATGTTCCCGAATTCAGTGGCGGCGAGCGTGACTCGGTGACCGTCAAGATGCTGCTGTTGCACACGAGCGGCCTCCCGCCGTTCCTGCCGCTCTACCGCACGGCCACCAGCCGGGCGGAGGCACTGGCGCAGGTCACGAGCGCGTCGCTGATGCAGCGACCGGGCAAGAGTCCCATCTACAGCGATCTCAACGGCATCCTGCTGGGGCTCGTGCTCGAGTCGGCCGCGGGCTTGCCGCTCGACTCCGTCCTGATGCAGCAGGTCTTCGACCCGCTCGGCATGCAGGAGACCATGTTCCGCCCGCCGCACACGCTGTTGGCGCGCATTGCGCCGAGCTCATTTCTCAAGGGCCAGGTAATCGCGGGCGTGCCCAACGACCAGAATGCCCAGGCACTCGGCGGCGTCTCGGGCCACGCAGGACTCTTCGCGACGGCGTCCGACCTGGCGCGCTTTGCCCAGACCTGGCTGCGTGATGGCATGGTGGACGACAGCACGGCGTGGGTCAAGGCGTCGACAGTCAAGGAATTCCTCACTGGCAGCAGTTTCTCCGGCTCACGCCTGCTGGGGTGGGACTCGCCTGATCCGACCTTCGAGGGCACGTCAGTGTTCGGGTCGATGCTCAGTAGCGCTGCCTACGGGCATACCGGCTGGACCGGTACCGAGATGTGGGTGGACCCCGAGCGCGATGTTTTCGTGGTTTTCCTCGCCAACCGGAGTTTTGATTCCCGCGCTCGGCATTCCCTCCGCGCCATGGCCGAAGTGCGCGCGGCGGTGTCGGATGCGGTGGCGCGGGCGGTGCCTGTGGGGGTCGTGGGGCTTGAGTCGTGAGTCGTGGGTCTCGCGACTCACGACCCACGACTATATTCCCTCCATGATCCAACCCGATACCATCCGCAAGGCCCTCCGCGGCGTGAAGGACCCCGAGCTGGGGCTCAACATCGTGGACATCGGCCTCGTCTATGACATCATCGTGAACGAAACCGCCGACGTGGATGCCGACGTGATCGTGAAGATGACGCTCACCTCGCCGGGCTGTCCTGCCGGCGGCCAGATCATGGATGACGTGCGGAACGTAGTGAGCGATCTCGAAGGTGTGGACCGCGTGGAAGTGGAACTGGTGTGGGAGCCCTACTGGACGCCGGACAAGATGGATCCGCGCGTCAAGGCATTCATGGGGTTTTAGCGGTTCCAGCCCGAAGCAGCTGCTCGCCGATTTCTTCCACCTGCCAGCGCCTGATGCCAGGCACCGTCAGCAGCGCTTCGACGGTGTCGGGCTCCTGTCGAGCTATTCCCTCGAGCGTACCGTTCGGGCAGAGGACTCCGGGCGCGAGCCCGATCCGTTCAGCTTCCTGGTTCCGCACCACCTTGAGCCGCTCGAGCCGAGCCTCGTAGGCGGGATCCGGCTGGCGCCGAGGGTGCCGTTCGCGGCGCGGCAGGTCGGCGTCCGGGATGGCCTGGGCGCGCTGGATGGCTTTCATGATCTCCGGGCCGCGCTTGGCGGCGATATCCCTGCCTACGCCCTTCACCTTGGCCAGCTCCTCGACGGAGCCTGGGGGGTCCTTGGCGAGCGCCATCATCGGCTCATTGTTCATGATCCGGAAGGGTGCACGGTCGAGGTTCTGTGCCTCCTGATCGCGCCAGGTCCAGAGCGCGCCAAGGATGGCCAGCGTGCGTGGACTGAGGATTTTCGCGCCCTTCATCCTGAGCCAGCCCGGCTCCCCTGCCTCGACTTCGGACCAGCGCACCTCGGCCAGGAGCGCAAACTCCTCTTCGGCCCACTGGAGTCGCCGTTTTTCCGCGAGTGCATCCCGTAGTATGTCGCGCAACTCCGGCAGGTAGTGCGTATCCGACGCTGCATACGTCAACATCCCGTCGCTCAGCGGCCTGGCCGACCAGTCAGCTCGCTGGAATTTCTTGTCCAGCTTGATGTTGAGATACTTCTCCAAGAGCGCGGCCAACCCGATGCCGGGCTCATTCAGGAGCTGGGCTGCGACCCGGGTATCGAAGAGATTGCTGCAGCTGTAGCCGAACTGGCGGGCCATGAGGCGCAGGTCATAGTCCGCGTCATGAAAGACTGACTCCACCGCCGGATCGGCCAGCAGGTCGCCCACGGCGTCGAGACTGCTGACCGCCAGTGGGTCCACCACGGCCGTGCGCTCTCGGGTGGAGAGCTGGAGGAGATAGACCTTGTCTTCGTAGCGGTGGAAGCTGGCTGCTTCGGTGTCGACGGCCAGCAGGGTCGAGTCGGCGGCATCGGCGAGCCACTGAGCGAGCGCGCTGTCGCTGTCGATCAGCTCCACATCGCCCAGGGGGCGAGCGCCGGCTGGCGTCACTCCCGTGCCCGCCGCGCGACCTGCTCCAGCCCTTCGGCGATCTCGTCGAGGGCCTTGGCCAAGGTCTTGAAGAAATCGGTGTCCAGCGTGGGCGTTTCGCCCATGGCGGCCTGCATCTGGGCTTGCCGAGCCAGCTTCGCGGCGTGTCGGATGTAGTCGGTGGTGGGCATGGGGAAAGGATGGGCAGGATGGGCGGGATGGGCAAGATGGGCTGACGGGATGGGCGAGATGGGCAGGATGGGCGGGTAACTCGGAAACGGCAAGGCGTTGTCATTGCGAGCATCCCGAAGGGATGCGAAGCAACCTTGCAGCCCGACCGCGATCTCCCGCTCCCAATGCTCATTGAATCCTGCATGAGCCCCGGGCGCCAAAATGCGTCATGCGCGATTCGCCCTACGCCGTCTACATCCTGACCTCCCGTCAGCGCCGAGTACTCTACACCGGCGTCATGAACGATCTTAGGCACCGCGTCGCTGAACACCGCAGCGCAAAGGGTGGCGCCTTCTCGCGCCGCTACGCACTGGACACGCTGGTCTGGTACGAATGGCACGCCGACATCACGGCAGCTATCGCTCGGGAGAAGCAGATCAAGGCTGGGTCTTGCGCCAGGAAGATCCGGCTCATCGAAACCATGAATCCGGAGTGGCGGGACCTGAGCGGAGAGTTGTGAATGGGCGCGATTGGCAGAAGATCGCGGTCGGGCTGCAAGGTTGCTTCGCCGGGACCGTGCTGGCGCACGGCCCCGGCTCGCAATGACACGTCATCTCGCCCATCCATTCCTGCCCATCCCGCCCATCCCGCCCATCCCGCCCATCTTGCCCATCTTGCCCATCTTGCCCATCCAGTCGTAACGTCACTCCCATGCCCCTCCCCGACACCGACCTCCTGGTCTACCCCGACCAGTGCGATGCCTACGGGCACCTGAACCAGGCGGCGTTCCTGGTGCTGTTTGAGCGGGCACGATGGAACATGTTCGCCGATGGCCCGGGTATCGATGTGTTCCAGCGTGCGGGGGTGTGGCCGGCGGTGCGGCGGGCGTCGGTGGATTACTTGGCGCAGGTATTTCCGGGCGACACGCTTCGCTTCCAGCAGACGCTCACGCATCTCGGCCGCACCAGCTTCACGCTCAGGCAAAGTGCCCGGCGGCTGGAGGACGACACCCTCGTGGCCACGGCCGAATTCGTCTTCGTCTGCCTCGGCGCCAACGGGAAGCCGGCGCCGGTCCCGCGCGTCATCGCCGAATTGCTGGAAGACACACCGGATGGCGGCGCGGTCCAGCGCGTCACCGTGAACGGCGTCGGGCTTGCCGTCGATGTGGTGGGCGATGGCCCCGCGATTCTTTTCATTCACGGGTATCCGCTCGACCGCTCCATCTGGAGACACCAGTTGGAGCATCTCGATGGCTGGCGCCGGATCGCGCCCGACCTTCGCGGCATGGGCGGTTCAGACGCACCGGACCTTGGTTACAGCATGACCACCTATGCCGACGACCTGGCGGCACTGCTCGACTCGCTCGGCGTGGATCACGTGGTCCTGTGCGGGCTGTCGATGGGTGGGTATGTCGCCTTCGAGTTCCTGCGCCGGCACCGCTCACGCGTGCGCGGGCTGGTCCTGGTGGACACGCGCGCGGAAAACGATTCCGCCGAGGGGCGGCGAAGCCGGGACGCGGCGGCGCAGGTGGCGCGCGAGGACGGCACGCGCGCCGTGGCCGCAGCGATGCTGCCGAAGCTCTTCGCGGAGGAAACCGAGGAAGCGGTGGGCGAACCGTGGCGTCAGGTGGAGCGCGTCATCGTGGCGACGCCGATACCGGGGATCGTCGGTGCGCTCGCGGCCATGCGCGACCGGCCCGACAGCACCGCCCTGCTCGAGTCGCTCGACCTGCCGGCGCTGATCATTGCTGGCGAGCACGATCGCATCACCCCGCCCGCCTCGTCGCACCGCATGGCCGCCGCACTCGCCGGCTCGAAGCTGGCAGTGATCCAGCACGCGGGGCACCTGTCGGTACTGGAGCGGCCGGGTGAAGTGACGGAGGCGATTCGGAGCTTCTTGCGAGGGTTGGGATGATGGGCAGGACGAGCAGGATGGGCTAGATGGGCGGGATGGACAGGCGATGTCGGCGAAGCTGTCACCCTGAGCGCAGCGAAGGGGCCAGAACTCAGATTGAGTTCCGGCCCCTTCGGTCGCTACGCTCCCTCAGGGTGACACCCGCCCACCTTGCCCATCCCGCCTGGCTACCGCTCCGGCCTTCCCGGCGGGTCGTCGCTGTTGAAGATCTCGCGATTCTTTTCGATATATGACGTGAGCTCGGGCGGGACGTCTTCCTCCGGGAAGATGGCCGTCACGGGGCATTCTGGCTCGCAGGCGCCGCAGTCAATGCACTCATCGGGGTGGATGTACAGCTGATCTTCCCCTTCGTAGATGCAGTCCACCGGACAGACATCCACGCAGGCCCGGTCCTTCACTCCAATGCAGGCCTCGGTGATCACATACGGCATTGCGGCAAGTCCTCCAGCACAGAAGTCGTGGGGGCGCGAGCATTTCGCGTGAGCCAAGAATTGCAACGTCGCCAATGTGGCGCAAGGGGCCGATTACCTTTCGGCCCCATGCGGCGCGTCTTCACACTTCTGCTCTCGCTCTTCCTGCTTTCCACCGCGGTGGCGGATCCGGCTGCCGCACAGCAGTGCCAGGCGCCCCGCACCGCGCTGGTGCTCTCCGGTGGCGGCGCCAAGGGTCTGACCCACATCGGGCTGCTGCGCTCGCTCGACAGTCTCGGCATCCGGCCTGACCTGATCGTCGGCACCAGCATGGGCGCGGTGGTCGGCGCGATGTATGCCAGCGGCTACCCCGCGCGCACCATCGATTCGCTGGCGCGCGCCTTTCCCATCGCCACGCTCTTTACCACCTTCGAGCCGCGGGCACCGCGCGCCCTGGGCCAGCTTCAGCCGCTCATTGTCTGGGAGCAGGGCGATCGCGGCTTCAACTTGCAGAGCGCCGCGGTGCGCGAGACCGAAGCCAATGCTCTGCTCGATGCCGCCATGCTGCGCGGCAATCTGATCGCTCGCGGCGACTTCGACCGGCTCCCCATTCGGCTCCGCGTTGTCGCCACCGACCTCGGCACCCACAAGGCGAGAGTGCTGGGCACGGGCGACCTGGCCCAGGCGGTGCGCGCCAGCATCGCGATTCCGTTTGTCTTTCCGCCCGAGCGCATGTACGGCCGCTTCCTGGCCGACGGCGGGCTGAGCGCCAATCTTCCCATCGCCATCGCCCGGGCGGCTGGCGCCGAGCGGCTGATCGTGGCCGACGCGACGGAGCGGAAGCCCGATTCGCTGAACTTCTTCTCGCCCGTGACGCTGGCCGAGCGCATGCTGGGCTATCTCTTCGAGCAGCCACTGGATTCACTCGGGCCTGATGACGTCTACATCCGGCCGAACGTGGCGGGGTTTCGAAGCCTCAACTTCACGCCCCGGAACGTGAACGCGCTGATCGTTCGGGGACGACTGGCGGCAGACTCGATGCTCTCGCGCATGACGTGCCCGCCACGTGGCGAGGTGCCTCGCCTCGCCGAGCCAACGGCGCTTGGTGGCATCGCGGTGCGCGACTCATCAGCTGAGGCGGCACGCGAGATCTCCCGGCTCCTCGGTCTGGCTGGCCTCGATTCCCTCGATCCCGACCGGCTCCGCTCCCGCCTGCTCAAGCTTGGCAACTCCGACCGGTTCCTGGCCCTCTGGCTCCATCCGCGCGGTGAGGGCGATGCGGTCCATTTCAATGTGGAGCCGGAACCCGGTCCCAGGCGCATCGCCGCGCTCGGTGCCGCGTACGACAACGACATGGGCGGACGGGTCTGGGCCGGCGCGGTGGATCGCACCCTGCCCGGTGGGACCGAGGCGAGCATCCTGGGATCCGCGGGCAATCTCAGGAAAGACGTCGCCATCGGCCTGCAGAAGCAGCGGGAGCTCTTCGGACAGCTGGTCGTGCCCCGCGCCGCAATCAGCGTGCGCTTCGATCATGTGCGGCGCTTCGATACCGAAGGCGAGCAGGTCGGGCTCGATCGCACGCGGGAGGCTGAGGCGCTTCTCGGCCTGGAACGCAGCTTCTTCCGCAACTGGATGGCGCGCGCGAGCGGTTCAGCGCTCTGGTGGCGGAATCCGGACCACATTGCCCAGAGCGCGCTCGGCGTGCGATTCGAGCTGTCGCACGTGGACCAGAACCTGGACGAGGACGTGACGGTGCGCGCCATCTGGAACCGGGAATTCCGGCGCGTGGTGTTCGATGCGAAGCCGCTGTTGCCTGTCGGCCTGCTCGAAGTGAATCCCCATCTGAGGGTCGGCGTAGGGAGAGACCTGCCGCTGCAGCACACGCTGGCACTTGGCGGCGATGACGGCTTTGCCGGACTTCATGTCGGGGAACTGCGGGGAGATCGCGAAGTGCTGGCAGGACTGGCACTGGCATATCCCATTGTTGGGCCGGTTCACCTCAGGGTCGATGGCATGGTTGGCCGCATCGCCACGGGCGGTGGGTTGCTCGACGAGGGCGGTTGGCACACCGGTATCCGCGGTGGTGTAGGGGCCGAGACGCCGGTGGGGCCGGTACGGGTGGAGATGGGATTTACGGCTGGGCGGGAGGCGTTGTTTGTGCGGCTGGGGCGGTGGTTTTAACAGGACGGACAAGACGGGCGGGACGGGGAGGTGGTCGACGGTCGACGGTCGACGAAGCCATCGGGTGGTTTGAGGCCCACAACTTACAACACGGGAATCCGCATGAAAGCCCAAGCCTGCCTGGCGGCCCTGCTCCTGGTTTGCGTCTCTCCGCTCCGAGGCCAAGCGGTGCGCGACAGCACGGTGCATCGCCCGCCTGCCGTTTCCACTGACGTCAGCAGCATCGACTCGATCGTCTCGGCACTCTACCAGACCATCAGCGGGCCGGTGGGCGCGCCGAGACAGTGGGCGCGGTTCTTTTCGCTGATGGATCCGGCGGCGCGCCTCATTCCGACCGGCTGTGATACGGTTGGCAACTGCCGCCGTCGCATCCTCACGGCGGAGCAGTATCAGGAGCGGTCGGATTCGCTGCTCACCGCCCTGGGCTTTCATGAGCGTGCGCTGGTGAACAAGGTCGAGCGTTTCGGCAATATCGCGCACGTCTTCAGTTCGTACGCCAGCTTCAGGCGCGACGAGACCAAACCGTTCTCCCGCGGCATCAATTCCATTCAGCTATTCTGGGACGGTCACCGCTGGTGGGTGCTGAGCGTGTTCTGGGATAGCGAGCGGATGGGGAATGCGTTGCCAAGGGCGATGGAATGACGAGGCGGACTGGACGGACTGGGCGGACTGGACGGACTGGACGGACTGGACGGACTGGTAGGACTGGTGAGCTTCGGTTCGCCTCATCCGCCTCATCCGCCTCATCCGCCTCATCCGCCTCGTCCGCCTACAACAATCCCGTCAGCGGCGTCGCATAAATCCCGGTCCTGGGCTCCGGCGGTCCGTATCGGCCGCCGGCTGCGTGGATCCGGTTCCATTCCTCCCGCAAGCAGAACGGATCGAGCCCGTGAGGACGGTCCACCGCCAGCACGCCATCCAGGTGATCCAGTTCATGCTGGATCAGCTCCGCGCGGTCGCCCTCGAGGTCATCCTCATGCCACTCGCCCTTCTGGTCCTGGTAGCGCACCCGGATCCGGTAGGCGCGTGACACCCGAACCATCAGGTTGGGAAAGGAGAAACAGTCGTCCCAGACGCTGAAGTCCTCGTTCCCGATATCCACGATCTCGGGGTTGATCAGGACCCAGGGCTTGTCCATCTCTGCCACGATCATCCTGACCGGCGCCCCGATCTGCGGCGCCGCGATGGCTCGCCCGCTCCCGAACCGGCTCTGCCAGTCCCGAAGGGTTTCCCGCATGTCATCCATAATCACTCGGATGGCGGTGGAACCGGGCTTTTCTATAGGCTCGCAGAAGGCGCGCAGAATCGGGTCGCCCAGGAGGCGAATGCGGTGGATGGTCATGGGGTACCAAGATCGGGGATGGGGAGAGAACGGTCAACGGTCAACGGTCGACGGCCCACGGTCGACAACAACAGACTACCACACGCGTAGACCGTTGACCGTTGACCGACGACCATAACACTATACCCCATAACGTGTTAGGATTTCCACCAAATCCACCCCACAAACCTTGCCAATCCCGACTCTTTTCGTTACCATTCCGCCCTTATGGCCATGCCCCGACTCCAGCCCGATTACCTTCCCGCCGGCCTCAAGGGGCCGAGGGGGGCGGTGGTCGTGGAGCTGAAGCGGACGCCTGGGCTCGAGCCCAAGGATCTGGCCCGGCATCTGGGCCTCTCCATGAACGCTATCCGCCATCACCTGAAGGAGTTGGAGGCTTCGGGGCTGGTGGAATGGAGCCGGAAGCAGTCGGGCCGGCCTGGAGCACCGGGTCACGCGTACCGGCTGACAGCCGCTGGCGAGGCGCTCTTTCCGGAGCGGTATAAGGAAACGCTGACGCAGCTGCTGGAGCATCTGGTGGCCACCGTCGGCCGGGCGGCAGCGATTCGTTTCATCGAGTCACATTTCGAGACTCAGGCTGCGCACCTGGCGCCCGCGCTCCAGGATGCGTCCCCGTCCGAGCGGATGGAGATCGTCGCGGCGGCGCGCACCGCTGACGGCTACATGGCCGAGGGAACCGCCACGTTCTGCTGCGGTTCCTTCACCGAGCATCACTGTGCCCTGCGCGCCGTGTCCGAGCGCTTTCCCGAAATCTGTGCCGCCGAGGAGCGCTTCCTCGAGCGGACGCTAGGCGGGAGCATCGAGCGCCGCCAGCATCTGCTGACCGGTGATGGTGCCTGCGCATACACTGTCCGATTCCGGCAGCCAGCCGATGCTGCTGCCGGTCAGGAGAATGCATGAGTTCGTCAGTCGAAACGCTGGTCAACCGCGAATACAAGTACGGCTTCGTCACCGACATCGAGTCTGATGTCGCGCCCAAGGGGCTGAACGAAGACGTCATCCGGCTCATCGCCGAGAAGAAGGGCGAGCCGGAGTGGCTGCTCGAGTGGCGGCTCAAGGCCTATCGTGGCTGGCTCAAGATGAGCGAGCCGCACTGGCCCAACGTGAAGTACAATCCGGTCGATTACCAGAACATCAGCTACTACTCGGCGCCCAGGACCAGGAATCCGCTGGGATCGCTGGACGAGGCCGATCCCAAGCTGCTCGAGACCTACGAGAAGCTGGGCATCCCGCTGAGCGAGCAGAAGATCCTGGCCGGCGTCGCGGTTGACGCCATCTTCGACAGCGTCTCCGTGGGCACCACGTACAAGAAGAAGCTCGCCGAGGAAGGCATCATCTTCTGCTCCTTCGGTGAGGCGGTGCGCGAGCATCCCGAGCTGGTGCGGAAGTACCTGGGCTCGGTGGTGCCGGCGTCGGACAACTACTTCGCGGCGCTCAACTCGGCGGTGTTCAGCGATGGGTCGTTCTGCTACGTCCCCAAGGGCGTGCGCTGCCCCATGGAGCTCTCCACCTACTTCCGCATCAACTCGGCCGACACCGGCCAGTTCGAGCGGACGCTCATCATCGCCGACGAAGGCGCCTCGGTGAGCTATCTCGAGGGATGCACCGCGCCCAAGCGCGACGAGAACCAGCTGCACGCGGCGGTGGTCGAGCTGGTGGCACTCGACAATGCCACCATCAAGTACTCCACGGTGCAGAACTGGTACGCCGGAGACAGCGAGGGCAAGGGCGGCATCTACAACTTCGTCACCAAGCGCGGCAAGGCGGGGCACAACGCCAAGGTAAGCTGGACCCAGGTCGAAACCGGCTCGGCCATCACCTGGAAATATCCCAGCGTCATCCTGCAGGGTGACAACAGCGTGGGCGAGTTCTACTCCGTCGCGGTGGTGAACGGCATGCAGCAGGCCGATACCGGCACCAAGATGATGCACATCGGGAAGAACACCCGCTCTACCATCGTCTCCAAGGGGATCAGCGCCGGCCGCGGGCAGAACAGCTACCGCGGCCTGGTCAAGGTCATGCCGGGCGCGGATGGGGCGCGCAGCTACACCCAGTGCGACTCCATGCTGGTGGGCAACCGCTGCGGCGCGCACACCTTCCCGTACATCGACGTGCGCAACCCGACCGCGTCGGTGGAGCATGAAGCCAGCACGTCCAAGATCGGCGAAGACCAGATCTTCTATTGCAAGCAGCGTGGTCTCAATACCGAGAACGCGATTTCGATGATCGTCAACGGCTTCTGCAAGGAAGTGTTCAAGGAGCTTCCCATGGAGTTCGCCGTGGAAGCGCAGAAGCTGCTGGGGGTCAGTCTTGAGGGAAGTGTGGGGTAGTTGAGAGTCAAGAGTTGAGAGTTAAGACGCAATCACTCTCAACTCTCAACTCTCAACTCTTAACTCATCAGGGAGCCACGTACGTGCTAGATATTCGCGCCCTCCGCGCCAACGCAGGTGAGAAGGAGATCCTCAAGGGCATTTCGCTCACGGTCAATCCGGGCGAGGTGCACGCCATCATGGGACCCAACGGCTCGGGCAAGAGCACGCTGGCCCAGGTGCTGGCGGGGCATCCGGCCTATGCGGTGACCGGTGGCAGCGTCACCTACAAGGGTGAGGACCTGCTCGACATGGAGCCGGAGGAGCGGGCGCAGAAGGGGGTCTTTCTCGCGTTCCAGTATCCGGTGGAAATCCCCGGCGTCTCCAATGCCTATTTCCTGCGCGCGGCCTACAATGCGATCCGCAAGAGCCAGGAACTCGACGAGCTCGATCCGATGGATTTCATGGACGTGCTGGAAGAGAAGCTCAAGGTGGTCGAGTGGGGCCCCGAGATCATGGGCCGAGCCGTCAACAGCGGTTTCTCGGGCGGC
>DASTFH010000065.1:0-31679 GCA_035708725.1 Gemmatimonadales bacterium | reverse complement strand
CGCGGTGGATGGGTTCCTCTCGGCGCTTGAGGCGCTGGAAGCGGGGCGGGTGCCGGAGAGGGTGGTGGATGTGGGGGAGGGATACTGAGGGTCGTCGGTCATCGGTCGTCAGTCGTCACAAGTGCCGGAGATTGTCACCCTTGTCTCTTGGAGGCAGGGATGCATTCTCAGAATAGATTGGATGCGGCGGCAGCTCGTTCATCCTGTGGGCCCGAGCCCGTCGCTCAGCCGGGGCGCCGCCGTGTCCGCACTCTGAGCCCGGACAGTTGCCAGGGCGCGTCGCGGAGGGCACCGCCCGCGCAGCCCGCAGCCTGCAAGGTCGGGCCTCGGTCGCGGCGCGCTTCTGTCCGGGAGACCGCCATGCCCTGCTGCATCGGAATCGACGTCGCCAAGGCCACCCTCGACGTGGCCAGTGAGCCGGCCCCCGCCCTCGGCGCGCGGCCGACGGTCACGAATGACGACGCGGGGCACGCCGCCCTCGTCGCCGCCCTCACCCCGCTCGCCCCGACGCTCATTGTCCTCGAAGCCACCGGCGGGTATGAGCGCGCCATCACCGTGGCACTTGCGGCAGCCGGCCTGCCCGTCGTGGTGGTCAATCCGCGACACGTCCGCGACTTCGCCAAGGCCACCGGCCAGCTGGCCAAGACCGACCGACTCGATGCGGCGCTGCTGGCCCGCTTCGCCGCCCAGGTGCAGCCGGCCTATCGGCCGGTGCCCGATGCCACCACCGAGGCGCTCCGTGACTTGCTCGCCCGGCGCCGGCAGCTGGTCACCATGCTGACCCAGGAGCGCAATCGCCTGGCGCAGGCGCGCGACCACGGGATCCGGCGCGATCTCCAGCAGCATATTCGCTGGCTCGAGCGCCGGGTCCACACCAGTGACGACGACCTGCGGCAGGCGATCGAAGCCAGTCCCGCGTGGCGGGTGCGCGACCAGTTGCTGCAGAGCGTGCCGGGCATCGGGCCCGTCACCGCCCAGACGCTGCTCGCCAGTCTGCCCGAACTGGGCACGCTCAATCGCAAGCAGATCGCCGCGCTCGTCGGGGTCGCGCCCCTGAATCGCGACAGCGGCCAGTGGCGCGGCCGCCGCCAGGTGTGGGGCGGGCGGGCCCCGGTGCGCGCCGCGCTCTACATGGCGGCCTTCGCCGGGGTACGCCACAATGTGGTGCTGCGCACCTTCTACCAGCGCCTGCGAGCCGCGGGGAAGCCGGCGAAGGTCGCCCTGGTCGCCACCATGCACAAACTGCTCACGATTCTCAACGCCATGCTCGCGCACCAGACGCCGTGGTCGCCCGCGGCCGCTTGACACTGCGGCGCGAATACAGTTGCTGAGCGAGCAAGGCGAGCGAAGGGACCGAAGGGTCGGTTGAGGCTTGGCCCCTTCGCTGCGCTCAGGGTGACAATCCCTCCCAACCTGACCTCCTGCTCGCCTTGCTCGCCCTGCTCGCCTTGCCACCCTGCTCGCCCTGCCTATTCCAGCTGATACCTTCGCAACTTGTAAAACAACGTCCGCAAACTCACGCCGAGGAGCCGAGCGGCGTCGCGGCGGTTGCCGCCGGCCGCGTCGAGGGCTCGGCGGATGCCCATCCGCTCCAGCTGCTCCACCTGGGGCTTGAGCTGGTAAGTCCCATTGAGACTCGCCGCGCGGTTTCCATTCCCGTTCCCATTGCCGTTCCCGTGAGCGTGGGCATTCCCGTTGTGCGAGCCGTTGCCATTGGCCGCCTCGTGCAGCTGGAAGGCGTCGAGGTCCAGGCGGCCGCCTGCGCTCAGCACCGCCGCGCGTTCAACGGCATTGCGAAGTTCGCGCACGTTGCCGGGCCAGGCATGTTCGGTGAGCGCCACCAGCGCGCCGGGCGTAATGCTGATGGAGTGCCCCATCCGCTCGGCCGCCTGCCGGACGTAATGGGTCACCAGCGCCGCGATGTCCTCCGGCCGCTCGCGCAGCGCCGGAATCCGGAGCTGCACCACATTGAGCCGATAATAGAGATCTTCCCGGAACTCGCCGCGCGCCACCATGGTGTCGAGCGGCTGGGCCGTTGCCGCGATGAGGCGCACATCTACTGGACGCGAGTCCCGTGACCCGAGTCGCCGGATCTCTCCATCCTCGAGAACCCGCAGCAACTTGGCCTGCAGCCCTTGCGGCATGTCGCCGATTTCATCGAGCAAGAGGGTCCCGCCATGCGAGGCCTCGAACAGGCCGACCCGGTCCTGCGTTGCACCGGTAAAGGCGCCCTTCATGTGCCCGAAGAGCTCGCTCTCCAGCAGCGATTCGGGAATCGCGGCGCAGTTGACCGCCGTGAACACCTCTTCCCGGCGGGGACTCATGCGGTGGATCGCGCGGGCCAGGACTTCCTTGCCGGTGCCGCTCTCGCCCGTGATCAGCACCGTGGTGCTGTGCGCGGCCACCCGGGCAGCAAGCTCGAGCAGATTCCGCATCGCCTTGCTCTCGGCCACCACCTCCGAGCGCACCGGCTCGGCGCCGATCGTGGCCCGAAGCGTTTCCACCTCGCGCAGGAGGCCTTCGCGCTCGGCCGCCTTCCGCACCGTCAGCAGGACTTCGTCAGGGCGGAAGGGCTTGGTGAGATAGTCGTACGCGCCTTCGCGCATCGCCTCGATCGCCGCGTCCTCGCCACCGAACGCGCTCATCATGATGAGGATCGCACTGCCGCCTTCGGCGCGGTATCGCCGCAGGAAGGTGAGGCCGTCCATTGCCGGCATCCGGACATCACAGAGAATGAGGTCGAACCGCTCGGCGAGCGCGCGTTCCAGGGCTTGCAGCGGGTCCGCGGCCGTCTCGACCTCGTAACTGGCGCCGGAGAGGAGCATGGCGAGCGATTGCCGGAGGCTCGTATCGTCGTCAACGATCAGGATGCGCATCGTTCCCATTCCATGTCTCGACTGGGGAGAAACACCTTGAAGGCCGCGCCCCCTTCACGAGCGCGGTCCACCCACACCATTCCGCCGGCGTCATGCACCGTGCGTGCGACAATCGCAAGCCCGAGCCCGGTGCCCTTCCCCGGTTCCCGCGTGGTATAGAACGGGTCAAAGACCCGCTCCCGATCTTCCTCGGCGACACCGGGCCCGTCATCGGCCACGACCAGAAGCGCACCATGCGCGCCAAAGTCGGCTGGCACTGGCCGCGGCTCGACGGGGCGGATCCGCCGGACGCCGTTGGCGTCCTCCTGTCGCGCCACCATCCGCCGACCGGGCTCCATCTGGTATGAAGCGACCGAGACGACGATCCGCCGAGCGGCCGAGTCACGAGCATTCAGCATCAGGTTGATCACCACCTGCTCCAGCGCATGCGCGTCACCCAGCACGGCCGGCACGTCAGGCGCGAGGTCCAGCTCCACATGTGTCTCTCGCAGGGCGCCCTGCGCCTCGAGAAAGCCCGACGCCCGACGGACGACGCCGGCCAGGTCGCTGTGGTCCGTGGCCTTGGCGGGCCGCGCGTATTCGAGCATCGAAGCGACGATCCGGTCGATCCGGTCCACGGCATCGCGCATCTGCTCCAGCACCGCCGGATCAGTACCTCGCTGGCGGAGCACCTCGATCCAGTTCGCAATGGCGCCCAGCGGGTTCCGCACCTCGTGCGCCACGCCCGCGGCAAGCCGGCCGATGCCGGCGAGCTTTTCGCTCCTCACCACCTGCCCCTGGGCGCTGAGCAGCCCTTCGGCCATGGCCCGGAAGCGCTCGGCGAGGAATGCGAATTCGGCAGTCTCGTAGGGCGCTGTGCGCGGTGCGCTGCGCGCTGAGGGCTTGTCACCCTGAGCGAAGCGAAGGGACCGAAGCCAGCCCCAAGCTCCGCCTCTTCGGCCGCGATGCGGCCTCAGAGTGACAGACTCATGCCGGCCCGCGCCCGACCCCTCGACCTCTCGACCCCTCGACCTCTCGACCTCTCGACCCCTCGACCTCTCGACCACCAGCGCATCCGCTTCCTCTGCCAGCTGCTCCAGCGGCCGCAGCACCTGGCGGCGCAGCAGGTGCAACCCGAACACGAGGAGCACCAGCGTGCTACCAGCCCAGAACGCGGCAAGCGGCAGGATCAGCGCCGAGAGGTTGGCGCCGGCCACCAGCGCGGTGATGACCCCTACCAGCACAACAGCCGCGCTCGCCACCAGGACGAGCTCGGCCACCAACTGGGAGCGAAGCGAGCGGCGGACGAAGGTCACTGCCGCCCTTCAGCCATCACGGTGAGCATGCGATGTGGCCCTCTGAGGTCGCTGGCGCCGGGGGCGCCGCGTTCCCGATGTACAGCGCGCACGTTCGCGTGGTCTGGTTGGTACTGGCGATCGCCGCCCATCCCGATGCCGTTCCCTCGGTAATCGTGATGGCGATGCCAGGTGACGGCTTGTACAACAGCACCGCGCTCGGAACCGCGCCGGCGTAATACACATTGTTGTCCGACGTATAGGCTTCCTGCGCCGTGGCCAGGTTGTGCAAGTCCGATCGCATCTCGGCGAGCCGCGCCTGCGTCTTCGTGGCGGCGAATTTCGGGATGGCGATCGCCGCCAGGAGCCCGATGATCACCACGACAATCAACAGCTCGATCAGGGTGAAACCAGCCCGGCGTGCGCGTGGATGAATGCTGGCAGCCATCCGGGCCTTGTCGCTGTCAGTTGGGAACGCGCACATCGAACAATCCTCCTGGTGTTGAAGAGACGAGGGCGGCGACCCGAAGACCGCCGCCCACGCCGTGTACGTCACTGCGTCGTGATGCTCCTTACGAGCAGACGATCTCGCCGTCGTTCGCGGCGCCGTTGCCGACGTCAACCACGCACTGGGTAAAGCCGGAGGTGATCGAGGCGTTGGAGACCGTGGCGGTGTAGCCGGTGGCGGTCACAACGATTGCGGCCGTGTTGCCAGCCGACGGAGTGAACAGCTTGGCAGCAGCCAGCTGGCCCTGGTCGCCGTAGGCCGGCGGGGTCTGGTCAGAGTAGAACGCCTCTTCGGCGGTCTCGATGTTGCGGAGATCGCTCTTGACCGACGCCAGCTTGGCCTTGTCCTTGGTCGCTGCGAACTTCGGGATCGCGATCGCAGCCAGGATGCCGATGATCACGACCACGATCAGCAGCTCGATAAGCGTGAAGCCCTTGCGGTTCGACATGGTGCCCTTCCTCCGAGAGTGAGATGCCTGCCGTGAACAACGAACCGAGAGAGAGTCGAGTCCGTCCGGCAGCGTGGGAGGGCAACCGCTATGCCATGCCCCGGGCGCGCGCCTCAACCCATTGCCACATCGTCAGTTAACCGGAAACATGCAGAGTTTGGCACCCGGCCTCGGCGAGGGGGTGCAGGGAATTTTGCAAGAGCCCGGGTGGGCGGTTGCCCCGGGGAAGAGTTAGCGCACCCCCGCGGTCGGGGCGGTATCCACGGGATGCGGAACGGTGCGGGAACGCGCTGGGGGAGGGGCAAAGGCATGGCTTTGCCCCTCCTGCGTGCGAAGATCGTTACGCGATCGCGCGAACTAGATGGTCGAAACGGGAGGGGCAAAGCCATGGCTTTGCCCCTCCCGTTGCGAAAGATTGTCACCCCACCGCGCGGAATAGATGATCGCAACGGCGACAGCCGTGTTACCGTGGCGGGATGCGATGCTCACGACGCCACCCGACATTCGATTATTCGAATCCCGGTGGCTATTTCGTCACGATGTGCGTGAATCGAAGGCGGTTTCCCCTGGAGATCTCAGCCGGACCGCGCGTTTCCGGAATCCTGGCGTCGGTTGAGGAGGGAGAATCGAAGCCCACCAAGCTTGGCGCCGTCGTATTGGAGGAATGGCAGCGCTTGGCCAGCCGCTTTGTCCACGTAGAGCTAGACGCTTTTATTATCATGCCCGACCACTTTCACGGCGTTGTTTGGCTGACTGAACGGCCCGATGGGAATGTTCCTGGTCCGGGCTTCGCGCCCCTCCGCAGCGCTGGCGCCAAGCCCGGATCCCTTCCGGGCATTATCCAGGCGTTCAAGTCCTCCTCTACATTCGCAGCACGACATGTCACCTCCGCGCCGGAATGGCCCGGCAAGGGCCGGCGATTCTGGCAACGCAACTACGACGAGCAACTCATCCGGAGCAGGGACCATCTGGCGGCTGTTCGCCGCTATGTCAACCGTAATCCCGTCGCGTTACTTCGATCGTATGACGCGTCGGGAATGCGACGATCGTAAACGCGGGAGGGGCAAAGCCATGGCTTTGCCCCTCCCGCGTGCGAACACCGTACCCCTCGCCCTCAGCGCACAGCGCATAGCGCATAGCGCTCAGCTCTTCACCGCCTCCGGCTGCTCCTCATAGCGGCTGAGCTTCCGGTACAGCGTCGACGGGTCGATCCCCAGCACTTCCGCCGCGCGGGTCTTGTTGCCCCCCTCCGCCTGCAGGACCCACATGATGTACGCCCGTTCGATGACGTCGAGCGCAGGATTCTTGTAGGACCGCTCCGCCACCAGCGGCTCCTTCCGCCGAGTGGTGATGCGCTCCGGCAGGGACGTCCCTTCAATCACCGTGCCCTTGCTCAGGACGACGGCGTGTTCGAGGGCGTTCTCCAGCTCCCGCACATTGCCGGGCCAGTCATAGACCACCACGGCGTCCAGCGCCTCGGAGCTCAGCGCCTTGGGTTCCGCATTGTTCTCGGCGGCAAGCCGCAGCAGGATGGCCTCGATGAGCAGCAGCAAGTCGTCCCGGCGCTCCCTGAGTGGCGGCAGATCGAGGGCAATGACGTTGAGCCGGTAGAACAGGTCCGAGCGGAAATTGCCACGCCGGATTTCCTCCTCCAGGTTCCGGTTGGTGGCGGCAACGATGCGCACATCCACTGGAATGGACTCCGTGGCACCGACCGGGATCACTTCCCGCTCCTGCAGGACCCGGAGCAGCTTCACCTGCAGCGACGGCGGCATTTCGCCCACTTCATCCAGGAAGAACGTCCCGCCCCGTGCCGCCGCGAAGAGCCCCTGCT
Source organism: Gemmatimonadales bacterium (assembly GCA_035708725.1). Classification (GTDB taxonomy): domain Bacteria; phylum Gemmatimonadota; class Gemmatimonadetes; order Gemmatimonadales; family GWC2-71-9; genus CAMLHP01. The sequence continues at coordinate 24,739 of DASTFH010000065.1, read as the reverse complement.
TGTCCCGGATGGCGCCGGTGAAGCTGCCCTTCACGTGGCCAAAGAGTTCGCTCTCGAGCAGGTTCTCGGGCAACGCGCCGCAGTTGATCGACATGAACGGCCCTTCGGACCGGCTCGACAGGTTGTGGACGTAGCGTGCCACGACCTCCTTGCCGGTGCCGCTCTCGCCCGCGATGAGCACGGTCGAGTCGGTCGGCGCCACGTGCTCGGCCAGCCTGAGCACCTCCACGAACCGGCGCGATTTCCCCACCGGCCGCTCGACGGTGACCCCGCGGTCGCGGCGGCGGATTTCCTGGCGCAGCTGCTTGTTCTCCACCCGCACGGCGCGGTACTCGCTGGCGCGGCGCATGATGGCGACGAGGTCGTCGTTGCTGAAGGGCTTCTGGATGTAATAGTAGGCGCCGGTGTTCAGGGCATCGATGGCGCTCCGAAGATCGGCCTGCGCCGTCATGAGGATCACGGGCGTCATGACATCCTGCTCCTTCGCCGCCGCCAGGATGTCGAGCCCGCCCACGCCCGGCATCCGCACGTCGGTCAGGATGATTTCGTGGTGCCCGGTGCGAATCTGCTCCAGCCCCGCCTTGCCTCCCTGCGCGGTAGTGACGTCGAAGCCCTCGTTGCGCAACAGGATGCGCAGCGTGTCGAGAATACCCGATTCATCATCCACGATCAGGACGCTCGGCTTCTGGCTCATGCGGACCCCTCCCCTGCTGTTCGTGCCGGCAAGTAAATGGTGAACGTAGTGCCGGCGCCCGGAGCCGACTCCACAAAGATCGCGCCGCGATGTGACTCCACGGCCCGCTGCACGATGGCGAGCCCCAGCCCGCTGCCCCCCGACCGGCGGCTCACGAAGGGTTCGAAGAGCCGGGCTCGGATATCGTCGGGGATACCGGGCCCGGTGTCGCGCACTGTCACGCGGACGCCCGCGTCGAGGACTCCCATGCTTGCCGGGATTTCGGCCGCCGTCACGTGGTCCAGCGCGATCGTGACCCGCACCGGCTCCTGCCCCGCCACCTGCACGGCATTCAGCACCAGGTTCACGAGGGTACGATGGAGCAGGTCTTCGTCGCCGGTGACCATTGTGGAAGCACCCACGACTTCAAGCTCGGCGCCGGGGCCGCGGTCCGGATGCGCCTTGACCAGCCGCAGCGCCGCCGTCGCCACATCGAGCAGGTCGACCGGCTCCGACCGGGTCACGCGCACCCGGGAGAAATCGAGAAATTCGGTCAGCAGGCGACTCAGGCGGTCGCTCTCGCGCACGATGAGCCGAGCCAGCGTCTGCTCATCGTCGCCGGCATAGGTGGTGCGCGCCAGCTGCTCGACCGAGCTCCGGATGGAGGCCAGCGGGTTCTTGATCTCGTGCGCGAGGGAGGCGCTCAAGGCCGTCACGGCTTCGAGCCGCTCGGCCCGGAGCTGCAGCTCCGCCACGCGCTTGGAGTCTGAAATATCGGTGAATACCGCGGTCACCGACGGTCCGCTCTGGCCAGGCTGCTGAAATGTGGTGGTGCTGAGGCCAATCGAAAACTGGCCCTGTTCGGCCTGCACCAGCGCCTCGCCCCGCTGCACCCGGCGGCCCTGCTCCAGCCCCTCGACCAGTGCCGACCAGAGAGCCGGCGCGCGTGCACGGACCGCGCTCATGACCGGCGCGCCGATGGCTGGACCTCGCTCGAAGCCGAGCAGCCGCTGCGCCGTGGGATTGGCGTACTCCAGGCGGCCGTCGCTCCCGACGGTGAGGACGCCCGAGTGGATGTTGCGCAGGATGACATCGGCCTCGAGCCGGACCCGCTGCAGTTCATATTCGAGCGTCTGCTGCTCGACCCCGGCTTCCCGCAGCCGTTGTCCCAGCACTGCCACCACGGCAAAGACGAGAATGAACACCACGACCTGCAGCAGCAGCGCAGCCACCGCATCGGTGTGTCGCAGCGAGTCGCCCACGTAGATGCCGGCAGCCATGAGCGTCGCGACCAGGCCATAGCGGAACGGCAGCAGCACCGCATAGGCGGCGATCAGCAGGACGAAAAGCGCGGGGCCGGTTCCGCCGCCGGGCCCCAGGAAGTGGACCAGGACGAGCACCAGTCCGAGATCAGCGGCAAGCTGGAATGCCAGGAAGAGCGGCCCCGGGTCGGTGGCGCGGCTGCGCACCACCCAGACACCATAGGCCGTCACGACCAGCGCCAGGATGATGCCGACGCTTGCCAGGAATGAGACCTGTGGCGCCTCGGTCCAGACCAGTCCCGCGGCGATGAGCACCGCGACCGCGAGTACCAGCCGCCCCGCGAACAGCCACAGCAGGAGCAGTCGGCGGTCGGGGAGGCGGGAGCGAGCGGTCAGGCGCCGGCCGTCACTCACGCGTCAGCGTGCGCTCCGGTCGAATCCTTGTAGCCCTGCGGCGCGCCGGGGCCGTCGGGTGGCCGGCCGGCGTTGCCGTCGGCGTTGGGGTGCTGAATGTTGGGTTCATCGGCTGGCTTGACCCGGCCCGACATGGATGTGGGATCCGCCCCGCCGGTCACCGACTCCATCGGCTCGACCTGGGTCGGTTGGGCGCCCTTGCTGCTGTAGTCCGGTTCGCATGCCGCGATCAGTAGCAGCGCGGCACCGGCGAGAACCGTCCGTGCTCGCATGCGTGTGCTCCGGGGAGAGATGATGGGGGAAACATAGGCGAGCGGGGCAGGATGGGCGAGATGGGCGGGATGGGCGGGATGGGCGGGCCGAAGCTAATCCCGCGTCATTGCGAGGAGGCAAAGCCGACGAAGCAATCGGGTCGCGTGGATCTGGATGCTGGCTACCCGATTGCTTCGCCGCTACGCGGCTCGCAATGACGGGCCAGGCGACAACCAGCCCATCCTGTCCAACCAGTAATTCACTCGCCCATCCCATCAATCGCTTCCCTCACCCGCCGGATCAGTTCTGCCGGGGCAAACGGCTTGACGAGCACGACGCCCTTTTCGGGCCGGGGTCCCGCATGGCCTGACATCAGCACCACGGCGATGCCGGGCTGGTGCTGGTCCGCTTCGGCCGCGAGCTCCGTCCCCGACATGCCCGGCAGCACCAGGTCGCTCACCAGCACGTGCACCGGCTCCGGGCCGGCGAGGATTTCGAGGGCCTCGGTCGCGTCACCCGCCATGGTTACCCGATAGCCCGCCTGGGTCAGGGCCCGATGCACCAGTTGCCGCACCGCACGCTCGTCCTCCACGACCAGGACCGATTCGTGTCCCACCGGAGTTGCTTCATGCTGCGCGCTGGTGGCGGCGACCGGCACGGCGATGCGCGGGAAGCAGAGGGTGAAGCGGGAGCCGGACCCCGGTGCACTGGTCACCCAGACGTGCCCGTTGTTCTGGGTCACCATCCCGTAGACAACCGAGAGCCCGAGCCCGCTGTTGCGGGAGCCGGCCCGGGTGGTGAAGAACGGCTCGAAAATCCGGGCCCGCGTCGCCTCGTCCATGCCGTGGCCGGTGTCGGCCACCTCGACCAGCTCATACTCTCCGGGCCCCACCTCGGACCCGGCGCCAGGAGAGATCGAATCAGTCACCGTCAGGGGGCGCGTCGTGATGGTGAGTTCACCGCCGCCCTGCATCGCATCCTTGGCGTTGAGCGCCAGGTTGAGCAGCGCCTGCTCCAGGTGCCCACGATCCACCTGGATGCCGCCTGGCGTGGGATCCAGTTGCGTGGTGAGCTGGATGCTCTCGCCGAGCACCGAGCGCAGCATGTCGGCAAGGCCCGTCACGACCTCGTTGAGATTCACCGCCGTCGGGCGCATCGGCATGCGGCGCCCGAACACCATGAGCTGCTGCGTGAGCGACGCGGCGCGCTCGGATGCCTTCCGGATTTCCACCGCGTCACGACGGCGCGCGTCCGACTCGTCCATGGCCGCGACCAGGAAGTCGGCAAAGCCCATGATGATCATGAGCATGTTGTTGAAGTCGTGGGCGACGCCACCAGCCAGCCGGCCCAGCGCCTCCATCTTCTGCGCCTCGCGCAACCGCTCTTCGGCGCCGAGCCGCTCGGAGTCGTCCTGCAGGTTGGCGGCGAGCATGACGCCCCGCCCATCCGCAATGGTGCTCAGGTCCACGCGCACGGGAAACTCGCTGCCGTCGCGCCGCACGTGCCGCGACGCGTAGGCCACCCGTCCGGTCTGGAGGGCCCGCCGCGTTTCCTCACGGGCGAACTCGCGGTACGCGGGGGCCGTCAGCTCCCAGATCGGCGTGGCGGCGAGCTCGTCGGCTTCGTAACCATGCAGCCGTGCGTAGGTGTCATTGACACGCACATAGCGCCCGGTCTCCGGGTCGCCGATCGCCACGCCCCACCCCGCGTGCTCGAAGATCTTGCCCCAGCGCGACAACTCGGCCTGCGCCTCGGTGCGCTGGGCCAGTTCATCCTGCACGGCGCGGAAGAGCCGCGCGTTGGCGATGGCAAGGGCGATCCGGTCGGCCAGGGCGCGCAAGAGGGCGACATCGTCGGGGGCATAGTGCCGCTCGCCGCCGGCGTAGGCAACCGTCAGCGCGCCGAGCACCTGGGTGTGCGCGACGAGCGGCACGGTGATGAGCGAGGTGATGCCTGCCGCCCGCATCGGGACGCCGTGCGCCGCCGTCTGGGCAAACCGCTCCAGCACCCCGGCGTCGACCGAGTAAAGCGGCACCGGCTCGGCGGTGCGGAGCGCGACGGCGATCGGGTGGTCGCGCCATTCGAGTGCCGGCATGACCTGGCGTAGCGCAGCGACGATATGCCGGTCACGACCCGGATGCGCCGAAGCCACGCGCGCGCGCTGCACAATGCCGGTGGGCGACAACAGGTCAACCAGGCAGTAGTCGGCAAAGTCGGGAACGACGAGGTCGGTGATGACATCCAGCGTGGCGTCCGTGTCGAGCGATCCCGTGAGCCGCGCTCCGGCCTGGTACAGGAGCTCCCGCCGCCGGCGCTCGCGCCGGCTCTGGGTGATGTCGCGTGACACGCTGAGAATCCCGGTGGGACGTCCAGCCGCATCGCGCATGACGCTCTTGCTGCTCTCGAACACGACATACCCCCCGCCGGGGGCCTCGCCCGCTTCCTCGAAAACCAGCGTCTCGCCCCCGGCGAGCACCAGCCGGTCATTTTCTTCGAGCATGCTTGCCGTCTCGGCCCGAAAGAGCTCGCGATCGCTGAGCCCGACAGCATCCCGGCCCACGAATTCCTGGTGTGCCCGATTGCCCATGATGTAGCGTCCGCTCAGGTCCTTGGCATAGATCACGTCGGGCGTGGAATTGATGACCGTCTGCATGAGGCTCGCGCTGGAGCGCGCCTGCTGCTCCGCATCGCGCTCGGCCGTCGAATCTCGAAGGAAACATCGCAGGCCCGGCGCGCCAGGAAGGAACCGCGCGGCAAACCAGCGCTCCAGCGGTGGGAAGAACGCCTCGATTTCAACCGGACGCTGCTCCCGGACTGCGCGCTCGGCGGCGCGGAAGAGCGGCGTGCCGACCAGCGAGGGCACTTCGTTCCAGATGACGTGGCCGGTCAGCCGGTCAGGCTCAAGACCCAGGCGGGTGAGATAGAAGCGGGCAGCGCGATTGAGCCGCACGATCCGCCATTCGCTGTCCAGCACCACGAACAACTCGGTGAACTGGTCGAGCGTGTTGAGGGTATCGTCGTTTCGGCGCCGGTCGCCGGTGGTGGGAGACATGCTTGCCTCAGGGGGCTGTGCGCTGTGCGCTTAGCGCTTAGCGCTTGTCCAATCATACAACGCCCCATAAAAATCCATGTTTCGCTGGATGATTCGTACGTAGTCCCGGGTTTCCGCATAGGGGATACGTTCCGCGAACACTTCCGGATCGGCTACGCCGGCCTTCTCGTTCCATCGCTGGACCCGGCTCACGCCGGCGTTGTAGGCCGCGAGAATCTCGGCCGGGGTCGCATAACGCTCGCTCAGTTCGCCGAGATGCGCCATGCCCAGTTCCAGATTGACATCTGGCTCGAACAGCAGCACCGGGTCCCAGAGTGGGTAGCCCAGCGAGCGCGCGATGCCGTGGCCGACGCTCGGCATCACCTGCATGAGGCCCCGTGCTCCCGCACGGGAGACCGCAGCCGGCGTAAAATTGGATTCCTGGCGAATCAGCGCCGCCGCGAAGACAGGATCCACGTCGCGGCGCTTCGCCTCGGCGATAAGTGCCGGCCGGTGCACCACGGGATAGAGCAGCCGGTAGGTGCGCGCATCGCGCGGGGCGCCGGCGGCAATGGCCCTCCAGGTGAGGCGCATCGCGCGAGACGCCTCGCCAGCATCGCGCAGCGCGGCCGCCACGCCAAGGAGCCGCTCGGCATCGGTACCGGAGAGATCGGACAGCGCCGCAAGCTCCCAGCGCGCCTCGCGATCCATCCCGAGCTCGCGCAGCAGCGCCACACGGGCGAGTGCGGAATCGGCATCCGGCACGGGCTCGAACGTTTCGTCGGCCGCTGCCGGAACCCAGGGCCGCTGGCCGAGCCGCCGGCTTGCCTGCGCGCCGTAGTAGCCCAGCGAGTCCCGTGTTGCCTGCCGCCATCGTTCGCGCGCAGCGGCCGAATCGCCAGCCTGGGCCCACGCGCGCCCGGCCCAGTAGCGCGCCGCCTCCCGTTCCGCATTCGCGCCCGACCTGGCAGCCAGGTCATCGAGTTCGGTTGCAGCGGTCCGTGCATGACCAGCCACGAGTGCAATGATGGCGGCACGAAATGCCGCTTCCGGGGCAAGACTCGCACGGGGATAGCGCGTCACCACGGTCCGGAAGGCATCGCGCGCTGGCGCGTCGCGATCCTCGTCGGTCGCGAGGTCGCCAAGGAGGAAGAGCGCCGTCGCGGCAGGTTCCGTTTCCCGCGGATAGTCACGAATCAGTGCGCGAAGGGCGTCACGTCCTGCTTCGAGCCGGCCCTCTCGCACCAAGGCGCGGCCCCGCTGGTACGCGGCCGACGCCGCCAGGCTGCGCGGCGCCCTGACCCGGGCAAACTGTGCCGCGGCTTCGGCGTAACGCCCCGATGCAAAGAGGGCCCGCCCGTATTCCCAGCGGTCGCGGGCCTCGCCGAGACCCGCGGCGAAGGCCCGCTTGTAGGCGTCGATGGTGCGGCTGGCCGGCCCACGCGATGCGATTGCCCGGCCCACCAGCAGCTGCGTGCCGGCGGGCAGCGGCGCGAAGCCGGCGTCCAGCACCGCGACTGCCGCCGCGGCGCGCGCAGTGCCGGGCGCGGAGCGAAGCGACTGGACCAGGTCGTCATGGAGACTGTCGCGTACGGCGCCTTTCGGCGGCGCCAGCGCGAGACGGAGCCGCCACGCCTGCTCCACATCACCCACCGCGGCGTATGCCGATGCCGCGTGCAGCGAATCCCCGGCACGCTTGAAGCCATCCGCGCGAGCCACAGGCACGTACTCCGCGACCACCGGCCGCGTGAGCGTGGCGAAGCGCCTGGCCCGCGTGGCACTGTCGCGGGTGACGATTGCCGCGCGGTACATCAGCCAATCGGCGATGGCCGGGAGCTTTTCGGCCGCGCCGGCGTATGCCCTGGCCGCCGCATCGAGCGAATCGAGCCGATCGAGCGCACGGGCCAGAATGACCCGGCGCTCGGCCTGCTCGCGTCCCGAGGATGCGGCGACCGCCCGCTGGGACTCCGCGGCCGCCGCCGAGTCGGCGTTGGTCTCCAGCAGTGCGCGGGCAAGCAGCGCGCGTCCTTCAGCGGAATGCCTGTCGAGCCACGATTCCCCTTCGAGCATCCCGCGCACCGATTTCCATCCGCCCCATTGGCTGGCGGCGGTGGCGGCAAGGAGCGTCACCTCCGGAGTCCTGCGGGCGCTGTCAGCAAGCACCGGCGCGAGCAGGCGGCTCGCGTGCCACGGCTGGCCTCGCTGCAGCGCTGCCCGCGCATCCTGGACCGCGCTGTCGGCGGCCGCCGCGACCAGCCGGTCCACCGACGGAGTCACCAGCGGGACAGGAAGAGGACAGAGCAACGCGAGCGACAGCGTGAAGAGAATCATGGCTTCCGGGAAGGAGCGGGCATAGAATGCATGGATGCGAAAGTCTCGGGATGTGAATGACGACGCAGGCCTGCAAGCACCGGGCCGTGTTCGCCTGGATCAGTGGCTCTGGGCCGCGCGCTTCTTCAAGACGCGCACGCTGGCCGCGGCGGGGGTGGCCGGCGGCAAGGTGGAGCTGAATGGGCAGCACGCCAAGCGTTCAGCCAGCGTGCGCGCCGGTGATGAGCTGCGGATTCGCCTCGGACCGTTTGAACATATCATCGTCGTGCGCGGGCTCGCCGCTCGACGTGGGCCGGCGAGCGAGGCGGCACTGCTGTACGAGGAAACCACGACAAGCCGTGAGGCGCGGGAGCGGCTTGCCTGGCAGCTCAAGCATGCGCCCGCAGGGTTCAGCTTCGAGGAAAAGGGGAGGCCGACGAAGCGGGACAGGCGGAGGATGGAGGAGGCGAGGCGCAAGCCGTAGGGGCCCGGCTTGCCGGGCTCGGCAAGCCAGGCCCCTGCATCTACATGTTTCCCGCCACCGCCTCGCCAAACTCACTGCACTTGAGCAGCGTTGCACCCTCCATCTGCCGCTCGAAATCGTAGGTCACCCGCTTCTGGCCGATCGTCTTCTCCAGCCCGTGCACGATGAGATCGGCGGCTTCCGGCCATCCGAGATAGCGCAGCATCATTTCACCGGACAGGATCACCGAGCCGGGATTGACCTTGTCCTGGCCCGCGTACTTGGGTGCCGTGCCGTGGGTGGCCTCGAAGATGGCGTGGCCGGTGACGTAATTGATGTTGGCGCCCGGCGCGATCCCGATCCCGCCCACCTGCGCGGCCAGCGCATCGGAGATGTAGTCACCATTGAGGTTGAGCGTGGCGATCACGTCATACTCGGCGGGCCGCAGCAGGATCTGCTGGAGGAATGCATCGGCGATGGCATCCTTGATCATGATCCCGGCGCCGGGCTTCCCGTCGGGAATCACATGCCAGGGCCCGCCGTCGAGCGGCACCGCGCCGAAGAAGTCACGCGCCACCTCGTAACCCCAGTCGCGGAAGGCGCCCTCGGTGAACTTCATGATGTTGCCCTTGTGCACCAGCGTGACTGACTTGCTTCCCTGCTGGATGGCAAAGCTGATGGCACTGTGCACCAGCCGCTCGGTCCCCAGCCGGCTCACCGGCTTGAGCCCGAGCCCGGTTTCCACCTGGAGGTCGCGATGGGGCGCGCCGATGGCCTCGAGCTGCGCCTGCCATGCGTTCACCCTGGCCTGCGTCCCGAAGCGGATTTTGTCGAACTCTTTCGGGAAATGCTCCGCCAGCAGCGCCAGCAGCTTCGCGTTGCCATCAGTGCCGGCGGCGTATTCGATGCCGGCATAAATGTCTTCCGTGTTCTCCCGGAAGATGGTCATGTTGACATCCTGCGGCCGCTTGACCGGGGAGGGAACGCCCTGGAACCAGCGCACGGGACGCAGGCAGACATAGAGATCCAGAATCTGGCGGAGCGCCACGTTCAGCGAACGGATCCCGCCGCCCACCGGCGTGGTCAGCGGTCCCTTGATGGCCACGAGATGCTCGCGAATGGTGGAGAGCGTCTCCTCGGGGAGCCAGTTGTCCACCTGATGCTTTGCCTTCTCGCCGGCCAGCACCTCGCGCCACTGGATCCGCCGCCGGCCACCATACGCCTTCTCGACGGCGGCGTCGAACACACGCTGCGATGCGCGCCAGATGTCGGGGCCGGTCCCGTCGCCTTCAATGAAAGGAATGACGGGCTGGTCGGGAACGACGAGCTTCCCCGCGGACATGGTGATGGTGTGGTTTGGCATGCGGGGAAAGTAGGCGGGAAGACCGGGAGACGGGAAGACGGGAAGGGCGTCGCGGGTCACGAGTCGAGGGTCATGGGTCATTGCGAGGAGAGCCCGAAGGGCTCGACGAAGCGATCGGGTGGCCCGGATCGGGATGTCATCGACCCGATTGCTTCGCGCCTTCGGCGCTCGCAATGCCGCGTGTTGACCCTCGACTCGCGACCCGCGACCCCCTTGCGCAATCCCGCCCAATTTCCGACATTCTCCCCATGCACCGTGCCGCCTTTTTTGCGTTTGCCTTCTATTTCGGTTCCTCCGGGGGCCGGAATCGGGTGAGCGCGCGCGGCTGAACTGACGCTCCCGATTTCCTGCGGGCCCCCGGTAACCACCGGGGGCCCGTTTCTTTTTCCCATTGCCGCGAGCTGTCCATGCTGATCGTTACGAGGTCCGGAATTACCGACGCCGAGCTGACCCACGTCTGCGAGAGGGTGGAAGCGCTGGGCCTCACCGCCCACGTCGTCCATGGTGCGCAGCGCACCGTCATTGCCTGCGTGGGCGACGAAGACCAGCTCTCCGAGGTGCCGCTCCTTGCCCTGCCGGGCATCGAATCCGTCACACCGGTCCTGCGGCCCTACAAGCTCGCATCCCGCGAGGCCGCGCCTGGCACGGGCCTGACGATGGTGCAGGCCGGCAGCGCCACAATTGGCGGTCGCAGTGTTGCCGTGATCGCCGGCCCCTGCTCGGTCGAGGGCCGCGAGATGCTGGTCCAGACCGCGATGTCGGTGGCCAGCTCCGGCGCGGTGATGCTCCGGGGAGGCGCCTTCAAGCCGCGGACATCGCCGTACGCCTTCCGCGGCGTGGGCGCCGAGGGACTTGGGCTGTTGGCGGAAGCGCGGGAAGCAAGTGGATTGCCCGTGGTCACGGAGGTCATGGACACGCGTCTCGTGGAGCTGGTGGCGGAGCATGCGGACATGCTCCAGGTGGGCGCCCGCAACATGCAGAACTTCGCCCTGCTCTCCGAGGTCGGGCACTGCGGCAGGCCGGTGCTGCTGAAGCGCGGGCTCTCCGCCACCATCCGCGAGCTGCTCATGGCAGCCGAGTATATCATGGCCCACGGCAACGCCCAGGTGGTGCTGTGCGAGCGGGGCATTCGCACCTTCGAGAACGCCACCCGCAACACGCTCGACATTGCAGCGGTGCCGGTGCTCAAGGAAGAGACACACCTCCCGGTGATCGTGGACCCGAGCCACGCGGGCGGGCGCCGTTCGCTCGTGCTGCCACTCTCGTGCGCGGCCATCGCGGCGGGCGCCGACGGCCTCATCATCGAAGTGCACCCCCAGCCCGACGCAGCCCGCTCCGACGGCGAGCAGTCGCTCTCCCTCGATGAGTTTGCAACCCTCATGGAGCGGCTCGCGGGATTCGTCACCGCGGCCGGCCGCACCCGTCAGACTGCGCCCGCGCCTGCCGCATGGCGCACGCCGGCGGTCGCATGACGGCGGCCACGGCAACGGCGCCCCGCCTTCGGGTGGGCGTGCAGGGCGAAACCGGCTGTTTCAGCCACGCGGCGCTGCGCCAGCTCCTGGGCGCCGGAGCTGAACCGCACTTCTACTCCAGCTTCGGCGCCTCGGTTGCCGCGCTCATGGAAGGCGACGCCGACCGCCTGCTCCTGCCGGTGCACAATTCACTTGCCGGCGTGGTGCATGAGAGCCTCAGCGCCATCGCCTCGGCAGACCTCCGGGTGGATGGCGAAACCGAGCTCCCCATCCGCCTGGTCTGCGCCGCCCTGCCGGGCACCCGACTCGATCAGGTTGAGCTCCTGCGCTCGCACCCGGTGGCCCTCAGGCAATGCACCCGATTCGTTTCCCATCATCCGCGGATGCGCACCGAGGCGGTGCATGACACCGCGGGCGCCGCCCGGCTCCTGGCGGACGGCGGTGACTCAGCTTCGGCGGTGGTGACGAGCGCTGAAGCGGCGGAGGCCTTCGGCCTCACGGTACTGGCGCATGACGTGCAGGACCGCGCCGACAATGTGACACGCTTCTGGCTGCTCGCCCGGCGCCAGCTTGGCACCGAGGCGAGCAGCACGCGCGTGGAGCGTCATCTCGCGGCATCGGTAGCTGGGGAAGGCGGCATCGCTGCGGTGCGAGGCGCAATTTCGGTGGATGACAACACGGCAACCGCCATCGCGCGGGCCACTGGGGACCTGCTTCTCACGCTGCTCGATGCAAATGGGCTCACGCCAGATGATGTCGTGAGTGCCATCTTCACACTGACACCTGACCTCGATGCCACCTTTCCGGCCAACGCCGCCCGGCAGCTGGGCTGGCATCGTGTGCCGATGCTCTGCGCCATGGAGCTGGCTGTCCCCGGCGCCCTTCCCCGCTGCCTGCGCGTGCTGCTGCACGTGCGGCCTGCGCTCCCCGACTGGGCGCCATCGCATATCTATCTGGGCGAAGCGAGGGTGTTGAGGAGGGATCTGTAAGGCGGCTAGACGGTTAGACGGTTAGACGGTTGGGGCCCAAGGGTGAGAACTAGCCGTCCAGCCGTCTAACCGTCTAACCGTCTACCCAACCAGCCACGTCAGGTGCCCCGCGGGCCGAACTCTCGAGACGGGATATTCCGCCGCCGCGTCGCCGCCATGGCGAACGGCGTCGATGATCGGCTGCTTGGTGGCTCCGTCGGCCAGGACGAGCACCGTGCGGGAAAGATTGATGAGCGGGAAGGTGAAGGTCATGCGCCAGCGGACTTCGCGCGACGGTTTCCCCTCGACCGGGATGACGAGCCGCTCGGTTTCCTCGAGCGCCGGATGGCCGGGAAAGAGGGAGGCCGTATGGCCATCGTCACCTACGCCCAGGAGCATCAGGTCGAAGGCAAGGTCAGGAACCCGCTCCCGCACCAGCGCCTCGTAGCTGCGCGCTGCGCGGTCCAGGTCCTCCGCATCGGCCGGCATGCGGAAGATCCGTGACGGCGACACGGGGACACGCGACAGCATCATTTCAGTGGCAAGACGGAAGTTGCTCTGCGGACTGTCGGGCGGCACCGCGCGCTCGTCGCTCCAGAACCAGTCGATCTCGTCCCACGGTACGGCAGCGCGGTACTCATCCGACGCGAGCAACTGGTAGAGCCGCGTCGGCGTGGTGCCGCCGGAGAGCGCGATGGCCGCGCGGCCGGTGCAGATGACTGCCTCGCGCGCCGCCACGATGAGGCAACGGGCCGCCTCGTGGCTCGCTGCCTCCAGCGACTCGAACTCGATGATCTCGGGTGTCACTCGTTCCGCCACCGCAGCGGCCCGTCGCCCGCCAGGCGATCGGCTTCCTTCGGTCCCCAGCTGCCGGCCGGGTACGGCAGCGGCGTCCCGCCATCTTCGAGCACCGGGGTATACAGCCGCCAGGATGCTTCCACTTCATCGGCGTGCACGAAGAGCATCTGCTCTCCCTGGATCACGTCCAGCAGCAGCGTTTCGTAGGCCTCCGGCAGCGGCCCAAAAGCCTCGCCGTAGGCAAAGTGCAGCGGCTCCCGCGAGAGCCGGAACCCGGGGCCCGGCACCTTGACGTCAAAATAGAGGACAAACCCCTCGTCCGGCTGCAGTCGCAACACCAGCGTGTCGCCGCTCATCTGGCAGGCATCATACGGCTGGAAGAGACTCACCGGCGGCTCCCGCAAGGTGAGCACGATCTCCGTGAGTCGCGTGGCCATGCGCTTGCCGGTCCGCAGCAGGAACGGCACGCCTTGCCATCGCCAGTTGTCGATCTCGAGCTTCATCGCCACGAACGTGCTGGTGTCGGAATCGGGAGCGACCCCCGGTTCCTTGCGGTAGGCAGGCACCCGGCGCTTGCCGATCCGGCCGGCAGTGTACTGTCCGCGCACCACGTCTTCCGGGTTGATGGGCTGGATGGAGCGCAGCACCTTCACCTTCTCCTGGCGGATGGCGAGCGCTTCGATGGTGCTGGGCGGTTCCATCGCCACCAGTGTCAGGATCTGGGTCAGGTGATTCTGGATCATGTCGCGGATGACGCCGGCGCTCTCGTAATAGCCCGCCCGTTTCTCCACGCCGAGGGTCTCGGGCACGTTGATCTGCACGCTGGAGACATGTTCCCGGTTCCAGAGCGACTCGAACATCGCGTTGGCAAACCGGAACACCATGAGATTCTGGACCGTATCCTTGCCGAGGAAGTGGTCCATCCGGTAGATCTGGTCCTCGCGCCAGCCCTCGTGCAGTTCCTTGTTCAGCTTGAGCGCGGAATCGAGATCCCGCCCGAAGGGCTTCTCCACCACGAGCCGCACCCAGCCAGGCGCGCGATTGAGCCCCGCGCGGGCAAGCCCGCAGGCAGTGGGTCCGAAGGCCTGGGGCGGAAGCGCCAGGTAGAACACCCGGTTGCCCGGCAGCTTGTGCGCTGACTCGATCTCATCGAGCCGGTTGCCCAGCTGGCGGTAGTCTTCCGCGGTGCCCTGATGAATCGGCTGATAATAGAGAAACTGCTTTGCCCACGCCGCAGCCTTGGAGCGGGTCACCCCCTCGCGTGCCAGCGCATCGGTGATCATGGTGCGGTAGCCCGCGTCGTCGGTTTCGCCGCGCGTGACCGCCACGATGGGAATGTCCGCCGCCTCGCCCCGCGCATGCAGATGATAAAGCGCGGGCAGCACCAGCCGCTGGGCCAGGTCGCCCGTGCCGCCGAAGATCACATACACTGCCGCACCCGGTTTCACGGCATCGGTGGCCATCTCACGCCTCCGTCTTCACGGCGTGGCCGCCGAACTGGTGACGCATCGCGGCAAGCAGCCGGTCGCTGAATGCCTCTTCGCTTCGGGAACGGAGCCGAGCCATGAGCGAGAGCGCGATCACCGGTGCCGGCACATCGAGGTCAATGGCCTCCGCCACCGTCCAGCGTCCTTCGCCGGAGTCGGCCACCCATGGCGCGATGTCCACCATGCCGGGATGCGCTTCCAGTGCATTGGTGGTCAGGTCGAGGAGCCACGACCGCACGACACTGCCATGCTGCCAGATGTGGCCGATCTGCGCCAGGTCGAGGGAGAACTCCTCCTTCTTGTGGAGGATCTCGAACCCCTCGGCGTAGGCCTGCATCAGACCATACTCGATACCGTTGTGCACCATCTTGACGAAATGGCCGGCACCGCTGGGCCCGACGTGACCCCAACCGCGATCCTTCGCCGGCGCCAGCGCTTCGAAGATGGGCGTCAGCCGCTTCACCGGCTCATCCTCTCCGCCCACCATCATGCTGTAGCCTTCCTTGAGACCCCAGACGCCTCCGCTGGTGCCGCAGTCGACAAAATGAATTCCCTGTGGCTTGAGCATGGTGCCGCGGCGCACGGAGTCCTTGTAGTTGCTGTTACCGCCATCGATGACGGTATCGCCGCGCGCGAGAGCAGCGCCAAGTGCCGTGACTGTCTGCTCGGTCGGGTCGCCGGCCGGCACCATGATCCACACCGCGCGCGGCGGCTTGAGCGCGGCCACCAGCGCCTCGAGTGAGGCGGCACCAGCGACGCCTCCCTCCGCCGCCGTCGCGATCGCGTCAGCCGAGCGGTCATATGCCACCACACGGTGCCCGGCGCCGATGAGCCGGGTCGCCATGTTTGCTCCCATCTTGCCCAGCCCGATCATTCCCAGTTCCATCGCCTTTACGCTCCAATGTTTTCGGTCAATAGAATGGTAACAGGACAGGATGGGCGGGCGGGGCACGTGAGGCAGGGTCAGCTCCGACGTGTCCGTCCTGCCCGTCTCGCCCGTCTCGCCAGTATACATTCCCAAAGCCGCCGTTCACATGCGGCTGAGGAGAGAACGATGACGATCGCCCCGGGACATCCCGGCATCCCACCCACCTGGTGCTCCAGCGACAAGGACATGGTGTCGACCGCGCTGGGCCCGTCCCGCCTCTGGGCCACCATCGGGCACGGCATCCTGAACGAGGTCTACTGGCCTTCCACCGGCACGCCACAGGTCCGCGACCTCGGCTTCATCGTGGCGGGTCCGTCCGGCTGGTACGACGTGAAGCGCGTCGCCCAGTACACGTTCTCGCTCCCCGCACCGTATATCCCGCTCGCCACCGTGGTGCACCACGGCGCAGACTATGAACTCGAACTGGAAATCGTCCCGGACCCGTTCCGCGATGCCCTCCTGATCCGCTACCGGCTCGACGGCGACCAGTTCCGGCTCTACACCCTGCTGGCTCCCCACCTGGATCCGCTGGAAGCAGGAAGCACGGCCCGCGTCGCAGAAGGTCTGCTGACCGCAGTGGGCGGAAAGGCGGCACTCTGCCTGGCGGCGGAAGGCGGCTTTGACCGTTGCAGTGCCGGCTATGTCGGCACCTCCGACGGCTGGCAGGACTTTGACCGCAACGGCCGGATGACCTGGAGCTACACCGAAGCCGGTCCCGGCAACGTGGCGCTGATGGGCGAGCTGACCCGGAATGCAGGCGTGATTGCGCTCGGCATCGGCTCCTCGCCGGCCAGCGCGTCGAGCATCGCCCGGGCGGCACTGGCATTCGGGTTCGCCGCGGGGCGAGACGATTTCATCAAGGAGTGGCGCGCCTGGGGTCGCGCGCTCCGCCTGCCGCGCGGTCCCCGGAACCTCCGGGACGCCGCCATGCTCTCGGCCGCAGTGATCAAGATGCATGAGGACCGGGTCCATCCCGGCGCAGTCGTGGCGAGTCTCTCCGTGCCATGGGGCAATACCCGCAACTCACTCGGCGGCTATCACCTGGTGTGGACTCGTGACGCGCTCGAGGCCGGCCAGGCATTGCTCGCCGCCGGCCAGACCAATGACGCGCGGGGACTGCTTTCCTATCTTGCCGCCACCCAGCGTGCGGACGGCCACTGGCCCCAGAACATGACCCCTGACGGAACCGAGTTCTGGCACGGGATCCAGCTGGACGAAGTGGGCGCGCCCATCCTCCTGGCGGCCCAGCTGCAGGAGGAAGACGCAATCGACGGCATGAGTGGCATTGGCTACATGGTGTCGCGGGCTGCCTCATTCCTGGCTCGGCACGGGCCCCTGTCGCCACAGGACCGCTGGGAAGAGAACTCCGGCGCCAGCCCGTTCACCCTCGCGATTGAAATCGCGGCCCTCGTGGCGGCCGCGGGGTGGCTTGAGGCGCGTGACCGCGACTATGCGCTGTCGCTGGCCGATTGCTGGAACGAACGGGTGGAAGACTGGACCTACGCCAGCGGAACCGACCTCGACCAGCAGTTTGGCACCAGGGGCCATTACGTCCGCATCGGACCCGCCGGGCACGAGGGCCTGCATGGCAGGGTGCAGGTGCTCAACAGAGAGGAGGGAGGCGACATCCCCGCTACGCTGCTCGTGGGACAGGACTTCCTCCATCTGGTCCGGCTCGGACTGCGCGCACCCGACGATCCCCGTATCACGGATTCGGTCCGCATCACCGACGGACTGCTCGCCACCCTGACACCCTGCGGCGTGACGTATCATCGCTACAATGGTGACGGCTACGGCGAAAACGCCGATGGCACACCGTTCGATGGCGCCGGGATCGGCCGCGGGTGGCCGCTGCTCAGTGGCGAACGCGGCCACTATGCCCTGCTCGCGGGAGAGGATCCCAAGCCGTATCTGGAGAGCATGGTCTGCATGACGGGACGCGGCGGCCTCATGCCCGAGCAGGTGTGGGACAGCGACCCGATTCCACAGCGCTTTCTCTATCCGGGCAAGCCGAGCGGCAGCGCCATGCCGCTGGTCTGGACCCATTCCGCGTTCCTCCAGCTCTACGTGGCGCGCGCCCGCGGCAAGCCCATGGAGTTTCTCAAGTCGGTCAACCAGCGCTATCACCAGCGCCAGCCGCAGGCCGCCACCTGGCATTGGCGCGCCGAAGTTCCCTTTGCCGCCCTGCCCCAGGGCCGCGCGCTGGTCATCGAAGATCGTGTGCCCTTCATGCTGCACTTCGGGCTGGATGACTGGAGCAACCCCGAGAACCGCACGGCCGAGCCCCTGGGGCTCGGCATGTTCGGCGCGCGCTTCGAGATGGCGGAACTGGCGGGGAAGGAACGGTTGCTGTTTACCCGGCGGTATGGAAGCGAGTGGGAGGGGAAAGATTGGGAGATCGCGCTGAGCGCTCAGGGCTGAGCGCTTAGCGCTGAGCGCTGAGCGCCACACCGCCGACGACCGCCTCCCCGAATCCCGGCACATCGGTCGCGATTTCCAGCAGCAGGCCATCGGGCGCGGTGAAGTACATGCTCCGGAAGTGACCACGATTGAACGGACCCGAGACACTCACACCGAGGGTTTCGAGTCGATCACGCCAGGCGAGCTGCTCGTCGTCATCGGCGGCCCGGAAGGCCACGTGATGGACCTGCCCCGTGCCGGCACGCGCCTGGAATTCGGAACCTGGCCATCCGAAGCAGGAGAAGGAGCTGTGGGGCGCCACGGTATGCCCGTCATACACGCCCCAGAACCAGTGGCGGGTGTCGCGGGCATCCTGGTTGAACGTGCGCTTGACGAGCGAGAGGCCGAGCGTCGCCGAGAGAAAGTCGCCCATGCGCTCGAGGTCGTCGGTGATGGCCGAGACGTGGTGAATGCCGGTGAGGCGCATGGGATCGCTGATTTCGAGGACGGGCTCGGGCCAGCTCCGCGCGGCGATCACTGCTTCGTTGCGGCGGTCCTTGAGCTCGCCATTCGGTGGCATCACCTCATGCTGGCCCAGCGCTTCGGCGGGCTCGTCCACGGCGTAGCCCGGACCCTCCGTGGCGATCTCCACGATATGGCCGTCGGGATCACGCAAGTAAATGCTCTGGAAGTAGCCGCGATCGAACGGACCCGAGACCCCCACGCCGTGCTCGCTCAACCAGCGCTTCCACTGCAGTTGCGCTTCCCCCGTCGCCACTCCCAGCGCGACATGGTGCACGCCCCCCACGCCCCACTGCCCCTTGTGCGCGTCGGGCCATTCATAGAAGGCAATCAGGGTCCCTGGCTCGCCCCGCTCGGCGCCGAAGCACAGGTGATAGGCGCCCTTGTCGTCGACGTTCTCCGAGCGCACGATGAGCTGGAGGCCGAGGAGGTCACGATAGAACCGCACGGTGCGCTGAGCGTCGGCCGCGACCAGCGTGACGTGGTGAATACCCGCGGTGACAAGCGGACTCATGGGTCAGGCACCTTTCGCGGCTTCAGACGGCAACCGCCTGCGCCTCGATATGAATCCGGATTTCATTGCTCACCAGGACGCCGCCGGCTTCGAGCGCCTTGTTCCAGGTCAGCCCGAAGTCGCGGCGATCGATTGTCGTGTCAGCAGCGAAACTGACGCGTGTGGCGCCCACCAGGTCCTTGCCCTCGCCTTCAAACGCCACCGTGAGTGTGACCGGCCGTGTCGTCGGCCCGATGGTGAGATCACCCGTCACGATGAAGGAATCGCCCGGCTGCTGGTAGCCGCCGGTGATCTTCGTGCTCCGGAACCTGATCTCGGGATACTGCTCCGTGTCGAGGAAATCGGCGGAGCGCAGATGGTTGTCGCGATCGACGACGCCCGTGGTCAGCGAGACGGGATCGATGCGGGCCTCCACCGACGACTCCTCGGGGTGTTCGCGGTCGATGGATATGCTGCCCTCGACGTCGGTGAAATGGCCGCGCACGTTGGTGATCATCATGTGCTTGGCGGTGAACTCCACGAGGGTGTGTGCCGGGTCGAGACTCCATTGTGTCCGGGTTGCCTGTGGGACTTCGGTCGTCATTGCCATCTCCTGAATTTATCTCCGTATTGAAATGTTCAGTCCTGAGACAATCTCCCAAAAGGAAACGGTATCAGTCTGAGGCATCGGGTGTCTGCCGCAGCGACAAGCCGAGCTTGCGCAGCAGGCGTGCGACAGTTTCCTGCTCACCGGGAGCCAGGGCCGACATCACCTCGGCGATGACCTCGGCATGCTCCGGGAAAATGGTGCCGATGAATGTCGTGCCCTTCGGCGTCAGCACCACATAGTTGGCGCGCCGGTCGTCGGGACAGGGCCGGCGCTCCACCAGCCCCCGGGCCGCGAGCCGGTCCACCAGATAGGTGATCCCACCACTGGAGACGAGTGTCCGGCGCTGGACCTCACCGGCGAGCATCGGGCCCTTGTGATACAGGGCCTCCAACACCCCGAACTCGGCCAGCGTCAGCTCATGCCGAGCGGCATCCTCCCGGGCCCGGCGCTCAATGCTGGCGGTAGCGCGGGCCAGCACCACCCAGAGCTTGAGGGCACGGGCGATGGCGGGGTCGGCGGCGGGGGCGGGGGCGGTGGTAGGCATCTTAGAGGTAAGATAATTGGCCACTGGCTGCTGGCTACTGGCTGTCGCGTGGTCGCTGGCTATCGGCCCCTGGCTGCTGGCAGCCGGCATCTTCCGCCAGCAGCCAGCAGCCCGCACCCTACCGAGGCCACAACCAGCCGAATACCCCAGCCGTCACCAGCGCGTAGATCAGGCCGTCAATCGTGGAACGGACGGTGGTGCCCCAGCTGCGCCGGAACCAGATGGAAGGGGGCCAGAGCGCCCCGGCATAGCCGAGGAACGCGGCGAGTGCCACGACATGGAAGATCGGCAGATAGGCCGTGCCCGGCGCAAACACATGCCAGGCGAGGAAACCCACCA
Source organism: Gemmatimonadales bacterium (assembly GCA_035708725.1). Classification (GTDB taxonomy): domain Bacteria; phylum Gemmatimonadota; class Gemmatimonadetes; order Gemmatimonadales; family GWC2-71-9; genus CAMLHP01. The sequence goes on along the minus strand of DASTFH010000065.1, from coordinate 4,410 downwards.
GCGCGCTGATCACCAGCGAGTACACGAACCACATAGCGAGCTGCGGTCCCATGGACATGTCGCGCCGAGGGAAGAACGTCGCGACGAACGCCGGCCCGGCTTTCCACTTGGCCAGGAACTCGGGCGATTTCATCTCCGCCATCGAATCACACTGCGGCGCCATGTAATCGCCGGGCGGGATGTTGAGGGGGCGCAAGGCCGCCAGCACGGCATCTTCGTCAGGCAGCTTCCGGTAGTCGTTCCGGTGCCAGAACTGCAGCGCCATGTGGACGATGGAACTCACGATGAAGACGGCGACGGCGGACAGCAGGATGGGGAGCCAGAGCGAACCGAATGGCGTCATGACTTCCTCGGCTGGATGGGGACCAGCCAAGGTGCGGCTCGCTCGTGCATGCGTCAAGTAGGGGCGACGCGGGCGGCGCTCCTCCTGCTGGCGGATTGCCGTTCGGACGCCTACTTTCCATCTGCTTCCCAACACAACTCTTAAGGATGGATCGTGGACCTGCGGGTGGAACTGCAGCAGCACCTCGGCGCGGCCTATGTGCTGGGTCGCGAGTTGGGCGGCGGTGGCATGTCGCGCGTATTCGTGGCCGAGGACACCCGGCTGCGCCGCCAGGTGGTGGTAAAGGTCCTGAGCCCCGAGCTGGCGCAGGGCCTCAATGTCGACCGCTTCGAGCGCGAGATTCAGCTGGCTGCCTCGCTGCAGCAGGCCAACATCGTGCCCCTCCTCTCGGCCGGCGACGTCAAGGGACTCCCCTACTTCACCATGCCCTTCGTTGAGGGCGAATCGCTTCGGGCGCGGCTGGCCCGTGGTCCGCTCCCCATCAACGAAGTCGTACCCATCCTGCGCGACGTCACCCGCGCGCTGGCTTACGCCCACGCCCGGGGCGTGGTGCACCGCGATATCAAGCCCGACAACGTGCTCCTCTCCGGCGATGCCGCCGTCGTCACCGACTTCGGCATCGCCAAGGCCATCAGCGCCTCGCGTACTGGTGGCGGCGACAGCGCCACGCTCACGCAGCTCGGCACCTCGCTTGGCACACCCGCCTACATGGCGCCGGAGCAGGTGGCGGGCGACCCCAAGGTGGATCACCGCGCCGATCTCTATGCGCTCGGGTGCATGGCGTTCGAGCTGATCACCGGCCAGCAGCCGTTTGGTGATCGCTCCCCGCAGCGCATGCTCGCCGCGCACCTCACCGAAGCTCCGCCCGCCATCATGACACGGCGCGCCGATTGCCCGCCAGCGCTTGCTGAGATGGTGGCACGGCTCATGGCCAAGAATCCGGACCAACGGCCCCAGGCGGCGGCCGAGCTTTATCCGCTGCTGGACGCCAGCTCGATCACCACGAGCGGCACCACGCTGGCATTCAGCGCGCCCGGCATGTTCAAGAAGGCGATGCTCTGGTATGCCGCGGCGCTGGTGGCGGTGGCGGTGGTGGCCAAGGCAGCCGTGGTGGGAATCGGGTTGCCGGACTGGGTCTTCCCGGGTGCCATCCTGATCATGGCACTCGGCCTGCCCGCGCTCCTCGCCACCGCGTATGTGCAGCGGGTGGCGCGACAGACGGCCATCGCCACGCCGACGCTGACGCCGGGCGGCACGAAAACAGCGAAGGCGCCTGTCGGTACCATGGCCAACGTGGCACTCAAGGCCAGCCCCCATCTCACCTGGCGGCGTGCCGCCAGGACAGGCTACATCGCCATCGGCGTATTCGTGCTGATGGTGGCGGGGTTCATGACGCTGCGCGGGCTCGGCATCGGACCGTGGGGTTCGCTCTTTGCCGCCGGTCGGCTCGCTATCAACGACAAGATCGTGGTGGCGGACTTCGAGTCGCCCTCGTCCGATTCCACGCTGGGGCCGATTCTCTCCGAGGCGGCGAGGGCGGCGCTGAGCCAGTCCAGCTCGGTGCGTCTGGTGGAGCCGACAGCGGTCGCGGACATTCTGCAGCAGATGACCCGGGCCCGGGATGCCCGGCTCGATGCGGCAACCGCCCGCGAGGTGGCCACCCGGGCTGGAGCGTCCGCCGTCCTGAACGGCAGGATCGCCAGCGCGGGAACGGGCTATGTGGTGAGCATGAACCTCAGCAGCGCCAGTACCGGCAGCACACTCGCGAGCGTGCAGGGAAGCGCCGACGGCCCGGTTGATCTGCTCACCACGGTGGACAAGCTCACCCGGAAACTCCGCGGCCAGATGGGCGAGTCATTGAAAGAAGTGCAGCAGGCAGTGCCGCTGGAGCGCGCCACCACCTCATCACTGCCTGCGCTCCGCAAGTACACCGAGGCCGTCAAGGCCAGCGATGTGGAGGGCGATTACGACGCGGCGATCCGCGCCCTGCGGGAGGCGGTGGCGCTGGACAGCACCTTTGCGCTGGGTTGGCGGAAGCTCGCGGTGGCATTGGCCCGTGGCCTCTACAGCCCGGCCTCGGTGGATTCGGCCCTGGTGCAGGCGGTGCGCTACGCCGATCGGCTGCCCGACCGGGAGAAATACCTGATACTGGGCTACTACTACCAGAGCGGGCCGCATGCCGACCGCGCCAAGGCGATCGCCAACTACCAGCGCGCCTATCTGGCCGACTCCGGCAATTGGACGGTGGCAAACAATCTGGCGGCGGCGTACCAGAGCGGGCGCCAGTTCGACAGCGTCGTGCGCTATCTCGGCCGAGCCTACCAGCTTCGGCCGAATGTGCCCAGCGCTGCCAGTCTCGCCGGAGCGCTGGTGTTCGCAGGCCAGGCCGATTCCGCCGACCGGCTGCTCCGGAGTCTCGACCCGGATGCCGCCCAAGCCACGGAAATCCTTCTTGCTCGCTACTATGTGGCGCTCGGACGAGGACACGCCGACACGGCACTCCAGCTGGCGCGTACTGCGGCGCAATCACCCAATGCCAGCCTCCAGAATATGGGACTGGCTCTGGCCGTGGGCCTCGAGCAGGCGGGGGGCCGCCTCCGAGCGGCCGCCAGCGACGAGGGCAAGCAGCTCCAGCTGCTGGCGGAGCGGGGCAGGCTGCCGGGCATGACGGGCACCTCCGAAGCCGAGAGCGACATTCGCTACCGCGCACGCCCTGACGACGGCGTGCGCAAACTGGATCGCGTGCTGTCGAGCAAGGAGTGGTCCACGTCGGATCCGGCCACACGGCCATACCTGTACGTGGCCCGTCTCTACGCCCTGGGCGGGAAGCCGGCTCGCGCGCGGCAGCTCCTCGCCGAGTACCGGAGCACGGCCGGCACCATGGCGTCGGCGCCGGATCAGCAGCAGCCCATCACGCAGCTTGAGGGCGAGATTGCGCTGGGCGAAGGCAGGTACCCCGACGCGCTCAAGGCCTTTCGCGCCGCCCAGGTCCTGCCCAACGGCGCGCCGGTCTTCTGCAAGGCATGCGGGGATTACGACATCGGCCGGGTCTATGACCGGATGGGGCAGCCCGATTCAGCCCTCGCCTACTTCAAGGCATATCTGGCAGAGCCACCCGCACGGCGCGACGACATTGACTGGGCCGCACTCGCCGGAGTCCAGAAACGCCTGGGCGAGCTGTACGACACCAAGGGCGACACTGCGAACGCGGTGAAGCACTATGCGGCATTCACCGAACTGTGGAAGGACGCCGACGCCGACCTGCAACCGGTGGTGCAGACGGTGAAGAAGCGGTTGGGAGAGCTGACGTCGAGGTGATGGTCGCCAGTCGACAGTCTACGGTCGACCGGCGCTCGCATTTCGTCATTCCTGCGAACGCAGGAATCCAGCCGTCTGGTGTGGGCACGCCGCACGGGGAACAGTGCGCCGCGGAATCACCCGGCCCCGAGCCGGGATCGCGCTCTGGACCGCGCGTTTCGTCGGGGCGACGGCATGAATTGAGATCGGGCCGTCAGCGGGCACCGCAGGCCGTGCCCCACGGTACCCTGTTCGAGCTCCGTCGACCGTTGACCGTCCACCCGTAACAATCGGTCCTGTACCAGGAAGGCCTCAATGGACCTTCGCACCAGACTTGAGCAGCACCTCGGCACCGCTTACCGGCTCGACCGGGAGCTGGGCGGTGGCGGCATGTCGCGCGTCTTCACCGCAGAAGACGCGCGCCTCAGGCGCACCGTCGTCATCAAGGTGCTGAGTCCCGAGCTGGCGCAGGGGCTGAATGTCGACCGCTTTGAGCGCGAGATTCAGCTGGCGGCCTCATTGCAGCAAGCCAACATCGTCCCACTCCACTCGGCAGGAGACGTAGGCGGGCTTCCCTATTTCACGATGCCCTTCATCGAGGGCGAATCGTTGCGCGACCGGCTGGGGCGCGGCGCGCTCCCCACCGGTGAAGTCATCGCCGTACTTCGCGACGTCACCAAGGCGCTGGCCTACGCCCACGCCCGTGGCGTGGTGCATCGCGACATCAAGCCCGATAACGTACTACTCTCCGGCGGCACCGCCGTGGTCAC
>DASTFH010000064.1:0-9808 GCA_035708725.1 Gemmatimonadales bacterium | reverse complement strand
CCGGCGCCCTTGCCGAAGGGCCCGGTCATGTTCTCGACCACACCAAGCAGCGGAACCTCGAGTGAGCGGAACATTTGCGCTGCCTTGCGTGCTTCGGCGGCCGCCACGCGGGGCGGCTGCGTTACCACTACCGCTCCAGACAGCGTCACTGACTGGGCCAGGCTCAGCGGGATGTCGCCCGTGCCGGGCGGAAGGTCCACCACCAGCACGTCCAGCTCGGGCCAGGCCACACCGCGCACAAACTGTTTCACGGCCTTCGACACCATCGGCCCGCGCCAGATGGCTGGCGATCCTTCGCCGAGAAAGAATCCGAAACTGATCATGGGAAGCCCGTGCACCACCAGCGGCAGGATGTGCTTCTCCGCTGTCAGCCTCACCTGCCTGGCGCCATCCTCGATACCGAGCAGGATGGGAAGGCTCGGCCCGTAGATATCGGCATCGAGTACGCCTGTCCGGAGGCCGGCAGCTGCCAGCGCCAGCGCGAGGTTGACGGCCACGGTGCTCTTGCCCACGCCACCCTTGCCGGCGCCAACTGCCACCACATGCGTCACCGCCGCCAGCCGGACTTGCTCGGCCCACGGGTCGGGCGGTGCCTGCTTCACCGGCGCCGCTGGTGTCGGCGGAACAATTTCCACGGCGACCGATACGGCGCCGATGGCACCGAGCGCAGCATCAATGGCAGCCTTGAGCCGGGCCGGCATGGTCGGATCCCGGCTCCGGAGCGCGAGCCGGACCTTGACGCGATTGTCGCAGACGCTGATGTGGTCCACCATGCCGAACGACACCAGGTCACGGGTGAGCCCGGGGTACGGCACACCGCGCAAGGCAGCGGTGATGCTTGCAACGGTGAGGTGTGGTGCTTCGGGAGTTCGGGCGTCCTCGCGGGCCCCGGCTTCAGCGCGCATGCCCAAGTGTGTCAGGTCAGGCGCAGCCCTGGTGTGACGGTTGTCGCTTTGCGTCCGGCGTCTAGCGCTTGGCGCTCAGCGCTCAGCGGCCATAACGCGGCCGCTCGCCAGGGCGGCAGAGCGTGCGCAGCCGCACCGGATCCGGGATTCGAAAGTGGTTGCGGCCCAGTCGCTCGATGACGCCCTTGCGGGTCAGCTGTTTCAGGGCGCGGGAAACCGATTCTCGAGCGGTGCCCAGCTCGGTGGAGAGCTCCTCCCGTGTCTGCGTCAACACGATCTCGATTCCCTGCGGCGTCTTGCGCCCGTGCTGGTCCGCAAACTCGGCGAGATAGAGCGCGAGCCTCGCGGCCACGTCGCGAAATGCCAGCGTCTCCGTGACGTGGACCAGGTGCCTGAGGCGTGCCGCGAGGCTCTGGATGATGGTATCGGCCACGTCGGGCGTGTCACGGTAGAGCGCCTCGAAGTCCTGCCGTGGCATGAACAGCAGCCGCGAGTCGGTCTCTGTCTCGGCACTGGCGGGGTACGGTCCGCCGTCCAGCAGCGGCAGCTCCGCCACTGCACGCCCCGGTCCCTCGGTGTGCAGCACCTGCTTGCGACCTGCCGGGCTTGTGCGGTAGATCCGCACCCGACCGGACTCGATGATATACAGGCCGCGGCAGCGTTCTCCCGTGGTGAAGAGCACAAAGCCGGCAGGGTAGTCGCGGGTACCGCAACGCTCGGCCAGGCGGTCGAGGGATCGCTCGTCGAATTGTGCAAAGAGGGGAACCTGCCGTAGCAATTCGCGCGTATTTTCCATGCCGCTTCCTTGTGCCGGGCGTGCCGGTGACAATCGTCACGCTGCTGGCAGCGGCGTGACGACACCATTCATGCTCGGGCCTCGTGGCCCCGCAGGTGCAACTTACACACGGAACGACGGATGACCGAAGCTGACGCGCGGATTCAGTCCCTGTGGGACGCGCTCGGGACGGTAATTGATCCGGAGATCGGACTCGACATCGTCACGCTCGGGCTGGTGTACGGCGTCGTGATGCGTGATGATATCGCCGTGATCACGCACACCCTGACCACGCCGGGCTGCCCCATGGAGCGGATCATCACCGACGGCATCGTCGGCGCAGGCAATCTTGTGGCAGGGATTGCCGGCGTCGAGACCCATCTCGTATGGGAGCCGGCATGGCACTCGGGAATGATCGCTCCGGGGGCGTGGGGCTAGAGGACGAGGGACGAGGGATGAGTGCTCGTCTCTCGTCTCTCGTCTCTCGTCTCTATCCCCTGCTCCCTCTCCCGCCTCGCGCCGCCAGCGCCGTCAGCACCAGGGTGCACAGGGTGCCGAGCAGTATCGCACCAGCCGACGGCATGGCGAGCCATCGGAGCGACTCCTTGGCCGCGCCGGTGCCACCCAGCGCCGGCGCACGGAAGCCGGCCCACAGCCAGAAGAGGGAGTAGCCCAGCGCACCGAGCCCGAGCAGGATCCCGGTGACGCGAATGGAGCGCGGTGCGACGCCGACCAGCACCAGCATGCCGATGAGCGCAACCGCCGCGGTGCCTGTTGCCCCGGCGTGGAGGTGCGCGCGCTGCATGTAGGTCCAGGACTTGGCCAGCACCGCGTCAGCGGCTGCAGCATCGCCCCGGTATACCGTGGCCTCAACCGCCGCCGCACGCGCCGACAGCCGGGACTTGATCGCGTCCTCGTTCAGCCCGAAGAGGCCGCCCAGCGCAAAGCCGAGGAAGACGGTCAGCGTCGCAAGCAGGAAGCCGGGGAGGGCTGCCCCGATCCGCGCGCTGGCCTCGTCCGAAGGAGTCATGGCTTGTGGCCTCCAGGCCCGTCTCTCAGGCGGATCCGCACAATCTCGCCCACCAGCAACGCTGCAGGGTAGGAAACCTGCTCTTCACTTCTGGCATGCAGCGCGAGCGTTTCGGCGAGCGCTGCCACCTCCGCGTTCTTCGCTTCCGTCGCTACTTCACCCATCCGCTTTGTAGCGGCGGCGATCGCAACGTGTTCCTCGAGCATTCTCGGCAGTTCGGCCCGGAGCGAATCGGTGAGGGGCAGGACGCGCGCCATCTCCGGGCTGTATTCGCCCCGCGCCAGCGGTGCCAGCAGGCCGAGTGGCGGAAGCGCGATCTGTTCCTCGCGCTGGAAGTGCGGATGCAGGACCGCGGCGAGCTGCCGCGCCGCATCGCCCACCGGCCCCGAAACCTTCGTCGCCGCCACCAGGCGCTCATGGATCTCGTGGTGCTCCGCCTGCAGGGCCGCGGGAATGCCGATGCCGTCATGGTGTGTCATGTGCTGCTCCTGTCCGTGCGCGAGCGTCGGGGCTGCCAGCACCGCGAGAGCCAGCGCGAGGTGTCGTGTCTGCATGGCTACTGCCTCGGTTCGAGTCGAAGCGACCAGACATAGGCTGCCACGGCTGCCAGTTCCGTGTCGTTGATGGTGCTGCCCCCGCGGGGCGGCATGACCAGCTTGGTGGCCGAACTCTCCGCGGGCACGCCGCGGCTGACTTGCGCCACGATATCGTCGTATTCGCCCTGACTATGGATCCAGATGCTGTCACGCAATGAAGGCGCGAGGCCGCCCTTGCCGGCATCGCCGTGGCATGCCAGGCACAGGCCCTTGCCGCTGAAGATCTTCTTCCCCTGTGCCACCATGGCTGGCGTCACGCCTGGTGGGAGCGAATCGCTGCCCTGGGCTGACAGGTGCCTGCTGCTGGTGAACAGCAGTGCACCCGTCACCGTCAGAACGCCGAGACGGCGCCAAGTGTCCATCGAGCTTCCTCCTGACTGATGTCATACGTCATTTCGCCGGTGAGCCGGAGATTACGCCGGAGCAAGTAGCCGGCCCCGCCCGACACTGTTTCGTAGCGCTTCACCAGGGCGGGACCACCCAGACGCACACTCAGCACCGGGCGGTCCGCATCGATCAGGTTGTACAATGCAAATCCGTGCCAGCGTGAGCCTGCCGGCCGCACCAGCAGTTCGGCAAAGCCGCCGTCGAGACTCGCGCTTGAGTCTTCGGCCACGTAGAAAGGCCGCGAATCGGAGCGGTGCAGGTACTGCAGGTTGAGCTCGAACGGTCCGTGCGAAATCGTGGCGTCTGCGCCCAGCATATGGGTCACGTCGTTCACGGCCTCGCTGGTGGTGCGACCGGCATAACCAAAGGCGCCCAGCCGGAGGCCGGTGGTTATGTCGCGTGTGGCGTGGAGCACGAACGTCTTGCCGGCATCGGAGTCGAAGTGACGATCGTCGCCCGCGGCGCCACGGCCATTGCCGTTGACCACCTGGCCACTCAGCGTGAAGCCGGCCACATCGGCCGTGGCCAGCACGCCGCGGTCATAGGTGAGGTCGGACGGGACTTCGCCAAGCCGCGCGCGATAGACGGCGTAATCCTCGAACGACAGCCGCAGCTCGCGCTTGAACATCGGATCGGAGACCTGGAACTGGCCGACCAGCACGTCCACTGGAGCGCCGCCGACGTCATTGGCGTACAGGTACGCGTCCTCGACGCCGCCGACCTCCCCGCGCTCGAACAGGAACGCGTAGAAGTAGTAGGACAGCGACTTCGAGAGCGAGCCGCCCGAAAGCAGCTTGAGGGAGTATGGTGTCTGGAAATCCGTAACGGCGCGTCCGTTGGCATAACTCTGCACGTAGGCATCGAGGCGGACGGCCAGCGGCACGTTCCGCGAGAGCGCCAGCAGGTCATCGCCAGTGCCGATGGTGTCGGCCGGCTCTTCACCGGGCGCCATGCGATTCCCATTGGCCGCGAATTGTTCGCCGAACGGTGTCAGGGCTGGTACCGGGTTGTGACAGAGGGCGCAGCTTACGCCGTAGCGCCGCGCAAAGGCGGGAATATGCTCGGCGACGGCCGGCGTGACGGTGAACGCCAGCAGGGTGCCGCACAGCACTCCGCGCACCACCCAGCACTTCCGATGACGCATGTAGCCTCCTCGGGCGTATGAGGAATTCATCCGCTCCGGGAGTGTAACGCTCCGACTGTTGAAATTCGATTAAGAAATCAGGAAGAGTTCGGTGCCACCAGCAGGCGCGCGTGCTCCAAACCTTCATCGAGCGTGCCGAGAACATGGTCCTCGCCCAGCTCGTCGAACAGGTCGGAGCGGGCCAGCGCCACCATCGGCTGGGCATGGATCTCCGTGATGAACACGTGAGTTCCCTCGCGCCGGCTCTGTCGCACCAGGTCCCTGAACGCGCTGAGCCCGGTGGCATCCATGGCCGGCACGTTCCGCATCCGGATGATCAGGACTTTCGGGCGACTGGCCACCTGCCCGATCGTGTTCTTGAAGGTCTCGGCGGCGCCAAAGAAGAACGGGCCGTTGATCTCGTAGACTTCCACACCCTTCGGCACGTCGCGCCGGAAGAGCGCGCCTGACACGTCGCTGCTCGGCGCGGCCGGTTCCGAGAGCTCGCGGGTGACAACGGACACGTTGGTGACTTCCGCCATCCGCTTCATGAAGAGGAAGGCGGCGAGCACCATCCCCACCTGGATGGCCACGGTCAGGTCGACGAGCACGGTGAGCAGGAAAGTCGCAAGGAGCACCAGCACATCGCTGCGCGGCGCGCTCAGGACGCTCCGGAAGGTGCGCCATTCGCTCATGTGGTATGCCACCATGACCAGGATGGCCGCGAGGACGGCCAGGGGAATCACGGCGGCGTACTTTCCCACGAACAGCGTGATCACGAGCAGGGTCAGGGCGTGGACCATGCCGGCCACCGGCGTGCGCCCGCCATTCTTGATGTTGGTGGCGGTGCGTGCGATGGCGCCGGTGGCGGGAATGCCGCCGAAGATGGGACTCGCGATGTTGGCGATGCCCTGGGCCACGAGCTCCACGTTAGAGCGATGGCGCCCGCCGATCATGCCGTCGGCCACGACTGCCGAGAGCAAGGATTCCACCGCTCCCAGCAGCGCGATGGTAAACGCAGGCCCGATGAGGAGCTTGATCTCGGCGCCGGTGACGTGCGGCAGGGACGGCATGGGAAGCCCGGCGTGCAGCACGCCGAACCGGCTGCCGATGGTTTCCACCGGAAGGTGGAACAGGTTGGCGAGCATCGTCACGACAATCAATGCCACGAACGGTCCGGGGATCCGCCGGCTCACTTTGGGCCACCAGATCATGATGGCGAGCGACACGATCGAAACGCCAAGCGCCCAGGGATTGAGCGTCGGCGCAGCGTGCGCGAATGCACGCCAGCGCTCGAGAAAGTCAGCCGGCACCGTCTCCATCCGAAAACCGAAAAAATCCCGGACTTCGCTGGAGAGAATCACGACTGCGATGCCGCTGGTGAAGCCGACCACGACGGGGTAGGGGATGAACTTGATGGCGGTGCCGAGCCGGAAGAGCCCGAACAGCATGAGCATGAAGCCGGCCATGAAGGTCGCGATCAACAGCCCGTCCACGCCGTACCTGGCCACGATGCCAGCCACAATCACCACGAACGCGCCGGTAGGGCCACCGATCTGCACCCGCGAGCCGCCTAGCGCTGAAATCAGGAACCCGGCCACGATCGCGGTGTAAAGCCCTCGCGCCGGCCCCACGCCGCTGGCGATGGCAAACGCAATCGCCAGCGGCAGCGCCACCACGCCGACAATGACGCCGGCAATGAGATCCGAGCTGAACTGCTGCCGGTTGTAGGTCTTGAGGGTAGTGAAGAGCTTCGGGGTGAACATGGGCTTCGGGCTTCGGGCTGAAGGCTGAAGGCTGAAGGCTGAAGGCTGAAGGCTAGGCGCTCAGCGCGAAGTCAGCTCTCCCAGGCGTTTCCTGACATCCGACACCACCGGCTGCAGGTCGGGATCGGCGTCTTTCCAAAGCTCGGTGAAGGCGGCGTAGTGTTTCACGGCGTCAGCGGTGTCGCCCTTGCTGTCGTAGAGCTCGCCCAGGCGCTTCTGCACCGCGGCATCCGCCATCCAGTCTATCTGGATGCGCCAGGGCAATCCGACAGCGAGATAGCGGTTGAACGCGGCGATCGCGGAATCGGCCTCACCCGCACGGTCAAACGCGCGAGCGAGGCCGTACTCAACGCATGCCTGGCATTCGCCCGGGGCACCATCGGGCCCGACGCCCGCAGCCCGGAACTGGCGCGCCGCCTCAGTCGCATTGCCGGAAGCGAGCGCGATTTCTCCCCGGACCGACGCCAGGTGATCCTGCATGTCCGGCGCCTTGCTCCGGCCCGCCGCTTCGGCGTCCATCCGGCTCATCACCGCCTGGGCGCGGTCGGGCCGCCCCGCCATCGCGTAGAGGCCGGCCACATCGAGGTACGGGCGGTCCCGCGGATCGCTCGACGTCCACTCGCGCGAGGCCATCAGGTTGTCGAGCTGCCTGACGCCGGCCGTACCGTTGGCGCGGAAGACGATATCCAGGTTGGCGAGCGCCAACCCGTGAAACGCCGGGGCGCCTCGGCTCGAAAGCAAGGCGGCACGGGAGTTGTCGAGGGCAGCGGCGCTCGTCAGCTTGCCCCGGCGGGCGGCGTCCTGCGCCGAGAATCCGAGTCCCTGGGCCTGGGCGACCGGGTTGGCCAGGCGACTGGTCGTCACCGTCAGCGCATCGGCAGAGTCACGCAAGCCTCTTGCGAACGCCAGTCGGTTCTCGGCAACGTATCGCATCGGCGTGCTGGCCGCCGCCGGATCGGTTTGCAGCGTGCGCGCGATCAGGGCCTGGGCCGAGTCCGGCTGGCCCGCCAAGGCCAGCACGCTGGCCAGCGCTAACTGGCTGTTGGCGTCATGCTCGACTGCCGCTTCCCGCCGTGCGTACCGCAGTGCGCTGTCCATCTGCTGCCGGGAGAGGTAGATCCGCCACAACTCGCGGTTGACGGCCTTGTTGTTGGAGTCGGCACGGTATGCGGCCTGATAGGCGGCGAGCGCCTTGCCGCGATCGGCGGCGGAACTCGATTGCTCGTAGTAGAACCCGAGCGCAAGATATTTCTCGCGGTCCGGCAGCTTGTCGGCATAGCGCGCGGCCTTTTCCAGTGCGGAGTCCACCGAGGCCTGGCCTGCCTGCGAGTTCGTGAGGGCCACGCCGAGCTTGCGCCAGGCCAGCGCGAAAGTGGAGTCTAGTGCCACCGCCTCGCGCGCCGCGCGCACAGCGCGGTCGAAGTCCTGGTCCAGGTCGTTGGCCTGCACCGCTTCGGAATACTTCTGCAGCGCCGGGAGCGACGCCGTGGTGGCCTGCTCCAGCGGCACCGTGCGCTGCACCTGCCTGAGGGACTCCCCCATCTTGCCACGAAGCTTCCGCGAGAGGCCATCCACGACCTTGAGGAGATCCTTGGGGCCATCCGCCGTGCCCTGGAATGATGCGAGCGTCCCACCACCACTCGGGCTGGTCAGGTCGAGACTCACCGCATACCCAGTTCCGACTCGAGCAAGCCTTCCCGCCAGCACTGCCTTTGCACCAACCCGGAGGGCCACGTCCCGCGCGAGCGCCGCATCGAGCCTGGTGTCCCGTGGTCGCCGCATCTGCTGCAGCGCCTGCGCAATCTCGGAGGGCTCGACCAGCCGCACGGAACTGGACTGTCCGAGCGCTGCGCGCATCGCTTCCACCAGAATGGGGCCGAGCGCCGAGTCTTCCTGAGCCACCGCGAAGTCGCCGATGAGGACTCTGTCATTCTCCGCCAGCTTGCCTGCCGCGAAGAGCGAGCCCCATGGCCCGATGCCGAGCCCTCGGAGGACCATGAATGCGGCAACGACAAGCACAAATGCGCTGACCGCGATGATGCCGCCCCGCGTAGCCCGTCGCCAGGTGAGGTGCGGACTGGCCTTGAGCGCCATGGTGGCCATCGTGCCGCTCGGCATTTTCGCAACGCTCGACCCGCCGGGCGTGAGGGTTGGTGTTGCGGTTGCCGTGTGCCGCGCCACGCGCTGCACATAGGCCGTGAGCAGGAGGGCGGGGAGGCCCAGGGCCATTACCAGAATCGCGCCCGGGAAGACCCAGTCCGGGAGGCCAATCCCGACCACCGCCGCCTTGGCGAGCACGGCGACGGCGACCAGCGCCAGGACATACCACCCGAGCGCCTTCTTGAGCATGCCCGGTGCGCCAAACGCGACCATCGTTCCGCTGGTTGTCACCGTGCTCTCCAGCGCCGGCAGAATCTCGGCGGCGGTCTGGGGCCGGTCTGACGGATCCTTGGCCAGCAGTCTCGACACCAGGGTTGCGAGCTGGGGTGGACAATCAGGGCGGAGCATGGTGACGGCGGGAGCCCGCTCGGTCAGGTGCGCGGCCAGCATCTTCTGCGGCGTGCGGTTGGCAAACGGCTGCTGGCCGGTGAGCAGCTCGAACGCCATGCACCCGAGCGCATAGAGATCGGCGCGATGATCCACGCCGGGATCGCCGGCAACCTGTTCCGGCGCCATGTATGCCGGCGTGCCGAGAGACGTACCGAGCTGGGTGAGCGTGGCGCCACTCGCGCCTTCGGTGCGCGACGCGCTGATGGCCTTGGCGATGCCGAAGTCGGTGACGACCGCCGTGCCGCCGGAGAGCAGCACGTTGTCGGGCTTGATGTCGCGATGCACCACGCCGCGCGCGTGGGCGTAGGCCAGTGCCTTGGTGACGTCGCGGAGGATGGCCAGGACTTCACCGATGGGGAGGGCGCCGCGGGCGAGGCGGGAGCGGAGCGATTCGCCCTCGATGTAGGGCATGGTGAAGTAGGGAAGGCCGTTCACTTCGCCTGCGGCATGCAGCGGGACGATGTTGGCCTGCTGCAGCGATGCGGCCAGCTGAATCTCCCGCTCGAACCGCTCGACGTTGAGGCCCTCGGCCAGCTCGGGGCTCAGCACCTTGACGACCACGGTCCGCTTGAGCCGCACGTCCTCGGCGACGAAGACCCGCGACATGCCGCCGCCGCCCAGTTCCCGGCCAAGGGAATAAGCGGTGCCCAGGTGCTTTTGGAGCTCGGCGTGGAGG
>DASTFH010000063.1:0-3501 GCA_035708725.1 Gemmatimonadales bacterium | reverse complement strand
AGCGCTAAGCGATGTCCGGTGTCGCTTCGGGGAGCCTGGGGCACTTTTCTTTCCACCATGACTATCAGCCTCGCCCGCCGCTATCGCCCCAAGCGTTTCGCTGACCTGCTGGTGCAGGATCACGTGGCCGCCGTATTGCGCAGCGCCGTGGCCCGCGGCCGGGTGGGCCACGGTTATCTGCTTACCGGGCCGCGCGGCGTCGGGAAGACCACCGCCGCGCGCATCCTGGCGATGGCGCTCAATTGCCCCAATCGCGATGCCGAGGGAGATCCCTGTGGTGAATGCGAGAGTTGCGAGCGCATCTGGACCGGCAGCGCCAACCTCGACGTAGTCGAAATCGATGCGGCCAGCAACCGGGGCGTGGACGACGCCCGCGACCTCCGGGAGCGGGCCATGTACGCAGCCTCCCAGGAAGGCCACCACAAGATCTACATCGTGGATGAAGCGCACATGCTCACACGCGAAGCGTGGAATGCGCTGCTCAAGATCCTGGAGGAGCCGCCCCCGGGCGTGGTCTTCGTCTTTGCCACCACCGAGCCGAGGAAGATCGAGTCGACGGCCGCGCCCATCATGTCGCGCCTGCAGCGCTTCGACTTCCGCCGGATAGGCCCCGGTGCCATTCGCGACCGCCTTCGTGCCGTGCTCGCCGCCGAGGGGATCGCCGCGGAGGACGACGCGCTGACGCTGATCGCGCGGCACGCCGACGGCGGGATGCGGGATGCGTTGTCCGTGCTGGACCAGTGCCTGAGTCTGGGAGACGGCCGGATTACGGCAGAGCGTGTCCGCGAAACGCTGGGCCTCGCGTCTGACGAGCTGCTGACGCGGCTGCTCCGGGCGCTGGTGGACCACGATGCCGCGGCCATCTTTGCCCTCGTGGATGATATCGTTGAGTCGGGCGCAGACCCCGGTGAATTCATGAACACGGCCGCAGAGTGGCTGCGCGCCAAGCTGATGCTCGGTGTCAAGGCCAGCCCTGAAGGCCTCACCGAGGCCGCGCGCAAGGCACTCGATGACGTCGGTGACGCGCTCGGCACCGGTGACATCCTGCGCATGCTCAAGCTGCTGGCGGACCAGGAGGCGGCACTCCGCCGGAGCGCCCAGCCGCGCCTGGTCGCCGAGACGCTGCTGCTCCGGTGGGCGCTGATGGACCGGACGGTGGACCTGGAGCAAGTGCTCGGGGGCGGAGCGTCGAGCGCTGAGCGTCGAGCGTCGAGCGCTGAGCGTCCGGCGTCGAGCGCTGGGCGTCCGGCGTCGAGGGTCGAGCGGCGAGCGCCAGACGCGGGACGCCAGCCGCCAGCCGCCGAGGCGCCGAGCCGCCGAGCCACCGAGGTCGCCCTCTCCGCCGACTTCTCCCTTGCCGGCCTTGGCTCCGTCTGGTCCTCGGTGATCGAGCAGGTGCGCGAGCGCTCCCGTTTCCTTGCGGAGGCGCTCGCCGCCGGCGACCTGGTGAGCGTCGAGGCGCCGCGCGTGGCGGTGACGCTGCGGGAGCCGAATCCCATCTTCCAGGAATCGCTGGAGCAGAAGGCGTCCGATATCGAGGAAGTCATCGGCGGGATCGTGGGGGCACCGGTCCGGTTCGAGATCCAGGGCGGGTCGCCCGCCTCGGCGCCGGTCCGCCTCACCGAGTCGGGGATGCGCGAGGAGCGGCTCAAGGGGCTCCGGCGCCGGGATCCGGCGCTCGATGTGGCGGCCAATGAATTAGATTTGGAGATCGTGGAGTAGGCGCGGGACACAGGCAGGAACCGCAGGAGCTTATGGCAGACATCCAGCAATTCATGCAGTTCAGCCAGCAGTTGCATCGCCGGCTGCAGACCCTCGAAACCGAGCTGGCCGGCCAGACGCGCGAATTCAGCGCGGGCGGCGGGCTGGTGCGCGTCGCGGTGGATGGCCGTGGCACCGTGCGCAGCGTCGCGATCGACCCGGAGGCATTCGCCACGCGCGACGCCGAGTTTGTCTCCGACCTGCTCCTGGCCGCGCTCGCCGAAGGCCAGCGGTGGGCGGCCGACCTCGCGCAGACTGAATACGCCCGACTGCCGGACAGCCCATCCGCGCGCGCGTTGTGAGTTGTGAGCTCCATCGAGACCCTGATCACCGAATTTTCCCGTCTGCCCGGCATCGGGCGCAAGACGGCCCAGCGGCTCACCTTCCACCTGCTGGCTCAGCAGTCCGGCCGGGTCGGTGCCTTGGCTCGCGCCCTCGATGCGGTGGCCGAGCGCGTGCATGCGTGTGAGACCTGCGGCAACCTCACCGAGGAACAGCCCTGCGCCATCTGCGGGGATCCCCGGCGCGACGCCGCCTTGCTCTGCGTGGTGGAGGAGCCGTCTGCCGTGCCGGTTGTCGAACGGGCCGACTTCCGGGGGCGCTACCATGTGCTTGGCGGCCGGCTCTCGCCGCTCGACGGCATCGGTCCCGAGGCGTTACGCATGGACGCCCTGCTGGAACGCGTCCGGGGCGGGGCCATCCGGGAAGTGATCCTCGCCACCAACCCTTCGATGGAGGGTGAAGTGACTGCCACCTACATCCAGCAGATGCTCGCGGGACTTCCCGTTCGGGTCACCCGGCTCGCGCGCGGGCTTCCCATGGGTGGCGACCTGGAGTTCGTGGACGGGGTCACGCTGGCACACGCGCTGACCGCGCGGCAGGAGGTGGGGTGATGCGCTCACGGGGCGGGGTCTTTGCGGTGGCGGCCGGGGTCGGTATTATCGCCGGCTGGGTGCTGGCGCAGGAGCGCTACGTCCATCACCGCCAGGACCTGTTTCACCAGCGGCCTCTCCGCCGGCTGGCGGCGCTGGGCTACCTGGCCGGCCAGGAGCGCGTGGAGACCGCGCGGCTCCTGCGCGACTACGTGGCCTGGGAGCCGCAGCCGCTCCTGCGCCGCCGCGGGGAACGGATCCTCCGCAGACTCGAAGCTTCACTCGCGTAAGGGCGGGCCTGCATGCCGAGCGCCTCCAGCTGGTCGTTCAGCGAAGACGATTCGCGCCGTATTGATGATATCCTGAAAAGTTTCCTGGGCGACGCCAGCGCACGGACTGCGCTGATCGTGGACCGCACCGGGCAGCTGGTGGCGACGGTGGGCGAGCCGGTACAATTTGATCCCACCGCCTTCGCGTCGCTCACCGCCGCGGACTTCAGCGCCAATGACCAGCTGGCCCGCATGCTGGGTGAGCCGGAGTTCGGCGCGCTGTTCCATCAGGGCGAGCGGGAATCCATGTACCTCGCCGACATCGCCCGGCGGGTCATCCTCGTGGTGCTGTTCGACAACAGCACCACGCTCGGCCTCGTCAAGCTCCGGGTGCGCCATGCCGTCACCCAGCTCAAGACAGTGTTCACCGACATGTTCAGCCGCGCCGATCAGGGCGCGGCCTCGCCCAAGGTCGAGACCGGCTTTCTGGGCGATGCGGAAGACGAAATTGACCGGCTTTTCGGGGCCTGAGGGGACACGCCACGCATGTCCATGATCAACTACGCCTCCCGCGAGATCAACTGCAAGCTGGTCTACTA
>DASTFH010000062.1:0-2983 GCA_035708725.1 Gemmatimonadales bacterium | reverse complement strand
ATGTCGGTCTACCCGGTCGAGGCGGTGGGCGACACCCTCTGGAGCCGCTCCACCGAGTACACCAAGTTCACCATCGAGGAGTTCTCACGCGCCTGGTATCCCTTCCCGTGGCCCACCGCCATCAGCGTGGGCGGGCCGGTGGGCGGCATGGAATACCCGGCAATGGTGTTCGACGACTACCACTGGAGCGGGAAGAGCTTCATGTCGGTGACGGTGCACGAGTTCGGGCACTCGTGGTACCCGATGATTGTGGGAAGCGATGAGCGGCGCTTTGCCTTCATGGACGAGGGGTTCAATACCTTCGCCGACATCCTGGCGCAGGAAGCGTTCAACAAGGGCGAATTCGCGCCCAAGCGCGACGGCGAGTACGCACCGAAGGGTGGAAACCCCGCCGATGAAATCGTACCCCTGCTCGCCGACTCCGCCGCACCGAGTCTCCTGATGTATGCCGATGCCGTGTCGGAGCGATACCGGCATCCGGTCGAGTATTACAAGGCGGCGTTCGGGATGGTGCTGCTGCGCGACGTGATCCTGGGGCACGATCGCTTCGACTACGCCTTCCGCGAGTACACCCGCCGCTGGGCCTTCCGCCATCCGCAGCCGCTCGACTTTTTCCGCACCATGGAAGACGCGGCCGGCGAGGACCTCGGCTGGTTCTGGAAGGAATGGTACGCCAGCAACTGGAGCTATGACCTTGCAGTCACCGGCGTAAAGCCGGTGGACGACGACCCGGCCAAGGGCTCACTCGTCTCGCTCGCCAACCTGGACAAGATGGCGTTTCCCACCACGCTGCGCGTTGAGCAGGCCGGCGGCCCCGCCCTCATGGTAAACGTGCCGGTAGAAGCTTTTCAGGACGGGGCGTATGTGTCGGTGTACGTGGCCAGCAAGGGTCGGGTGACGAGTGTGGTGGCGGATCCGGAGAAGAAGTTGCCGGATGGGGATAGGGCGAATGACAGGTGGGTGGCGAAGTAGGATGGGCGGAAAGTCGACGGTCAACGGTCAACGGTCGACAACTGCCATGTCAGTCTGAGGCCGCGAAGCGGCCGAAGAGGCGGAGCTTGGTCGAGTTTCGGTCCCCTCGCTGCGCTCGGGGTGACACATTGCTCACCCCGCGTCCCTCGTCCCACGTCCCACGCCCCATGCCCCATGCCCCACGCCCCACGCCCTACCGCGACAGCCAGTAGCTCACCTTGACGGCCACGGTGTTGTCCCCCGGCGCGCCGAGCGCCTGGAAGAGACCGCCGGGACCAACGCGCGAAATGCGGTCGCGATCCTCGAAGCGGTTCTGCTGCCAGACCAGGTATGCCGTGCTGCCGGGGCGCCATTCCCAGCGGAGCACCACGTTGCTGCGGAACGATCGCACGTTGAATGACGGATCGGCGAAACTGAATTGCTGCGCGCCATCGGTGACCGTGTACTGCCCGTCAGCCAGCTGGATCGTCGTGCCGTCGGTGCCATAGCGACGAAGATCGCTGGTGCGCGCCGCGGCCAGTTCGCCGAAGTCGCGGTACTCCCCACTCGACGCGAACGGCTCGAAGTAGCCCTCCAGCGTCAGGTCCGGTGTCACGGCCACTGCCGCCCGGAACTGCGCGGCGATCTCGCTGCGCGAGACCCGGCCAAAGAGGTAGCGGCCGCCATAGGTGGCGGAGGAGCCGCCGTCCTCTGTCGTCACGTACTGACGCGTGTCGACACTGCGAGTCACGGAAGGCTCGACCTGGAACTGCCACCGCGTCCCTGGCCGGAACCGGATGCCAAGCTGCAGGCCGGCTCGCCACCCGCCCAGCTCGTCGCGCGCCCCGCTGAACGATGCCTCCACCATGGTCCGCTCACTGGAGCGGGTCTCGGCACCGAGGTCGAGCCGCCACTCCTGTGGCGACAGCATCAGCGGCCCGCCGCGGGTGAGCTGGGCACTCTGGTCGGCGGGAGAATATTCGAGTTCCAGTTCCATCTGCCAGAAATTCCGGAAGGTGACGTCACCGAAGACCTTCGCCTCCCGGAAGGTCCGGAGGCCACTGCTGGTCCACGATCCGGTGCCTCGCACGCCGAGCGTCCAGTCATGAAAGACACCCGGGGCTGTCTGGTGCCGCCGAACGTTGGCCTGGAGGTAGTGATAGTCGGCCTGGCTCTGGAAGCCGATATCGTTGAGCTCGGCTTCGGGCGAGACATACTCGTAGTCCACGTCCCAGAGCCAGTTGCCGGCCGACTTGCTGTGATTGATGCCGGCCATCAGGCCTGCCATGGACGTCCGGGTGGAATCGAAGTTGAGATAATCCGCGTCGAGCCGCTGCATGTAGCGGCGCGAGGAGCGCTGCTGCAGGGCAATCGCCGGTGCCGCTCCCTTCACGTAGGTTCCCGCCACGTAGCCGCTCACGTCATACGCTCCGCCCGCCCACCGCCAGCGGCCGTCGAGCAGCCCGGTGTAGGCCTGGCTCACCAGGAGTGCCGCGAGTGGCGACCCGGGATCCAGGTCGCGATCGACCGCCGTGAGCGAGACCTTGGCCGTCGAGCGGTCGCGTCCCATTTCCTGCTGCGCCGTAACGATGCCATACGCCGTGCGCGGTGCGACCACCGCCTCGCCGAAGCCGAGGTCGGAATCAAACGTACGGATCGACTCCTTGTCAGTCAGCGCGGTCAGTGCGCCGATGGAGAGACCGGACGGGAGCCGGCCCGTCACCTTGGCTGCGCCCAGGATGGTGCTGTTGCCTGAAGATTCCGCGTATGGTGCGGCAGCCGACCCGGGAGGCGCCGCGCCAATCCGCCGGGAGTAGAAAGTGTTGCGGCCGCCGAGGAGGTTGTTGCCCTCGATGAAGAAGGGTCGCCGTTCGTCGAAGAACGTCTCGAACGCCGAGAGGTTCACCACGGCGGGATCGGCCTCGACCTGCCCGAAGTCAGGATTGATGGTGGCGTCGAGGGTGAGCGATGGTCCCAGTCCGAGCTTGAGGTCGGCACCGGCGCGGGCCGTGCCCGAGGTTCGCTCGGAAAA
>DASTFH010000061.1:0-10885 GCA_035708725.1 Gemmatimonadales bacterium | reverse complement strand
CGCCGGCAGTGAGCTACCGCGGCAGCCTGCGACGAGCCGATTGAGCCGCTCTTGGCACAGGGCACCCCTTGCCCGGCCGCGCCTGTCGATTTCCGGCCTCCCCGTTCGTCGTGTCCATGAAGCCCAGCCAGCCGGCTCGGGCCGAGACCATTCCAGGAGACCATATGCCGCACTACCTGATTTCCGGATACCTCCCCGAGAACTTCGACCCATCCATGATGACCGAGGCGATGGTGGACGAGATCCACGCGATGAATCGCGAAATGGTCGCGGCCGGGATCAGGCGTTTCGCCGGGGGCCTGGGCGCCGCGCACACCCTGCGGGCCCAGCCCGATGGCGGCGTGCTCATCACCGACGGGCCGTACCTGGAAACGAAGGAGCTGGTGGGTGGCATCACCATTGTCGAGACCGCGAGCCTGGACGACGCGATGGCGTGGGCGAAGCGGAGCGTCACGGCGTGTGGAACCCCCGTTGAAATCCGGGAAATCTTCTTTGTGCCGGCTCCTGACGAGGACTGAGCGCCTCATGCGTCACAACAGGACTGGCGCGTTCATGGTCACGAGCTTCGTGCTGCTCGCCGCGCTCGTGGCGCGTGGAGTCACGGCGCAGGAGACGGACACGCCGTATCCGGCAATAGCCCCGATCGAACAGTATCTCATGGACCGCACCGCCGAGATGTCCCTGGCGCGGAGCGCGGCGCCGGCATCCATCTCCGACGATGCGACGATCCTGGTGCTCGGGCGCACCGGCTACGAGACGGCGGTCGAAGGCACGAACGGTTTCGTTTGCATGGTGGACAGGGGCTGGGACGGGCCGCTCGACTGGCCTGAATTCTGGAACCCCAGGATCAGGGCAGCCGCCTGTCTCAATCCGCAGGCGGCGCGCGCAATCGCTCCCATCATGCTGTTGCGCACCAGGATGGTGCTCGCCGGAAAGGCCAGGGCGGAGATCGTGTCGGCGCTCAAGGCGGGGTTCGCCAATCACTCGCTGCCGCCCCTCGAAGACGGCGCGATGGCCTACATGATGGCGGAGGACGCGTACCTCACCGACATGGGCGGCCATAACGGGGCGCATGTCATGTTCTACACCCAGGTCAACAGCGCCGACTGGGGCGCCAACGTCGAAGGCTCGCCGGTCATGGCCAGTCCCTTCTGGTACTTCGCGCCGCAGGCGTCGTCACAGATGACGGGCCTGCCGCCGATGATCGTGTTCCTGGTCGGGACCTCGACCTGGTCCGACGGAACGCCAGCGACATGATGGTCGAGGGGTCGAGAGGTCGAACTCGACTTCTCGACCCCTCGACCCTCGACCCTCGACCCTCGACCCTCGACCCAATCATGCGACCACTCCGCTATTCCATCAACGTCACCCTTGACGGCTGCTGCGATCACCGGGCCGTCATCCCGGACGCAGGGATGCACCGGCACCACACGGACAACCTTGCGCGTGCCGATGCCCTGCTCTTCGGCCGGGTGACGTATCAGATGATGGAAGACGGGTGGCGCTCGGTGGCGGAGACGGGCGAGCGACCCGAGTGGATGGATGACTGGATGGTGCCCTTTGCCCACGTCATCCACTCGGCGAAGAAATACGTGGTGTCACGCACGCTGGACCACGTCGACTGGCAGAACGCCGAACGTATCCGAGGCGACCTGGAGCAGTCGGTCCGCGCGCTCAAGCAGCAGCCCGGCAATGGCCTGCTGACCGGCGGCGTGACACTCCCGCTCGCACTGGCAGAACTGGGCCTGATCGATGAGTACGAGTTTGTCGTGCATCCCTGGGTCATCGGCCGCGGGCCGACGCTGCTCGCGGGACTGAAGAACCCGCTTGACTTGAAGCTGGTGAGCCGGCTGGAATTGAGCTCAGGCGCAGTGGCGATGCGGTATGTGCCACGAATGGCATAAGACATAAGGCGTAAAGCGCCTGACCTGCCGCCTGACGCCGACGCCCATCTCGCCATCCCCCATGGCCGGCCGTACCTTAGCGGCATGAAACTCCTGGCGCTCGCCTCGGCATGCCTTCTGTCGTTCGCGCCGCTGCCATCCCTCGCCCTCGCGCAGGGCGTGACGACCGGTACGGTACGCGGGAGCGTGCGGGGCGCCGAGGGAGGGAACCTCGATGGTGCCGCCGTCCGGGTGGTCAACACGGCGACCGGGTTCGTGGTCAACGCGCAGGTGGTGCACGGTCGTTTCCTGGTCCAGGGGCTCGAGCCCGGTGGCCCCTACGTGATCGAGGTGCGGCAGATCGGGTTCCTGCCGCAGCAGAGCGCACCACTTCATCTCACCCTTGGCGAACCGCTCAGCGTCGCCCTTGTGCTCCGGCCCGCCGCCGTCGAGCTCGAGGCCATCGAAGTTCGCGACACCACCTCACTCCCGGCAGGCGTCCCGGGCACCACGATTCCTGAAGCATTGGTGCATCGCCTCCCTACCCTCAACCGCAACTTCCAGGATTTCGTCACCCTCGCGCCCTACGTCTCGACCAAGGTCGGCGGCGGGAGGGTCGGCGTCTCCGGCGCGGGCGCCAATTTCCGGTTCAACAGTTTCCTCATCAATGGAGCCGGCGAGCGCTTCATGAACGGCGGCGTCTCGGCGGCGGCGAGCGTTGGAAAGTCCATTCCGCTCGATGCCGTGAAGGAGTACCAGGTGCTGGTGGCGCCGTACGACGTGCGCTACGGAAGCTTCGCCGGCGCCCTCGTCAACACCGTCACGCAGTCGGGCACCAATGAGTTTCATGGCTCCAGCTTCGGGTACTGGCGCAACGACCGGCTGGCGCGCGACGGGATCGATGCGGTGCCAAGCCCCTATGACCGATTACAGGTTGGCTTTTCACTCGGCGGACCCATCGTGAAGGACCGGGTGCACTTCTTCGTCGCGTCCGAGCTCCAGCATCTCTCGGAACCGGCCTCGGGGCCGTATGTGGGCCAGCCTTCCGGGCAGCTGCCGCCCGTCCCCGTGCGCGAAGCCGACCTGGCCCGCATGCAGGCGATCATGCAGGACAAGTACGGATTGATTCCGGGCTCCGCAGGCGGCCTGGAGAACGCCACGCCGCTGGTCAATCTCTTTGCCCGGATGGACGCTGCGTTCCCCAGGTGGAACAGTCGCATCATGGCCTTCGTCACCTCTGCGCGCACCAGGAACCAGCAGTTCTCCCGCGCCCCCGCCGATACCTTTGCCTTCTCGAGCTACCGGTACGCGAGCGACCTTGGTGTCGACGTCGCCGCGTTGCAGGTCCATACGGACCTCGGGCGCGCGCGATACGGCCACAACAAGCTGTTCGCCTCGCTGAGCTGGGATCACACCGATCAGGTGCCCGAAGTCCAGCAGCCGCTGGTGCGGGTACTGGTACCCGGGACCCAGGGAGGTTCGGTGCTGGCCATCGCCGGCAGCGCCGCCCTGGCGCAGGGCCCCTTCGGCCGGGGCCGCAGTCTCACCATCGGCGACGAGCTCGGTCTTCCATGGGTGCGCAATCACATGCTGGTGGCGGGCGTTCAGGTGGAACGGTTCCGGGTCCTGCGTGGCGGCGTGCTGGGTGGGTACGGCACCTGGACATTCGCCGATCTCGATGCGCTTGCCGCCGGTACTCCCATCCGATACGAGCTGCGCAAGGATTTTGGCAGCGAGAGCAGGCCACTTGGCGGCGGACAGTACTCCGCCTGGCTGGGCGACGAATGGCGCCTGGGCGGGCGGTTCGCGATCACGAGCGGGGTTCGCGCCGAGCTGCTCGCCATCGAGGGCCACGCCCCATACAACCCGGCCATCGATTCCATCTTCGGCCGGCGCACCGACCAGTTGCCGCGCCGGCGTGTGGAATTCTCGCCGCGTCTCGGCTTCACCTGGGATCGGTCGGCCGCGCGACATGAGACCATCCGCGGCGGCATCGGGCTGTTCACGGGGCGGCCGCCGCTGGCGTGGTATGTGCCCGCGCTCGCAAATCATGGCGAAGGAATCGGAGTCCTGAGCTGCGGGTTGCTGCCGACTGACGCAGGCCTGCCGCCGGCCTTCGTGCCGGACTACCGGGCCGCACCCGACCAGTGCGCCACGGGCGCGCCGCTGTCGGCCCGACCCTTCGGCGATGTGGACCTGCTCGATCCCTCGCTGCGCATGGCGAGAACGCTCCGCGCCTCATTGGGTTACGAGCGGGAGCTTCCCGGGGGCATTATGGCCAGCATGGAGGCGCTGGTGAGCCGGTACCTTTCCGATTTCAAGTGGGTGAACCTCAACCTCCAGGGACCGCAGTCAGTGGACCGCTTCGGCCGAGTGCTCTACGGCACGATCAGCGCCAGCGGCATCGCGACGCCCGCGCTCCGCTCCCGGTACTCTGAAGTGATCGACCTGGAGAACACATCGAGGAACTACTCCTACCAGCTGACGGGCCGGGTCGAACGATGGATCACCGGCGGCCTTGGCGCCAGCGTGTCGTACACCTATTCACGAACCCGCGACGTGCAGTCGCCCAGCAGGGTCAATACCACGGGTCTCGCGATGTGGTCAGATGCGCGCGCGCTGTCCGGCCGGCACGACGATTCGACGCTCGGGATCTCGCTCAACGACCTGCCGCACCGCATCGTGGCGGCGCTCACCTGGACGGCACGGTGGCACCGATGGCCGACGCAGTTCGCGTTCTACTACGTGGGCGAGTCGGGGAGTCCCTATACCTACCTTGCCACCGGCAACGCCCGGCGCGGTGACCTCAACGCAGACGGCTCCAACGCCAACGATCCGATCTACGTCCCGCGGAGCGCGTCCGACACCACCGAGATGCTGTTCGAGCCCTTCACCCGCGAAGTTTCCGGTACGCTCGATACGGTCACCGTGACACAGCAGGCCATGGCCTTTGAGCAGTTCGTGGAGAAGACGCCATGCCTGCGTCGCCAGCGCGGACGGATTGCGGCGCGCAACAGTTGCCGCGAGCCGTGGACTCACACGACGGTCGCCTCGGTCAGGCAGGGGGTTCCGATCGGTCGTCAGGTGCTCGAGCTGGAAGTGGACGCGTTCAACCTGCTCAACCTGCTCAGCGACAGGTGGGGGCGCTACCAGTTGGCGCGGCCTCGCGTGCTGGAGCAAGTCGGACAGGCGACAGATGGCGCGGGAGGGCCGCAGCCGATCTTCCACTTCGATCCAGCATTTGCGAAGTGGGAGACGCTTCCCGCCGAATCGGCATTCCAGCTTCAGGTGGCGGCGCGCTACCGGTTCTGAACCCGCCGCTCGTCAGAATGCCCCGACCGCCGGCAGCACGCGTTCGAAGCGCGGATCCCGCTGGAGATCTTCGAAAAGCGGGTCCATGATGTAGACCCGGATGGATCCTTCATGCGCCGCCCTGTCGAGCGACGCGAACGCCTGGTCGTACTCACCGAGGCCCGCGTATACCAGGGCAATGCCGAATGCGCCATGGCTCTGCTTGCGGCCCGCCAGCAGATCCGAGAGAAGCGCCTGCGCCTCCGCGCGCCGGCCCTCCCGTGCCAGGACATACCCCTGGAGGCCAAGCGACGCCCTGGCCCCCACTCCCTCGGCCCAGCGCAGTTCGGCGAGTGCTTCGGGCCACATCTGCTGTCGGGCGTAACACAGGCCACGAATGACGCCGGCCACGGCCGCGGGCGGGTTCAGGTCCTTGAGCGGACGGAGCAGCGTCACGGCCTCATCACAGCGGCCGTTAGTGCTGAGCGCGAGCGCCATTTCGCGCAGGGCGGCGACGGAGTACGGATCGAGCGCCAGTCCGCGCTCGGCCGCGGCCAGCTGTTCAGCCGGACGCCGCATGAACATGTAAAAACGCGCCAGGCCCTCGTACCCCCGGTGCGCCGCCGGATCAATGGCGACGGCCCGCTTGAGGGCCGCCTCGGCGGCGGGCAAGTCCAGGATGAGGCGTGCCCAGCCCAGCGCCGAATAGGCATCGGCCAGTGTCGGGTCCAGGGCGATGGCGTTGAGCGCTTCCGCCTCTCCCCGCCTGATCCAGGTGAGATGATCACCCGGAGTACTCCCGGCTTCGTTGAGGTAGAGCCAGACCAGCGCGGCATGGGCGGCCGCGAAGCTGGAGTCGATGGCTATGGCGCGCTGGAGATAGCCGATGCCCTGCCGGCGGCCCTCGGTTGAACGCAGCAGTGCATTGTCCTTCCCACGGAGATACAACTCGTAGGCGGCCACGCTGGCGGTGAAGTGCTGCCGCGTCGCTGGTGCAGTGCCATCGAGCGCCATCCGCACACCGAGCTCGTTCGCCACGGCGCGGGCGATGTCATCCTGGATCGCGAAGATGTCGCCGATCTGCCGGTCGTAGGTTTCCGACCAGCGGGTCGAGCCATCCTGGGCACCCACCAGCCTCACCTGCATCCGCACCTTCGAGCCGATCTTCTGAAACGCCCCTTCGAGCACATGCGAGACTCGCAGGCTCTCGGCGATCTGGCGCACCTCGAGCTGCCGGTCCAGTAGAGCGCGCACTGACGTGTTGGCAACGACGCGGAGCGTGCCGCCCTGGCTCAGCACGGCGATCAGTTCTTCCGTCATCCCGTCGGCCAGCGCCGCATCACCGGCTTCGGGGCTGAGGTTGGCGAGCGGCAGCACCGCGATTGATGGCGCGGCAGCCACGGAGGCAGTCTCGGCGCGTCGGTCCCGCGCCAGGTACCCCGCACCCAGCGCCACCGCCGACACGAGCATCGCCGCCAACCCGATCGCGAACAATCGCCGTCGCGGCCTTCCGACTGCATCTGCTGGCGGCCGGCCCAAGAGCTGGTCGAGCTCGGCCACCACGGCGTCGGCAGCTGCGGGACGGGCTGCGGAATCTCTCGCCAGGCACTGGAGAACAATGACGGCGAGTGCGGGCGGGCAGTCCCGCCTGCTGATCGGAGCGGGCTTGCTGTTGAGGCGGGCGCGCGCCACGTCTCGCGGCGAGTCGCCATCGAATGGAAGCCGTCCCTCCAGCATCTCGTACATCACCAGCGCGGACGCATAGAGATCCGTGCGATGATCGATCGCGGCGAGGCCGTCGATCTGCTCGGGCGCCATGTAGGCCGGCGTGCCGATGGCAATGCCGGGAGCAGTGACATCCGCCTCGCCCGCGGCCTCGATCGCGCGGGCGATGCCGAAGTCGGTAATCAAGGCGTTCCGCCCGCTCAGGAGGATGTTGCCAGGCTTGACGTCGCGATGCACGACGCCATGCGCGTGGGCGTAGGCCAGCGCCTCCAGCAGGTCCCGCCAGATTCGAGACGCGTCCTTGACCGGTAGCGCCCCGTCGCGAGC
This sequence comes from Gemmatimonadales bacterium, assembly GCA_035708725.1. Lineage (GTDB taxonomy): Bacteria > Gemmatimonadota > Gemmatimonadetes > Gemmatimonadales > GWC2-71-9 > CAMLHP01. The sequence goes on along the minus strand of DASTFH010000061.1, from coordinate 3,659 downwards.
GAGCCGTTCGCGGAGCGATTCCCCCGCCACGAACGGCATGACGTAGTAGAGCAGCCGGCCGCCTGCATCGGCGCTGAGCAGCGGCACGATGTGTGGGTGCTGCAGCTGCGCGGCCAGCTGGATCTCGCGCCGAAACCGCTCGCCACTCGTCGTGGCCGCGAGCTCGGGCGGCAGGACCTTGATCACGACCCGCCGCCGAAGGCCCAGTTCCTCGGCGAGAAACACCCTGCTCAATGCTCCGCCACCCAGTTCCCGCTCGATGCGATAGCGGCCTTCAAGGGACGACGACAGCTCTGCCGGCACGTCGGCACGCCCACGCTCGACCAGCGCCGCGGAGGCGGGCGCGATCACGTCCTCTGCGAGGCTGTCGAAGAACGCGTCGGCCGACTCATGCGCGTCCAGCAGCGAGCTCAGCTCGCGACGCAGGTCGTGGTCGTCACCGCACACCGCCCGCAGGAACGCCGCGCGCTCTGACCTCGGCACGGCAAGGGCCTGGTCAAACAGGGCCGCCACTCGCTCGGCTCGTGTCAGCTCCATCGGTGGCCCCACGTGACGGGAATTGGTGTAACAGGCAGTGAACGATCCGGCTCGACGCTACAGCGCCGGCCACCAATCCTCAAGAGGGCGCGGCGGCGGGCCGGTCAGGAAACTCACCTGGAGAAGGGTATGCGGAGACACCATCGGCAGGCATGGCGAGTAGTGGCACAGGCATGCATCATTGCGCTGCTCATTGGCTGCGATTCGACGGAGCCGGCGGCGCCTGAAGTGCCCGAGCAGCCAGCGACTGGACTTCGCCTGGAGGCGCGTTCGGACACGACGCTTACGGGCACCGTGGGGAGCAGGATCGCCTCGGTTCCGGTGGTGCGGCTCACGACCCTCGACGGCGATCCCGCGCCGGGACGCGAGATCCGCTTCTCGGCGTCGGGCGGAGGCTCGATCGAGATTGCGTCGCAGCGAACGGACACCGCGGGCCTGGCATCGCCCGGCCGCTGGACCCTTGGCATCAAGGCCCAGCCCCAAACGCTTACCGCGCGCGTGGTCGGAGCGGCCGATCTGGTGTTCAGGGTAACCGCCAAGGCGGGATCACCCGACACGGCGCAGATCGTGGCCGGGAACCATCAGACGGCGGCGGCTGGCGCGCCCCTGCCGAAACCCCTGCAGGTGAAGCTGGCCGACCGATACGGTAACCCGGTTCCAGATGCGTCAGTGACGTATGCCGTCATCACGGGAGGCGGTACCCTCCGTGGCGCGAACGCGACGACGGATTCGCTCGGCCTCGCGACCTCCGGCACCTGGACGCTCGGCAGCGCCGGCGCTCAGCTGGTGACGATGTCGGTCGCTGGAAAGGAGATGCTCTTTGACGCGTTCGCGTGCGACGACCGGTGCCGTGGGCGGGACCTGCTCTTCGCATCGGGGAGTGCACTTTACTCAATAGTTAATGACGTCAGCACTCGATTGTTCACGACCGAGGCATCCGCAGGAGCGGTCGAGGTTTGGGTATCGTCTGCCGAATGGTCGCCAGATGGCCAGAAAATCGCATTCACGGTCATTCACTATGACTGGGCTGACGACGAGAGCCACGTCGCGCTCTACCTCATGGATGCGGACGGTTCCAATGCCATCCTCCGCGCCGATGGATTCTCTGATCCGTCCTGGTCACCCGATGGCCGCTGGGTCGCTGTTACCGGACCCGATGGTATCTACACGGTGAGCGCCGAGGCCGACGGCACCGCCCCCGTGCTGCTGGCGGAGGGCGCGAGCGACCCTGCCTGGTCGCCGGACGGGACGAAAGTCGCATTCGCCGAAGTAGTCAGCGACCCCGAGCTAGGAGTCCATGGTTCGCTCAAGGTGATGCATGCAGACGGCACAGCGGTGACGACGATCGTGAACGATGGAGCGGGCGTGGTCGGGGATCCCGCCTGGTCGCCAGACGGGGAGCGGCTTGCCTTCATCAAGTGTGGCGAGTCTAGCTGCAGCAGCCTGTTTACCGTGAGCGCGGGCGGAGGAGATCCGGTGGAGGTGAGTCCGGGAATGGGCGCATCCGATCCGGCGTGGTCACCCGACGGAAGCCGGATCGCATTCGGCACGCAGGACGGCATTGCCTGGCTCCCGGCCGACGGGAGCTTCAGCCAGCCCATCCTCCTCATAGCATATGGCCGCAGCCCGGCTTGGCGCCCGTGAGGTGCCGATAAGCAAGAGCCTCGATTTTCACTTGCCAGCGTGGGCTGCATCTCCCGAAGCAGCCACGCGCGTGCGAAGGCCCAGTCCCGCTTGACACTGCGAGGAGACATGCCGAGGGCGGCGGCAGTCTCCTCGACGCTCATGCCACCGAAGAAGCGGCACTCCACCACCCGGCATTGCCGCTCGGCGATGGACTCGAAACGGCGAAGGGCCTCGTCGAGACCGGCCAACCGGTCCACCTGATCGGCCGAGAGATAAATCGCCGCTTCATCGGCAGCCTCTGCCTCTTCGAGAGCGACGTGGGGCTGGCCGCCACCGCGCTTCTGCCGGCGGCGGTCACGCGCGTAGTTGCACAGGATGTGGCGCATTGCCTTGGAAGCGATCGCAAGAAAAGTGGACCCGGCTCTCCGTGGGCCGCCGCCGCTGGCCGGCAAGCTTCAGGTATGCCTCATGGGCCAGTGCCGTGGTGGTCGGCGTAAAGCCGCCGTCCCAGCGCCGGCGCTGCCGGTGCCCCAGCCGGCCCGGTTCCTCATAGACGCCATTTGCCACCGTCGCTGCCTCCTCAGTGGCCCCTGTCCGGCGGATTCGGTGTGATGGGAAGTAGGGAACCCAACGGTTCGGAGCTGATGCATCGGCGCGGATCACGCCCGAATCACAGTGGGCTCACAACCCCGGACGAGGTTGCGTCCTTTTCCGAATGTATGCCCGGCACGGCGCGGTGCCAGGGGCAAGCGAAGCGTCCAAACCCATATGCCAGGAGGCGTCTCATGTCACACGCATTGAAGTTTCTCTTGGTCGGTTGCCTCGTCGGTCTCCCGGCGTGCACGGAGCCGATCTCGGGACCGGCCGACGGCGGGGAAGTCCGGCAATCCAGCGGCCAGACCGCGGACGCCGTGAAGTTCTGGGAAGTTGGATCGGCGGCGGGGTGGAACGCTATCGCGCGGCAGCAGAATCGGACCGGTGTCCTGAACCTGTTCACCGGCACCCGGATGCTCACGTACCTCTCGCTGGCGCAATACAACGCGGCGGTGGCTGCGAAGGGCGCGCGGGAGCGCGGCGAGAACCCCTCGACCAGCGGAGCCATCGCGGGCGCGTCGGCCGTCATGCTCAGCGCGTTCTTCCCTCTGCAGGCCGACTTCTTCGAGACCCAGGTCCGCGCCCAGGAAGCGGGGCCACGCTGGCCGGGTGAACTGCACACGGACTTCGCCGCGGGCGAGGCGATCGGACGCCTGGTAGGTGCGGCCGTCCTGGCAAGCGCGGCGACCGATGGGTTCACCCCATCAAACGCCGGCGTGAGCGTTCCGGTGTGCCCGGGCTGCTGGTTCAGCGCGCCCGGTCTGCTGCCCGTCTTTCCACGCCTCGGCGAGATGCGACCGTTCTTCCTGACATCCGGAAGCCAGTTCCGGCCGGGCCCGCCTCCCGACTTCGGGAGCACGGCCTTCCTCGCCGCGCTCGCCGAGGTGCGTGAGATCTCCGAT
>DASTFH010000060.1:0-3604 GCA_035708725.1 Gemmatimonadales bacterium | reverse complement strand
GTGTACGCGGCGTACACCAGCGATGCCGCGACGGCCCAGACGCCGATGAGTCCCGCGGCCCGCAGCGGAACGGTCGAAAACGCGAAGAGCCCGTCGGTCGCAAGCTTGAGGAGCTTGCCCAGGCTGTACTTGCTCCTGCCTGCATGGCGCGCGGCCCGGTCCACGACGATGCCGATCTGCCGGAACCCGACCCAGCGGCGGAGCCCGCGGAGATACCGGTGATGCTCCGGCGAGCGACGGATCGCTTCGACCACACGGCGCGAGATCAGACCGAAGTCTCCCGCATCGAGGGGTAGATCGATGGCGGAAAGCCAAGCGATGAGCCGATAGGCCACACTGTAGCTGGCGCGGAGCAGGAGGCCTTCCTTCCGGCTGCCCCGCCGGGCGTAGACGACGTCGTATCCCTTGGCGTACTCCGCCAGGAACAACGGGATGGCCTCCGGCTCATCCTGCAGGTCCGCGTCCATGAGCACCGTCACGTCTCCCTTGACGTGATCGAGAGCGGCGGTGAGGGCGGTCTGGTGGCCGAAGTTCCGCGAGAGCACCACAATCACGATCCCGTCCATCCGTGACGCTTCGGCCTCGAGAACTCGAACGGATGCGTCGGAGCTGCCATCGTCCACGAACACCATCTCGTGCGGGCCACCCGGAATCGAGCTCAACACGGCGCGGAGGCGCTGCAGCAGATGCGGCAGCACCTCGGCCTCGTTATACACCGGGATCGCGATCGATACGCTGGGTGCCGCAGACACGGGCTCGCCCGCCGTCATCGCCACCTGACGGTGAAATGCCCGATCGTGGAGTCCGCAGGAAACTTCCTTGCGAGGGCCACGGCCAGGGGCTCGGGAACGGGACCGGAGAAGTAGGGCAAGGAGTTGATCACGACGACCGTTACTCCGTCACCGTCCAGCGCCTTCAGGATCCGCGCCGTTCGCCCACGCGGGTCATCAAAGAAATCGAACAGTGTGCGGGTCGGATTCCGGTAGCCCGAGAGGAAGTAGAACTCCGGACAGTCGGCCGTCGCGTAGATGAAACGGCCCCGTGCGTGAGCTCGAATGAGCCTCACCAGGTTCTCGTACTCGTCTCTCGTCTCTCCGATGCGCAGGTCAGCTCTTCCGGGAAGCAGGGGAGCAATTTCCGCCTCGTGGGTCAGGCCCGCGCTGTGTCGGTCTCGCAGTAGTTCCGGGGTCATCCAGGCGACCGGATAGGCGAGGTAGAATGCCAGGACCACCCAGGTGATCTCGCGGCCGACCGGACGCAGCGAAATGGCCGCCGCGATGGCCAGTACCTCGATCGGCGCGATGAAGGTGTAGTAGGTCGGATTGGAAAGCGGAAACTGGACGAGTGTCGAGACTGCCAGAACGGGGGTCAGCACCCAGAGCATGGCCGCAGCGCGGCGGGGGAGCTCGGAGCGATACGCCAGCACGAGCGTCAGGATCACGGCGATGGGCAATCCCTGGTCGAGCGAGAGGAAGCCCAATTCACCGACGCCACGGACGTGACCAGCCGCAAGAAGGCACGTAAACACGGCGCCCAACGCCACCGCCGCCATGCGACCCCCGCGCCGGGATAGACCATGGGCTCCGGCCAGCACACACGCCAGGGCGACCGCGGGAAGCATCGCTCCCAATGGAGGGGGCCCCTTGCTCGCAAACACCAGACGCCGGAATGGCTTGACCAGCACACCCGAAATGAGGTCGCCGGCAGCGCCGTGCACAGCAAAGAACGCCAGAAACAGCGCTACAGGTACCAGCAGGCCCGCACCATACGCCGCCAGCAATGGCCCGATGCGTTGGAGGCGATCCCGCGGGTTCGGGTGCCTCATTCGAAGTTCGCGCAGTATCACACAGCCGGCCACAGCCCCGCCGGGTAGAACGAATTGAACGAATTCCGGCCACCCGAGCTTGACGCCGATGACCGCAATCAGCCCGGCGACGAACGCGACACAACCGCCGACGATGGCAGCGCCATACCACCCGAGCCCAACCCCGCCGGCCGATTTCCGAGTGAGAGATTGCTCATATAGAACGAAGAAGAAGAGCGTGCCGGCTACCAGGTACAGGCCGATGATCTTGATCAGGCACGACAACCCGGCGAGGAGTCCGGCCGCCGCGACCCAGCGTGTGCGGTTCGTTTCCACGTAGCGATACAGCGCGGCAATGCTGGCCGTCGCCAGATACAGATTGTACCAGGAGGGCATCGCCGCCGTGTAGTTCGGGTAGCTCCAGGCCACCGCGACGAGCGTGACCATACCGGCCGCGAGCGCGGTCGTGAGGCGAGATGCCAGATAGAAGACTATGGGGACCCAACAGGCGAACGCGACGTAGGCCATGTACCGCATGGATACCAGCCGCTCGCCCCACACTCCGAATGCGAGGGCGTTCAGATAACTCAGCCCTCCGGAATAGATCTCGTCGAAATCCCGATGCGGCAACTGGCCCTGCAGCACTCGAATCGCGCTATCGGCGAGAGCCCCTTCGTCGTGCGGCACCCAGCCACGATCGAGCAGCGCCCACACGTAGGCCAGGCTCACGGCCCAGACGAGCGCGAGCACCGCGTAGCGCCTCCAGGGTGGCTCGGCGCCCGCGGCGTAGGTGCTCTTGTTCAAGGTCGGCGTTGCCTGCTGAAAGGCAAACGACGCGGGCCGCGGTTTCAAGGCAGCCTAGTCTGCAGAACCGAGCCCCGCGGCGCGCAGGCAGCCGGCCGTGTAGCTCGGCTCGACAGCCGCGCAGATCGAAGCGACCTCGGTAGGCCTGGCGAGCTCGGCGAGCAGCCCGGCCGCGGCGTCATAGCATGCCGCCCTCCATCCCTCCGGGGCTGACGCGCAGAACCCGGTTGCCCGGGCCCCCGACCAGTCGATGTGGGCGAGCGCCAGCGCAACTCCGGCCGCGCAGTGAGGCGCCAGCTCCCGCCGCCCCTTGGCGCATTGCCGCACGATCCATTCATCGTCGCGCTGAAACAACCCGGTGAGCTGGAGCCCGATGCTCTCGTAGCACCGCCCCGCCCTGTTGCCGGGAGCGGCGTCGCAGGCGTGAAATCCCGCCGCCGCATCGAAGCCACCGGTTCGGAGGAGGGCGAACCCCTGAAAGAGCCAGCAGGAATCGGCATACGGGTCCCCGAAGCGGTCGCAGGGAGCGTAGGGGTCACTCGGATCGAGCGCCAGCCGCCCGGGTGTGGACGATGGCTGCTGTGGCTCGTGCATGCCGTGGGCGTGTGCTCCCACCGCCGCGGTCATCGCCTCCATGAAGGCGCCCTCATGGCACGCGGATCTGAACCCGGGCGTGGAGAGGGAGTCGCAGTATCCCAGGGCCGCCGGGGCGTCCAGCGCGACCGCCCCCAGCACGCCGTGCCCCAGCCCGTGGACGCACTCGTACGCCGTCCCGGGCTCCCGGGCTGCTCCCGCGCTGCACATGCGTTCCAGCTCCGCCATGTCGATGCGCCCTCGGGCATGCAGGTAGCCCTCGACGACCCCGTGATAGCATCCCGAGGCGAAGATGGGCCGGCACTGATTGAGAACGCGGGGGTCGTTGCCCTCCAGGGCCAGCGCCTGCCTTCCCAGCGCGTGCGCTATCTGGTGGGCGTTCCGAAGCACCAGACTGTCGAG
>DASTFH010000059.1:0-2079 GCA_035708725.1 Gemmatimonadales bacterium | reverse complement strand
CCGGGGCTGGCTTCGAGCGGTGACGCCGTGGAGCGTGGCCGCACTCGGGCTTCTGGGGGTCGGCTACCTGCTCGCCGCACGGCGTTCCGGCACGGCAGCCACACCCGCCACCTATGAAGTCTCGACACCGGGCCTCAAGATCAGCAGCGGCTATGACGCGGGGACGGCGTTTGCCATCTCGCCGGATGGCGCGCGTATCGTCTACGTCGCCGGCACCGGCGATGGTGGGTCCATTCTCATGCTGCGCGATCAGAATGACGCAACGCCCCACGCCATCCGTGGCAGTGACGGCGCCCAAAGTCCATCGTTTTCTCCCGACGGCCGCTGGGTGCTCTTCCTCGCTCGTAATCGTCTCTTCAAGATTCCGGCCGAGGGCGGCGCCCCGGTGGAACTCGCGACGGTCAGGTCGGTCTTCGCACCCTACGGAAGCTGGCTCAGCGACGACCGGATCATCTTCAACACGGATCCCGTCCGTCTCGGCGCGGTGGCTGCAAGCGGGGGCGCAGTGGATACCATCGGCCAGATGGACTCCCTTGGCTACGCCGCCCTTCCATCGGGCGTGCCCGGCACCGATGTGATCATCGTCACCCGGTGCACCAATAACTGCTCCCGCACCGATGTGCTGGCCTTCGACCTGCGCCATCACACCCGGCGCATGCTCTTCCCCAACACCACCCGCGCCTGGCCGCTCCCGGGAAACATGCTGGTTGCGGTGCGCGCGGATGGCACGGTCATCGGCGCCACCTGGGACCCGGACCGACTGCAGCTCACCAGTGAACCGGTGACACTGCTGAGTGCGGTGGCGCTCAACCTCGGCGCCATCCCGCTGATGAGCGTCAGCAACAACGGCGCACTGCTCTACATGCCGCCGAACGGCGGCATGAGCAATGCCGTGACCGCGGTGCGCGTGGACCGGACCGGGCATGCCACCGTGCTCGATCCGGACTGGCACGGCAACCTGCAGTACCCCACGCTCTCTCCCGATGGGCGCAACCTCGCCGTCGGCGTGAGCACGCCGGGACGCACCGACATCTGGGTCAAGCACCTCGACGCTGGCCCGCTGACCCGTCTCACCTTCGACGGCACGCTCAACTATCGCGCGGCGTGGCTGCCTGATGGGCGGTCGCTCAGCTTTTCCTCTGATCGCGACGGCTTGACCCACGTCTTCAAGGTTCGGGCAGATGGCAGCAGCAAGCCGGAACGGGTCCTGCCCGGGGACACCACCCAGATTGACGAGTCGCTCTGGTCCGCGGATGGCCGCTGGATGATCTACAGGTCCGGTGTGGTGGACGCCACGCGCGATCTCTACGCCCGGGCCACCACCGGCGACACGGCCCGTCACACGCTCGCCGCCGGCACCTATGACGAGTACGCGCCTGCGCTCTCGCCGGATGGCCGCTGGCTGGCCTACGTATCAGCGGAGTCAGGGCGGGAGCAGGTGTTCGTGCGACCGTTTCCCGATGCTGGCCGCGCACGCTGGTCGGTGTCCACGGGCGGCGGCTTCTCGCCGGTCTGGTCGCATAGCGGACAGGAACTTTTCTACATCTCGTCAGCGGACAGCATGATGGCCGTCACAATCCCGAAAAACAGCGGGCCCGAGTTCACGCCCGGGCCCGCGCATGCACTCTTCTCAACCCGCTCCATGCAAGTCGATCCATACCATCCTGGATACGCCGTGACACCCGACGACCGCAGCTTCATCATGCTCAGCAGGGACTCGTCTGCGGCCACCCCCGGGCACCTGACCATCGTGCTGAACTGGCTCAGTGAGGCACGGCGCCTCGTCACCCATCCCACCAGCGCCTCCACGCCGTGATGGTGAGGGCGCGCTGACCCTCAGCGTCGTGGTTGGTGCGATCGGCAGCTGGCGTTGCCGCGAGCGACGGTGATCCACCGGTTCCGGCGGCTCAGAAGTCTCGCCGGAAGATGACGCCGCGCTTCATGACCAGCTGAATGGAGCGCGTGTTGGTGATGTCCTCCAGCGGATCGGCAGCCAGCACCACGAGGTCCGCGCGCTTTCCCGGCTCCAGCGACCCGACATGATCAAAGATTCCCAAGGTCCGCGCACCATTCTCGGTC
>DASTFH010000058.1:0-6292 GCA_035708725.1 Gemmatimonadales bacterium | reverse complement strand
GGCGAGGTGCTGGAGGCGGCGAGCACGGCCGTCGGAGGCATGCCAGCGGGTGAAGTGATCTCCGGCCGGGAGCGCTACGGTATCCTGGTGCGCTATCCGCGCGCGCTTCGCGACGATCCCGTCGCGATCGGCAACACCCTGATCGCGACGCCGTCGGGTGCGCAGGTGGCGCTGAGCCAGCTGGCGCGCATCGCGTTCCAGCCCGGACCGTCTCTCATCAAGTCCGAGGGCGGGTATCTGAACAATGTCGTGTACGTGGATGTGCGCGGCCGCGACCTCGGCGGGTATGTACACGACGCCAAAGCGGCGCTGGCCGAGCGGCTCGCGATGCCGGCCGGATACCGCCTCGAATGGTCGGGCCAGTTCGAAGGACTGGAACGCGCGTCGAAACGGCTCCGTCTCGTCGTGCCGCTGACGCTCGTCATCATCTTCCTGCTTCTCTACTTCAATTTCCGCGGCATCGGCGAGTGTTTCATCGTGATGCTGGCGCTGCCGTTTTCGCTGGTGGGCGGAGTCTGGCTCATGTGGGCTCTGGACTATCACCTTAGCGTCGCGGTTGCCATCGGGTTCATCGCGCTGGCGGGAGTCGCCGCCGAGACCGGCGTGGTCATGCTGTTGTATCTCGACCAGGCGTATGAGGATCGCCTGGCCGCCGGGCGCCTCTCCGGTCGCGCCGATCTCGGCGAGGCGGTGGAATATGGCGCTGTGGAACGGGTGCGGCCCAAGCTGATGACGGTCACGGCCATCATGGCCGGGCTGGTGCCGATTCTCTGGAGCCAGGGCGCCAGCGCGGACGTCATGAAGCGAATCGCCGCGCCCATGGTGGGCGGGATGGTCTCCAGCACCGTCCTGACGCTGGTGGTGATTCCGGCGATCTACTCGCTGTGGAAGGAGAAGGTGGGTCGTGGGTCGTGAGTCGTCCCGTGACCCGCCTCACCGCGCGTGGGGGAGCGCGGCATCATCATGAAGATCCCTTCGATCCGGAGACACCGATGGCTCACCATACTGCAACCCATACCAGCCCCGAAATGCAGCAGTGCGTTGACGAATGCCTCGACTGTTACGCTATCTGCGAATCCACCATGCGCTATTGCGTGGAATCGGGCGGCAAACACGCCGAACCGTCCCACCTGCGGCTGCTGGCGGACTGTACCGCCATCTGCCAGACCTCGGCGGGGTTCATGCTTCGCGGCTCCGACCTCCATACACGGGTGTGCGGCGTCTGCGCCGAAGTCTGCCGCCGTTGCGCCGACTCATGTACACAGGTGGATCCGTCGGACCAGACGATGAAGGACTGCGCCGCGCAGTGCCGGAGCTGCGCCGACAGCTGCGAACGGATGGCGGGGCGCGCCTGATGTGACGGCTGAGCTGTCGCTTGCCAGTCACCGGCGGGCGGGATACACTTCGCCCATGACCGGGCTGCTTCATTCACCGCTGCGTCCAGCGATGCGGACGCTGATGCTCGTGCTTGGCATCCTCGCGATGCCGAGCACGGGCCAGGCTGCGGTGGATGGCTCGCACTGCGCCCGGCACGGGGCAGCGGCGTTGCAGATGGAACACGCTGGCGGCATGCAGTCGATGCAGCCTGGCCATCAAGTCGCTACGTGGCAGGAGGCGTCGTCACATACGTGCCCGCATTGCCCCGCGTCCGAGTGCGCCCGGATCGCGCCTTGTGCGGGCGCCTCCTCGTTCGTCATCGCCGTGAGCGCTGCCACACCGATCGCCTTTTCCGCTGATCGTGTTCGCATATTCCCCATTCGCGACGCAGTGTACTCCGTTTTCCGACAGCCCCCCACGCCACCGCCTCTGCCGGTCTCCTAGCCGAAAACCGATTCAATCGTTCGCGCTCCACCATCAGATGGAGAGCCCGAAAGCCATTTCGTGCTTTCGCCTTTTCGTGTGAACACGACGGGGCTGAGCCGCAAGCCCGGCCCGGTCTCAGGAGACTATCGTCAGAATGCGTACCCATCTTGTGACCGCGCTCGCGGCCGCCGCTTTCATATTTCTCGACTCATCGCCCGCCTCGGCGCAGCACATGCACGGCCAGCCGCGGGCGGACTCCGTCACTCACGCAGACTCGATGACGATGCCGGGAATGCAGCACGGCGCCATGACCATGACGCTCGGCCTGCCGATGTCCCGCATGGGCTCGGGCACCTCATGGCTGCCCGATGCCGCGCCCATGCACGCGGCCCACTATCAGGCGGGGCAGTGGGGCTTCATGCTGCACGGGCTCGCCTTCGGCATGTACGACAAGCAGTTCAGCGACCGGGGCGATGACCAGGTCAGCAGCCCGAACTGGGTGATGCTGATGGCCACCCGCCCGCTCGCGGGCGGCTTCCTCCAGCTGCGGGGGATGTTCAGCGCCGAACCGATTACGGTCGGCGCCCGCGGCTATCCGTTGCTCTTGCAGAGCGGGGAAGCGTATAGGGGCGAGCCGCTGCACGACCGCCAGCATCCGCACGACCTGTTCATGGAACTCGCCGCCCTGTACGAGCGGCCCGTCGCCCGCAACCTGGCGATCTCGCTCTACGCGGCGCCGGTGGGCGAGCCCGCCCTGGGGCCGGTCGCCTTTCCCCACCGCCCGTCCGCCGCCGGCGATCCGCTCGCGCCGCTTTCCCATCACTGGCAGGACGCGACGCACATCTCGTTCGGCGTGCTTACCGCCGGGGTCTTCACGCGCACCATGAAGCTCGAGGCGTCGTTGTTCAACGGCCGGGAGCCTGACGAGCACCGCTACAACTTCGACTACGCCGGGCGCAGTCTCGATTCGTGGGCCGGTCGCCTCACGGTGAACCCCGGCGCCAGCTGGAGCCTGAGCACCTCCTACGGTTTCCTGAAGAGCCCGGAAGAGCTCAGGCCGGACGAGTCCCAGCACCGGTTCACCGCGGCGGTGCTGCACTCGCGCCCCGCCGGGAACGGGGGCAACTGGTCCAGCGCGCTGATCTATGGTGCCAACAAGCATGAGGGCGGTGGCTGGGAAGGCAGCGTCACCGCCGAGACCGACTTCGCTTTCGACCGGCGCAACGAAGTCTTCGCGCGCGTCAACTTCGTCCGGAAGAGCGCCGAGGATCTCGTCGTCGGAACCGACCCCGAGCAGGAGTTCAATCTGGGCGGGCTGGTGCTCGGCTATGTGCGGGAGCTGGCGGAAGTAAAAGGAGTCAGTCTCGGTGCCGGCGTACGCGGGTCGCTGAACGTCATTCCCGAAGGCTTGGAGCCCGCGTATGGGACTCGCACGCCCAGTGGGTTCGCGGTCTACCTGCGACTGCGGCCGGTGCTCATGGACATGAGTGGCGACATGGAGGGGATGGACCACGGAATGGAGGCGATGCCATGAACTGGTTCCCGATGCACAGCTGGCATCCGGTCGCCGTCCATCTTCCGCTGGTGGCGCTGGTGCTGGCCGCGGCATTCGACCTGGCGGCGCTGCGCAATCGCTCCGTCCGCTGGCGCGATGCCGCGACGGTGCTCTGGTGGCTTGGGCTGCTGGGAGCAGCGACGGCGGTCACCACCGGACTGATTGCTTACAACCGGGTCGAACACTCAGAACTGGGGCACCAGGTGATGACCCTGCACCGCAACCTGGCATTCCTGACCGTTGCCATCCTGCTGCTCGCGGCACTCTGGCGATGGCGCCGGCCCTTCGCACGAGGCGCGGCGCTTCTAGGCTTGCTTGGGGCACTGGGGTTGGGCTGGGTCGGTTACCTGGGCGGGGAGCTCGTGTTTCGGCACGCCATCGGTCTGCCGACCGAGACCTTGGACCAAGTGATGCACGAGCGCGGTGGCCACTCGCATCACGGTGAGGCGCCTGATTCGCTGACGGGCGCACAAGATCGGGGACATCAGCACCCTCCTCCCACGAGCAACCGCGCTGACCATGATTGATTCTCACGCTGCCCACGAGCATCGCCACGCGTCGCCGGGAACGAGGAACCCGCCGGAAGGTTCCGGGCACATGTTGCCCGTAGCGCACGCGTCACACAACGAAGGCCATGCTGCGGGCGGTGGCCACAACGCGCACGCCGGCCACAGCGTGGCAATGTTCCGGGACAAGTTCTGGTTGACCTTGGGGCTCACCATTCCGACGCTCATCTGGGGCCATATGCTCCAGAATCTGCTCGGCTACTCGGCGCCTATGTTCTCTGGCTCTCGCTGGATCCCGCCGGTCTTTGGCACGGTGGTCTTCCTGTACGGCGGGTGGCCCTTCATACAGGGTGCCATTCGCGAGCTGCGGGTGCGGCTGCCGGGCATGATGACCCTGATCGCGCTGGCCATTACGGTGGCCTTCGTCTTTAGCGCCATCGTCACGCTGGGTTATCCCGGAATGCCATTGTGGGAAGAGCTGGCGACGCTTGTGACCATCATGTTGCTGGGCCATTGGATCGAAATGCGCTCGGTAACCCAGGCGCAAGGTGCCCTCGCCGAACTGGTCAAGCTGCTGCCGGACATGGCTACACGGATCGTGGACGGGAGCGGCACCGAGCACTTCGAGGAAGTTCCGCTGATGGCGTTGCGGACCGGCGACCGCATTCTCGTCCGCCCGGGCTCCAGTGTGGCTGCGGATGGAGTGGTCCGGTCAGGCGCCAGCGCCGTCAATGAGTCTATGATCACCGGCGAATCGCGCTTGCTGGAGAAGCACGAGGGCGACACGGTGATCGCCGGGACTATGAACGGCTCCGGCTCACTCCGGATCGAGGTCACTGGAACCGGTGACCGGACCATGCTTGCAGGGATCATGCGGCTGGTGGAGGAGGCGCAGAACTCTCGCAGCCGGGCACAGGCATTGGCGGATCGCGCCGCATTCTGGCTGACCGTCGTGGCGCTCGCGGCCGGATGTGCCACCGTGGCCGCCTGGCTACTGGCCGGAGCCACACCTGCGTATGCTGTCGAGCGACTGGTGACGGTGCTGGTCATTGCCTGCCCGCATGCCTTGGGCCTTGCCGTTCCGCTGGTGATAGCAATTTCGACCACGCTAGGTGCCCGAAGCGGCCTCCTGGTGCGGGACCGGCGCGGGCTTGAGGAGGCCCGGCTCCTCGATCTCGTGGTATTCGACAAGACGGGCACCCTAACCCTCGGTGCCCATCGGGTGGTCGATACTCATGTGGCCGGTGGCGGGACGGCTGACGATGCGCTCCGGCTCGCGGCCGCCGTGGAACGGGACGCCGAACATCCGATCGGGCAGGCCATCGTGGCAAGTGCGGGTGAGCGTTCGCTCGATGTCCCGGACGCCGTCGATTTCGAAGCCATGGCGGGACAGGGTGTCAAGGCAACCGTGGGCGGACGGCATCTCGCGGTCGGCGGACCCAACTTACTCAGGGAACTGCGACTTGCGCTCCCCGCCGACTTGGAGGCCCTCTCGGATCAGGCGGCAGCCAGTGGCCACGGCATAGTCTATCTCGTGGAGGGTGAACGCGTGCTTGCCGCGTTCGCCGTTGCTGACGCGGTCCGGCCTGAGTCCAGTGAGGCCGTGCAGCAGCTTCATGACCTGGGTGTCTCGGTGCAGATGATGACCGGCGACAGCCAGGCCGTGGCCGACGTGGTGGCCCGCGATCTGGGAATTGACGCGGTCATCGCACAGGTCTTGCCGGCCGAGAAGGCGGCGCGCGTCGAGGCGCTCCAGCATGAGGGCAAGCGGGTGGCGATGGTTGGAGACGGCGTCAATGATGCGCCCGCACTAGTGACCGCGGACGTGGGCATTGCGATCGGCGCGGGCACCAACGTGGCGGTCGAAGCAGGAGATGTAGTGCTGGTGAGGAGCGATCCGCGCGATGCTGCGCGGACTATCGTGCTGAGCCGGGCGTCCTACCGGAAGATGCTGCAGAACCTGTGGTGGGCGGCCGGCTACAACATCATCGCGATTCCACTCGCTGCCGGAGTGCTGGCACCCTTCGGCATCGTGCTGTCGCCCGCGGTCGGGGCCATCCTCATGTCGGCGAGCACGGTCATCGTAGCTGTCAATGCTCAACTGCTGCGCAGGGCACCATTTGCCTGAGTGGGGTAGCGCGACAAGGCAACTCCACTCCACTACGGCACGCTGGTGACTTCCAGAAATGTGGGGCCAATCTGGGGTCAAAGCCGGTGCAACGAGTGCGCTCGGGTGCATGTCGGTCAGTCCCACTTGATAGGGAAGTGCATTCCCAGGAGTCCAGTGCGGCGGTTTTCAAGACCGCTGCCTTAAACCACTCGGCCACCACGCCTGGTTGTTCGGGGGAGAAAGGTATAAGGGCGAGAGTCACGGGTCACGGGTCACAGGTCATGGGTCGCGGGTCGCGGGTCACGGGTCACGCGTCAC
>DASTFH010000057.1:0-2870 GCA_035708725.1 Gemmatimonadales bacterium | reverse complement strand
GACCAAGGCGCTGGCCTACGCCCACCAGCGCGGCATCGTCCACCGCGACATCAAGCCCGATAACGTGCTGCTCTCCGGCGGCACGGCCGTCGTCACCGACTTCGGTATCGCCAAGGCGCTCTCCGCCTCCCGCACCGATGGCGGCAACCACGCCACCCTCACCAGCGTGGGCACCTCGATCGGCACACCCGCCTACATGGCGCCCGAGCAGGTGGCCGGCGACCCCGGGCTCGACCACCGCGTTGATCTCTACTCCCTCGGCTGCATGGCGTTCGAGATGCTGACGGGGAAGCCGCCCTTCGCTGATCGCGCTCCGCAGCGCATGCTCGGCGCCCACCTGACCGAGACGCCGCCCGCCATCGAATCACTCCGGCCCGACTGCCCGCCCGGCCTGGCGCTGCTGGTCTCGCGCCTCCTGCAGAAGGATCCGGCCGACCGCCCCGCCGATGCGCTGACGGTGCTCAAGTCCATTGGCACAGTGACAACCACGTCGTCCGAATCAGCTCGGCTCTCGCCCAAGGGACGGCTGACCAGGTCGCTCGCCGTCTGGGCGGTCGCGACATTGATCGTCTGGATCGTGGCGCGCGCCGCCGTGGTGGGGATCGGCCTCCCCAGCTGGACCGTGTCAGGCGCGGTCGGCGTGATGCTCATTGGCCTCCCCGTCCTGCTCGCCACCGGCTGGGCCAAGTGGATGGCACGGCGCGCCGCAGCCGCCACGCCAACGTTGACACCGGGTGGGTCCACCGTCCCGCGGCTGCCGTCCGGCACCATGGCGACCATCGCCATCCGGGCCAATCGGCACCTCTCCTTCCGGCGCGCTACCCGGGGCGGCATCTACGCCATGGGCGCGTTCATCCTCCTGATCACCGGTTTCATGGTGACGAGGGCGATGGGCATCGGGCCCGCGGCGTCGCTCTTTGCCGCCGGCACGCTCAGGCACGAAGACCGGATCCTGCTCGCCGACTTTACCATGGGCGCGGGCGATACGGCGCTGGCCCCGATCATCCACGAAGCGGCGCGCGCCGCCATGTCGCAGTCCACCGCGGTGCGGCTGCTCGACGCGTCGGATGTGGCCAGGACCCTGAGCGAGATGCAGCGGCCCGACACCACGAAGATCCAGGGCGACGTGGCCCGCGAGCTGGCCCAGCGCGCCGGCGCCAAGGCCATCCTCGGTGGTCGACTGGTGCGCGGCACCGATGGCTACTTCCTCTCGCTCGAGCTGACCAGCGCCACCGACGGCACCGTACTGGCGTCGGTGCAGGAGCGGGCCAGGGGCGACGATGAACTGCTCGAGTCGGTGGACCGCGCCGCCAAGGAGGTCCGGAGCAAGATCGGCGAGTCACTCCGCCAGGTGCAGCGCGCCGTCCCGCTGGCGCAGGCCACCACGGCGTCGCTGCCGGCGCTCCGGCTCTACACCGAGGCGGTGTACGCCAACAACGTTGAAGGCGATCTCGCCGGCGCCGAGCGGGACTTGCGCGAAGCCCTGAAGCTCGACTCGACCTTTGCCCTGGCCTGGCGCAAGCTGGCGGTCACCCTTTTCAATCAGGAGCGGTCGCAGGCCAGCATCGATTCTGCGCTCGAGCAGGCTTTCCGCTACGCTGATCGCCTGCCGCCGGTGGAGCGGAACCTCATCAAGGGCTTCTACTATGAGCGGCACTCGAGCCGGGCCGACCGCAGCAAGGCGATTGAGGCGTACCGGGCGGTGCTGGCCGTCGATTCGCTCAACTTGACCGCTGCGAGCCAGATGGGTTTCGAGCACTATGTCCGGGGCGATTACGACAGTGCCGTCGTCTACGCAGCCCTGAAGCTGCGGGCGGATACCACGATCACGAACAGCCGGGTCGCACTGGCGGAAGCGCTTTCGGCCGCGGGGCGGAGCCGCGACGCGCGCAAGGTGCTGGCGGGGATCGATGCAAGCGCACTGACGATCGCCGACCGCTACTTCCTCCTGCAGGCCCGGTACGATCTCGGCGAGACATCGTCCGTCGAGCGGGCGGCTGACTCGCTGTCAGCCACCACGGACCCGTTCTGGCGCGCCGCCATGCTCGAGTCGCTGTCACAGCTGCGGGCGTTCGGCGGGAAGCACGCCAAGGCCGTCTCCGCGCTGGAGCAGGCAAGCGGCATCTGGCAACAGCAGGGGGAGCGTTCGCTGTTCGAGCGGGAACAGCTCTTCGCGGCCGGCACCGAGATCAGTCTTGGTGACACCCGCGGTGGAGTCGCTCGGCTGAACCGACGCCTCGCCACACCGGCGTGGCAGGGAACGGCGGCAAGTCTCACCAGCTATTCGCAGGCGGCCTACTTGCTGGCCATTGCCGGCGCGGAGAGCGACGCGCGTGCCCTGATCGCCCGCGCCCGGGCCGCGTGGCCAGAGGCGGCGAAGCATGGGTTCTCCTCCGACTGGGTTCAGACGGCGGATGGTGAACTCGCGCTGGCCAGCGGCAACGCGAACGAAGCGATCGCCAGGTTTCGCGATGGCAGCGTCGCCGATGATGGCGGGGAGAGCGAAGCCGGTGCCTGGGCGCTGTTCGGACTGGCGCGGAGCTATGATGCCCTGGGCCAGGCCGATTCAGCCATCGCCGCGCTGGAACGCTACCTCGCTGTCCCGCGGTACAAGCGCCTGTTCAACTCGGCTGACCCGTTCTTTGCCGCGACGGTCCAGAAGCGGCTGGGCGAGCTCTACGACACGAAGCACGACAAGACCAGGGCGCTGGAACACTACGGCGCGTTCGTGGAGCAGTGGAAGGATGCCGATGCCGACCTCCAGCCCACCGTGCAGCAGGTGAGGAAGCGGATGGCGGAGTTGGCGGGCGAAGAGGGGAGATAGGAGTAAGGCGTGGAACGAGGGACGAGGGACGAGGGACGAGGGACGA
>DASTFH010000056.1:0-36774 GCA_035708725.1 Gemmatimonadales bacterium | reverse complement strand
GAACTGAGCCTGCGCGCCAGGCCCAGGCCCAACCTGAGCGTTCGCGCCAACGTGTACGTCAAGCGGCTGGAAGGACTGGTGTCGTCTGTTCCGCTCGGGCAGGATCCCGACTCCTCCATCTTTGGCAATTCGGATATCGGGACCGTCAAGGGACTGGAGCTGATCCTGGACCGCGAACTGCGCCATGGATTCGGCCTGCGCGTGGCCTACACGCTGCAGCAGGCGACGGCGTCCTCCACCAGCGCCTTCCTCCTTCGCCGCGCGATCCGGATCGACACGCTCACGCACGACACCATCTTCCCGGCGAAGGTGGAATTCCCCCTCGACTACGACCGTCGTCACACCCTCACCCTCATCCTGCAGGGCCAGGTGGGTGACAGCGCCGGGCCGTCGTTGGCCGGCATTCGCCCCATCGCCGGCCTCGAGGCTGCGATCATCGGCCGCGTCAACTCCGGACTGCCCTACAGCAGCCGTCCGCTCGGCAGCGATACCATGAACGCGGTTCCCAACGATGCCCGGCTCCCCTTCACAACCACCTTCGACCTGCTCCTGCGCCGGCCCTTGCGGCTTGGCGGTGTCCTGGGCGGCGTCTACCTGGACGTGCGCAATATCCTCAACCGGCGGAATGTGGTGGCCGTACGCCGCGACACCGGCACGCCGGATGCGCCCGCCGAGCTCATCCAGTCCATGGCCATGCAAGCCTATTTGGCCAACCCGGACCCCATTCCGTACGAATCGGTGCGGTACAGGGCGGGCGCCGACATCAATCACGACGGCTATGTGGCGGGACAAGATGAGTTGCTGCCCATGTATCAGGCCGCTGCCGCCGACTTCGTACAGCCATTATTCGCGTACGGACCGCCGAGGCTGGTGCGGCTGGGCGTGGAGGTGGTGTTTTGAGGGAAGCGGTGCGCACAGCGCACAGCTCTCACGGCTTCGCTCCCAGCGTCTCATACGCCGCATCAGGCGGCGCGTCGCCGTTGGGCCAGTCGTGTTCCTTGCCGGCAAGATCAGGTCGCGGCTGCGCATTGACGAACGCCGCCAGGTTGGCCGCCTGCTCATCGCTGAGTGTGCCCGGCTTGTCGAACGGCATGTTGTGCCGGATGAACGAACCCGCGGTCCGGATGCGCGCCATCCCCGCACCAATATTGTAGCTGCCGTCACCCCAGAGCGCCGGGCCCACGCCGCCTGAACCATCGGCGTTGTGGCAGCGCGCGCACTCGGTGGCGTAGAGGGTCCGCCCTGCCACCGTGTCACCGTGCAGCAATTCAAATTTCGGCAGCCCCTGCCCGTCCACGCGCGCACCCTGCGGCACGCCGCGTGAGAGCCACGCAAAGTATGCCACCATGTCCTTCACGTCCTGACTTCCCGCCGGCGGGGCCGTGCCGTTCATGGACCTGAGGAAGCAACCATTGATACGGTCTTCGATGGTGAGCACCGACGCTGTACGGGCGTTGTACTGCGGAAACCGCGCATACACACCCACCCACGGAATCGCGTTGGCCTGGGTGCCGTTGGCCGGATGGCAGCTGGTGCATGCGAGCCGGTTGCCCACGTACTGGGGCATGCTGTCACGCGTATGGTTGAGCAAGGCGCGGCCCCGGAGGATCGCAGCGCCAAGGGGTCCATCCGGAATTTCGGAGTCGGGCGGCACCACCAGCGCCACCGTCCCCTGGGCTGCCGCCGCGGGTCGTTCGCGCGGCTGGCTGCAGCCCAGGCTCGCGGCGCTGCACACCGCGAATATCAGAACTGTCGGGGTCGCGCGCATGCCCGTTCCTCAGTCGCGCGCGAGCATCCGCTTGATCGGCCGGACGAACACCAGCATCAGCGCGCACGACGCCAGCACGAAGACCGTGACCGCCGTGAAGATCTGGTCGGTCGTGAACGAACCGTAGAAGCCGGCTACGTTGCCGCCGATGAAATTGCCCACCGATGCCGCCAGGAACCACACGCCGAGCATGAGCCCCGCATAGCGCAGCGGGGCCAGCTTGGTCATGGCCGACAGTCCCACGGGGCTCAGGCAGAGCTCGCCGATCGTGTGAAAGAAGTAGGTCAAGATCAGCCACATGGGACTCACGCGGCCGCCGCCGGCCGAGAATTGCGCCGCCGGGATCAGGATGGCGAAGCCCACGGCGAGAAAGAAGAGGCCGGAGGCAAACTTCGCCGGCGTGGACGGTTCCCGCTTGCCCATGCGGAGCCAGAGCCATGCGAAGACGGGGGCAAGCACGATGATCCAGAGCGAGTTCACCGACTGCAGCTGCCCCGCTTCGATGCGAATGCCAAGCAGCGTGCGCGCCGTGCTGTTCTCGGCAAAGAGATTCAGCGTGGAGCCCGCCTGCTCGAACGCAGACCAGAACACGGCGGCGCCCAGGAAGAGCACGAAAATGACCAGGTGGCGCTTGCGTTCGTCACGGTCTCGGCTCCCGATGGTGAGCAGCCAGACGAAGAAGAGCACGGATGTTCCGAGCAGGACAAAGGCCATCGTCGCGTTGACCGTGGCCATGGCGGCGATGGCGCTGTTCCCGGCCAGCATCAGCAGGGCAGCACCACCGACGAGCAACGCCACGAGCGTACCGAGCGCCACCCGGCGCCGGCCGGGCGCGAGCGGATCACCGGGCTCCTTGCCTGCGCCGCGCAGGTGCCTGGCCCCCAGCACGTACTGCAGGATGCCGAAGAACATGCCCACCGCCGCAGCCGCGAAACCCCAGTGCCAGCTGCGATTCGGATCCATGCCCCAGCTCTCGAGCTGCCCACGGAACCACGGCTTCTGCGCCAGGAAGGAGCAGATCAGCGGCGCGGCGAAGCCGCCCAGATTGATGCCCATGTAGAACAGCGAGAATCCCGAGTCACGGCGAACGTCGTCCTTGGAGTAGAGCTGGCCGACAATGGTGGAGATGTTGGGCTTGAGCAGACCGGTGCCGAAGATGACGAGGAAGAGCCCCAGCAGGAAAAAGGGGATCCCCTCCATGGCGAGCGAGATGTGGCCGAACATGATGATGATGCCGCCCACAAGTACCGCCCGCTGCTGGCCGATCACCCGGTCGGCGAACCATCCTCCGGGGAGCGCCGTCAGGTACACCATGGAGGTGTACATCCCGTAGATCGGGCCGGCGGTCTCGGCGCTGAACCCGAGCCCGCCCATCGCGAGCGGCGCCGTCATGAACAGGATCAGGATGGCACGCATCCCGTAGTAGCTGAATCGCTCCCACATCTCGGTGAAGAAGAGTGTGGCCAGTCCGCGCGGATGTCCGAAGAAACCGCGGTCGGTCGTCGGATCGGGCGCGGCCGCGGCCGCCGTGGCAGGTGCGTGCAAGAGGCGGGCTCCTGTGGTGGGAAGACTCAGGGTTGTCGTCCGAACTTGCGCTTCAGCTGGGCGAGCTGGGCTTCGACCGCAGCTTCGTGCAGCTTGCGTCGCTCGGCTGCCTGCTCAAGCTCGGCGTCGAGATCCACGCCGGGCCGGTTGCCGCCCGCGGCGGCAATGTCACGCCATGCGCGTTCAATCGATTCGGGGGTGCCTGTGCTCTGGCCGCGTGCCGCGGCGCCATACTGCGTCATCAACTCGTCAAGCTCCCGCTCGGCGAGCGCCAGCTCGTCGCGCTGGACGGCCAGTTTCCGCTCCAGCATGTCACTGCGAGCCTGGTGCCGGGCTGCGAATCGCTCGGCCACGTCCACGGTTTCCTCATCCCCGATCCCAGCCGCGAGATCCCGGCGCCGGACCGCGTCGGCATGCTGGGTCCGCTCGGATGCGAGCTCCTGTTCGGTGCGCACGAGTGCGTCTCGCATCACGCCCAGTCCGGTACGCATCTCGATTACCGCATCCCGAAGCGCCCCGCCGCGCTCGGCGGACGATTCGGCAAAGAGGCGCTCCAGGCGGGCCTTGAGTCCGTCGAATGCTGACACGGGGCTCCAGCTCTCGGAGGAAAGGCAAAGGTTACGGGGCCCGCGCCGGGGCGTCAAGCGACGATCTCATGGCCCCTCCGGGTTATCTTGCAGGCGAAGGCAGCAATTCACTTGACGGGAGGCCCGCATGCCGAAACTGCCTGCACTGCTGGTACTGGTGTGCGTCGCGGCCGGCTGCGGTGGCGGCGCCAAGCCCGGTGGCGCAAGCTGTGGGATCGCCGCCATGGTCGGGCCCACGCAGCTGCTCAATCAATTCACTATCCCGCAGATGACGCTCAGCCGTGCCCCCCGCAGCGTGCCGGAACGATTGCCGGCTCGCATTGCCGCCGGCGGTGCATTCTCCAGCGTGGTCGGCGCCTCAGCCCAGGCCAACTCGGTGCTCCTCGTCGGTGTCGAGGGCGATGTGCCCGCCAATTTTGTCCTCGGTTTCGGCGTGCTGGTGGTCACTCCGTCCGGCGCAGCCAAGGGGATCATGCTCTATCAGGGGCCACCCATCACGGGCGCACCGCAGCTCGGGACCGTCAGCTTCGGCGCCATGAACGCGCCACTGCTCGGCGTCGAAGCCGATGCCAGCGTGTACGAAGATCCCAGCTGTGCGGTGTTCCCCGATTCGCTGAGGAAGTGACAGTCGCAGGTCGCAGGTCCCGTGACTTGGGACCTGCGACTGATCATTCGTCAATGCACTCCCAGCTCCCGCATGATCCGGCCTTCCGTCATCGTCCCCGGGAAGAGGAAGCGATCACTCATGCCGTTCAGCGCTGCCCGCAGCGCAACGAACCGCTCGGCCGCGACGCGGAATACATCCTCGAGCCCGAAGTGTTCGGCCAGAGCGTGTTCCGATGCCATGCCGAATCCGCGCCGTCCCATCGAGTCGTAATACGAAACATCGGGCCCGCCGTGCCGAGCTCGCCGCGCGGCGATATAATCAGGGAACAGTCCGGCGAGCCAGAGCGCCCGGTTGCCAAGGTGCACCATCACCATGAAACGGCGCTCGCCCGCGCTCGTCTCGAGATCGGCGAGGATGTCCACGAGGAATGCATGCTGCTGATCGTCATGCCAGGCAACGCGCACCGCCCGGTCACGCTCGCCAAAGGCCAGGACGAGAGACGCGAGATAGTCGGTGAGGTCGCGATCGTCGAGGCCGGAAGCGCGCAGGTAATGACGCATGGCCACATAGAGGAAGAGTCGCTCGCTCGGCACCATGACCGAGCGGATCGCGACGAGGCGATCAAGGAGCTCCGGCGCATCGAGCAGCGCGTCGGGACCCTGCTCGGCAAGACGCCGCTGGAGCTGCTCGCGACGTTGGGTCGAACCGTCCGCGAGGGCGGCCAGCATCACATCCAGGTCACCCGGCAACAGGTTGCTGCGCAGATTGGCACGGACCATGGCTTCGTCTCCTGAGAATAATCCGCTCGCCGACACCGGCGGCCTCGCCCGACGGCTGGCCGGCCTGGGGCATGACCTCGCTGGCCTGCTGCGGCAGGATGCCGTGATCGAAGTCCTGGTGAACACGACACGTGACATCTTTCACCCCGCCGAGATCGTCCTTGGCCTCATGCAGGACGACGCCGTGCGGCCCCCGACGCTGCACAACTGGCCCGACCCCGATGCCGACCGGCGTTCCATCGCGGCCAGGGTGGCGGGCGACATGCCCATCACCTTCGACGACGATGCCGGCCACTGGAAACTGGCCCCCCTCCTGGCCCGGCGGCAGGTGCGCGGGTTTCTTGCGGTGCGCGATCCAGTAAGCCCGCTGAACCTGATCGCTGGTGACCTGCTCGCCGCCATTGCCGCGCAGGGCAGTGTCGCCATCGAGAGTGCCAAACTGGTGGATATTCATGATGATGGCCGGCGCTCGTGGCAGGAAGTCGTCGATGCGCTCACGCTGGCCATCTGCATCGTGGACCGCTCGGGAAGCATACGCCGTGCCAACCGCGCCTTCGCGGACCTGGTGAGTGTCCCACCGGCGGTGCTGGTTGGACGCCCCTGGACGGGATTCGTCCCGGTCGAATGGGCCGAGAACCTCGAGCGCGTGCTCGCCTTTCCGCTGGGCCAGGAGGTCGAACTCCAGACCGGATCCCGGTCGTACGCGGTGAGCGGTGTGCCGGTGGGCGAGGGCGCGAACATCGGCATCGTGCTGCTGTTCCAGGATCAGACTGAGGAACGTCGCCTGCAGGAGCAGCTGCTGCAAAGCGCCAAGCTCTCCGCCATGGGGCAGCTCATTGCCGGCGTGGCCCACGAGCTCAACAACCCGCTCGCCTCGGTCGTGGGATTCGCCGACTTCCTGGGCGAGATACCAGATGTCCCTGCCCCGCTGCGCGAACCGCTGGCCGTCATTCGCGAGGAGGCGGAGCGCGCATCAGGCATCGTACGCAACCTGCTCAACTTCGCCCGCAAGCAGGACCATCAGCGCGGTCCTACCGATATTCGCGAGCTCCTCGGCTCGACCATGGCGCTGCTGCGCAACCCGCTCATGGCCAGCCGAGTGGAGGCGCATCTCGAGGTTGAGCCCGGCCTCCCACCCATCGTGCTTGATTCCAATCGGATCCAGCAGGTATTCGTGAATCTGGTCACGAACGCCGCACAGGCCATCGCCTCCACCAACCGCCCCGGAACGATCGAGCTGACGGCGCGTCGCTTTCACGAGGGGATTGCCATCGATGTACGGGACGATGGCCCCGGCATGGACGCGGATGTCTCTCGGCACGTGTTCGACGCGTTCTTCAGCACCAAGCGGGACGGCGATGGCACTGGCCTGGGCCTTCCCATCAGCCAGGGCATCGTGCGCGAGCACGGCGGGCGGATCACCCTCGTGACCGAGCCGGGCGCAGGCGCCACGTTCACGGTCTACTTGCCGTTGGGTGAATCGCCCGAGCCTGCGGGACGCAGCACTGAACCGGTACGGCCCCTGGAGCGCAGCCTTCGCGTCCTCGTGGTCGATGATGAACCGCACATCCTGCACTACATGCGCGCGACGCTCGAGGCGTGGGGCCATCACGTGGATGTCGCCGCCGATGGCGCTGAGGGACGGCGCCTGACGCTGGAGGATGCCCACGACCTCGTCATCTGCGACCTTCGCATGCCACGCCTTGGCGGGCGCGAACTGTTCGAGGACATTTCGAGCTCCCGGCCCCAGCTCGCCCGCCGCATCTTCTTCTCGACCGGAGACACCGTCCGGGGCGATACGCTCCAGTTCCTGGAGAGCCTCAATCGCCCCTGGCTGCACAAACCGTTTGGCCTGGCGGAACTGCGGGCATTGCTCGCCACCGCGGCCCGCATGGCCACCGGCCGGGATTCAGGCACGTTCCAGGTGGTCACCGAGTCGTCCTGACTTCGCGTGGGGCGCTGACGGCCTTATCATCCAGACTTCACCATTGAACGATACGGCGCATGATCTACGTCTGTATTCCATCACATGACGAAGCCCGGACGGTGGGCCTCCTGCTCTGGAAGATCCGGCAGGTCTTCACCGAATTCCCGCGTGAATACCAGCTACTGGTCGCCAACGACGGCTCGGCGGATTCCAGCGCCGAGGTGCTGGCGCCCTACGCCCGCGTGCTTCCGCTGACCGTCATCACCCATGAGCGTCGCCAAGGCTATGCTGCCACGGTCGAGAGCCTGCTGCGGATGGCGCTCGAACGCAGCGACCGCCCCAAGCGGGACTACGCCGTCATCATGCACGCCGACTTCACCCACGATGCGGATGTCCTGCCTGATATCGTCCGACGGCTGGATAGCGGGGCCGATCTGGTGGTGGCGGAGGGCCAGCTGAATGGGGAGCAATCGCGGGCCCGGCGCTGGCTCCGGCGGCTGGCACCAATGCTTCTGGGCCGCCGTGTGAGGGTGCCCGGAGTTCGGGATGTGGTGAGCGGCTACGCAGCGTTCCGGCTCATCGCGCTGCACCACGCCCTGAGGGAACGTCCCGGCCGGCTGCTCCATACGGAGGGCTGGGCCGCGCGCGCAGAGCTATTGGCTGTGGCCGCGAGGCATGCGCGTCAGATTGAAAGCCTCCGGGCGCCGGAACGGCACGATCGCCGTCCCCGGCCCAGCCGAATTGCACCGTTGGAAGCCGCGCGCGATCTCTGGAAGGCGCGGCGGGCGCTGGGCGGGCCTGGGCTCAGCGTGGATCAGGCGCAGCCCGCCCAGCCAGGTTAAGCCGCCTCAGCCCGCCTTGCCGGTGATGAGCTCCCGGAGACGCGCCGCCGTGTCCGGGGCGATCGCCTTGAGGATCAGGTAGAAGACCCAGCCGAAGAACGCCCACACCAGCACCGTAAACAGCGCCGACAGGATCCAGCCGAAAAAGCCAAAGAACAACTTCAGCGCCAGCACGCCGATCACTGCGAACACCGAGAAACCGAGGATGCTCCGGACCATGCTATTTTCCTCCGAGGTGGCCGGTCGCGTCACCATACGCCCCGATGTTTCATAAAGTTTCGTCGAGGCACCAAGTGACTTCCAGTTATGATGTTATCATCATCGGCGGCGGCGCGGTAGGAGCAGCTTGCGCCCGGGAACTTGCCCGGGAGCGCCGGCGGGTTCTGGTACTCGACCGCGTCGAGGCGGAGGGGGCGGCCTGGCGGGCTGCCGCCGGGATGCTCGCGCCGCAGATCGAGAGCGAGCGCAATGAGTCGCTGTACGAGCTCGGTGTTGCCAGCCGGGACCGCTATGCCGAGCTTGCCGCCGAGCTGCAGGACGCCACCGCCATCGATATCGGGTTCTGGCGTGAAGGCATTGCCCGCGTCGCGTTTGACGAGGCCGACGCGTCGGGCCTCAGGGCGGCGGTCGCCTGGCAACGCCAGCAGGGCCACCGTTGCGACTGGCTCGATGCCCAGGAAGTTAGGAATCAGTGGCCCTGGCTGCGGACGCCGCTGGGAGCGCTCTGGTCGCCGCAGGACGGCGCCCTCGACCCGGTGAGCCTGGTAAACGCGCTCCTCGCTGACGCGGTCCAGCATGGGGCGGTGCTGGTGCGCCAGACCGCGCGGCGGGTGGAGCGCGACGGCGACAAGGCGGTGGCTGTGGTGGCCGACGAGCGCTTCTCGGCCGACGATATCATCATCGCCGCGGGCGCCTGGTCAGGCCGGATCGAGGGATTGCCGCGACCGCTTTCGGTTGAGCCGGTGCGCGGGCAGATGGCCGCCTTCCCCTGGCCCAGTGGCACGCAGCGCGCCATCCTCTATCATCAGCATGGCTATGTGCTGGCTCGTGGCAATGAAGCGCTCATTGGCTCGACGATGGAGTATGCCGGCTTCGACTCCAGTGTCACCGACTCCGGCCAGCAGCGGATCTGGTCCGCAGTCCGGGAACTCTGCCCTCCGCTCGGCACCCGGCCGGAGAGCAGGAGCTGGGCAGGGTTGCGGCCAGTGACGCCGGACGGCTTGCCGATCGTGGGCCCGGCGCCTGACCTCTCGCATCTCTGGTACGCGACCGGCCATGGCCGGAACGGCATCCTGCTCGCCGCCATCACTGCCATCCTTCTGCAGCAGATGATTCGCGGCGATCCTGTGCATGAACATGCGAGAGTGCTGGACCCGTCGCGCATGTGGATCTGGTAGGATACGCGAATGCAACGACAATTGACTCCTGGCCGTCGAATCCCGCTGCTGCTCGCGGCGGCCTGCCTCCTTGCAACCGCCACGGCGCGCGCGGCGATTGCGCAGGGCGCAGCGCTGGTCGACGCCGAGCGCGAAGCGTACCTCGAATGGCTTCAGCGTTCGCCCCTATCGCCGTACGCTGCAGTCGCCCAGCTACCGGTGGGCCAGGGCATCCGGCTCGGTTCTGACCACGGCGATGTCGCGTTGACTGGCGTGGCACTGCACACGATAGCCAACAGCGACGGCATCGTGGCGATGACCGGGCCGGAGGGGCGCCGCGCGCTGCCACGCGGCAGGCCGGTGCGCCTTGGGGGGTACGCCATCGTATCGGGCGGCACCGCGAGCCGTCCGGTCGTGACCATCTTCGATAGCACCCGGGCCCGCGGCACGCCGCACTGGTATCCCTACGATGCGGCGCTCAGTTTCGCAGGGCCGCTGCACCCTCCGGATTCCGCGCGATCACGGCTGGTCCTGTCGCCTGAAGGCGTCGAGGTCACGGCCGAGGACGCGGGATCGGTGATCGTGCCGATTGGCGGCAAGCCCGTCCGGCTGTCCGTCATGCGCCTCCCCGATCCCGTCTCGGGCGAATCGGATCTCGAGATTTACTTCCGTGACTCCACTAATGGCGACAGCACCTATCCCGCGGGACGGTTTGTCTCGCTGGTGCCGGCTGGCAAGGGTAACTGGCGCCTCGACTTCAACCGCTCGCGTAATCCGTTCTGCGCATACAGTTCGGCCTTTGCCTGTCCTGCGCCGTGGCGCGGCAACGCAATTCCCGCCGATGTGCGAGCCGGCGAGCAGTACCAGCCCAAGGAATGAATTCGCTCCTGCTGGCGCTCGCGGTCGCACTGCCCTGCCATACCGGGCTTGCGGGCCCGTGGCGGGCCGCTTTGGCGCTGGCGGGTGGCGAGCTCCGATTCTCGCTGCAGATCGCTGACAGCGCGGACCGGCTCACCGGGCGCGTCTGCAACGCCGGCTCGTGCGGCGCGTTAAGTGGCGTGCGCCAGGCGGGTGATTCGGTGCGACTGGAAATTGCCGACTACGCGGCGAGCATCGCGGCCACCTGCAGCGGCGACACACTCGCGGGCTTTTATCGCAACGTCGGCAACCGGGGTCCGCGCGTCATTCCGTTTCACGCCTCGCGCGGACGGTGGGATGCGGCACCAGTGCCGCGACGCCTCGCGGGCCGGTGGGACGCCACCTTCGTGTCCGGCCAACGGCGCAGTCCTCGGGTGCTGCTTTTTGAAGGGGGTCCATCCGGCCTGCAGGGCACCGTCATTTCCAATACCGGCGACTACGGCACCTTCCAGGGACAACTCGACGGCGACAGTGTGGCCATGAGCCATTTCGATGGCTCCTTCGTGTATCTCCTCACCGCCCGCCTGGATGGTGACACGCTGCGCGGAACCTTTCATGCCGGGCTGAGCACGCAGACGCCCTTCACCGCTGTTCGCAGTACGGGGCGCGATCACCTGCGTCCGCCGACCAGCCTCACCCAGGCCGACACGACAGCGCCGTTTCATTTCGCGTTTCCGGACCTCAATGGCAGAATGGTGCGGAACGATGACCCGCGCTTCCGTGGCAAGGTTGTGCTGATTGATATTTTCGGGACATGGTGCCCCACGTGCCAGGAGGCCGCGCCTGAGCTGGTGCGGCTGTGGCATGAGTACCGTGCGCGTGGGCTCGAGATCGCAGGCATTGCCTACGAAGTCTCAGGCGATACTGCCATCGATGCCGCGCTCGTACGACGCTACAAGGCTCGCCACCAGATTCCGTTCCCCTTGCTGCTGGGTGGCACCAACACCGTCGAGGCCACGGCGGCGACGCTCCCGCAGCTCACTGGTTTCACGTCATACCCGACGACCATCTTCCTGGGTCGTGACGGTCGCGTGCGCCGGGTGCACGCCGGCTTCTACGGGGCCAGCACCGGCCCCATGCACCAGCAGCAGGTGGCTTCATTCCGCGCCTTCATCGAACAACTTCTCGAGGAGCCCTGATGCGCAGGATGCTGGCGTGCCTACTGCTGGTGCTGGTCGCGGGTGGGGGCTCCGCCCATGCGCAAGTGCGCCTGGCCACTCCCGATGGGTGGACGTTCACGTTTGCGGGCAATGTAGGCGCCTTCTACGTCTTCGAGCACGAGAGCGATGCCGGCGAAGTGACGGCCCCCGCCGCACTGGTCAGGACCGGGCACGAGGGCTCGGCCGTACGATCGGGCTACCTGCCGGCGTTCGCCGTGTTCGATGCCAAGGGTACCGAGGGCTCGGCGGAACTGACGGCCCACTTCGGGCTTGCGCCAGTGGTGCAGACGACCGGTGGGCATGATGACGATGACGGGCTCGGTGCACGTATCGATCTCCGGCAGGCATACGTCTCCGTGGCGGGGCACTGGGGCCGCCTGCTGGCAGGCCGCGAGGTTGGCGTGTTCGGGCGCCAGAGCATGCTGACCGACATGTCCCTCTTTGGCACCGGGGCAACGGGCGGCATCTCCGGCAATCCGGGCGGAACGACGCTCGGCCACAGTGGGTACGGATACATCTATCCGGGGTTCAACGCGCAGATCGCCTACAGCACGCCGGCGGGCCGAGCGCTGCAGTTCACGGTGGCTCTGTTCGATCCCAGCACCAACAACAATTTCGACCAGCTGATCTCGCCACGGCTGGAGAGCGAACTCCAGTGGGAACGCGGCGGCCTGTCTCTCTGGCTCTCGGGATTGCTGCAGCCGGAACATGATACCCAGCTCGACGCTGGTGCCACGGCGTGGGGCGCCTCGGCGGGCGGGCGCGCGCACGTGGAGGCGTTCACCGTGTCAGCGCACGGCTACACCGGCCGCGGGATCGGCGGCACACTGCTCTTCCGTGACGGACGTACGGCAGATGCGGCGAGCACTGCGTTGCGGCCGAGTGAAGGCTTCTACAGCCAGCTGACCTTCGAGCCGCACCAGGGAGCGCTGACGCTGGGGCTGGCGCTGGGCGCCAGTCGCGTCCGCGCGGCCAGGGACGAGCCGTATTTCCGCACGACCAACCGCGCTGCCACGCTCGGTGCATACTACCAGGCCACCCGCTCGCTCAAGGTCGTCGGCGAAGTCACCGAGGCCTGGACGCTCGATGACGATGCCGTGACGCACGACAACCGGGCGACGACGGTGGCGGCGGGAATGATGCTGTTCTTCTAGGCGGAGCGCTGAGCGCTGAGCGCTGAGAGCTACTGCCTCCGGCTTTCACCCATACACAACCCTTCCCTTTCCGACTAACTTTCCCCGCCCGGAGAGGAGAACGGTGTGGCAGCATCCCTCGTACAACTGACGCGCGCTAGCGCCGCCCCAACGGCACCTGCGCGGAAGCCGGGCTGGCTCAAGGTCCAGCCGCCTGGCGGACCTAACTACGCGCATCTCAAGCGGACGATGCGCGAGCTGGGGCTGCACACGGTCTGCGAGGAGGCACGCTGCCCCAACATCGGTGAATGCTGGGATCATCGTGCGGCGACATTCATGATCCTGGGTGATGTCTGCACCCGCAATTGCACCTATTGCGCGGTGGCTCACGGCACGCCCGCCGCCTTTGATCCGCTGGAGCCGCTCCGCCTTGCCGAGGCTGTTGCGCGGATGGAGTTGCGCCATGTGGTCATTACCTCGGTGGACCGCGACGACCTGCCCAATGGCGGTGCCGAAGCGTTTGCGGGCTGCATCCGGGCCATCCGCGAGCGACTGCCCGACACATCGGTAGAAGTCCTGATTCCGGACTTCAAGGGCTCGGAGCGCGCGCTGGCCATCGTGATGAAGGCGGAGCCGCACATCCTCAATCACAACCTGGAAACGACCGAGCGCCTCTATCGGCTCGCCCGGCCCGGTGGACGCTATGACCGCGCACTTCGGGTGCTGCGCATGGCACGGGCGCTCGGTGGTGCGGCCGCACTCACCAAGAGTGGCATCATCCTCGGCATGGGCGAGGAGTGGGACGAGATCCTCCTGTGCCTGCGGGATCTTCGCCGTGCCGAGGTCAACATCGTGACGCTCGGCCAGTATCTCCGGCCCAGCAATGGGCACCTGCCGGTGGCGCGCTTCTACACCCCTGAGGAATTTGCCGAGCTTCGCGAGGCCGGTCTGCGCATGGGCTTCGCCCATGTGGAAGCGAGCCCGCTCACGCGCAGCTCGTATCATGCCTGGGAGCAGGTGGATCGCGCCCGGGCCCAGCAGAGGACCACGTAATGGCGGGAACGGCGACACGGTCGCGCAAGGAAGCAGAAGTGAGCGAAGCCACCACGGCGGAGTGGCGGCACTGGCTGCGCCAGATGCTGCTCATCCGGCGGTTCGAGGAGAAGGCAGGCGAGGCGTACAGCCTGGGCAAGATCGGCGGCTTCTGCCACCTCTATATCGGCCAGGAAGCGGTGGCCGTCGGCACCCTCGCGGCACTCCGGGATGACGATTACGTCATCAGCGCCTATCGCGAGCACGGCCAGGCGCTCGTGCGCGGGTTGTCGGCGCGCAGCGTGATGGCCGAGCTGTATGGCAAGGCCACCGGCTGTTCGCACGGGAAGGGTGGCTCGATGCACCTCTTCGATACGTCGGTGAACTTCATGGGCGGGCATGGGATCGTGGGCGGCCAGATTCCGCTCGGTGCCGGCTTTGCCTTCTCGGCCAAGTACCGCGGCACGGACCAGGTCTCGCTCTGCTATTTCGGCGAGGCCGCGGCCAACATCGGCTCCTTCCATGAAACGCTGAACATGGCGGGGCTCTGGAAGCTGCCGGCCATCTTCGTGATCGAGAACAACGGCTACGGGATGGGCACCGCCGTGGGCCGCGCGGCCGCCATCACCGACCTCTTCGAGCGGGCCGCGAGCTACAACATGCCCGGCGTCGCAGTGGATGGGCAGGACGTGCTGGCGGTCAAGGAGGCCACCGACGCGGCGGTGCAGCGGGCGCGCGAGGAGTCAGCCCCGACGCTCATGGAGATCCGCACCTATCGCTACGTCGGTCACTCCATGTCCGATGCGGCGCACGGCACCTACCGCACCAAGGCGGAAGTGGAGCAGTACCAGCAGCGGGATCCGATCGAGGTGCTGGCCGCGCGCATGCGCGAGGCCGGCCTGCTGGACGACGAGGCGATGGCCGAACTGGAAAAGGACGTCGCAGCTGAAGTCACCGACGCCGAGAAGTTTGCGGAGGAATCGCCAGAGCCGGCGCTCTCGGAGCTGTACACCGACGTCTACGCTCCAGAGGGAGAGTCCTGATGGCGGTCCTCACGTATCGCGACGCGCTGAACCAGGCGCTCCGCGAAGAACTGGCCCGTGACGAGAACGTCTTCCTCATGGGCGAGGAAGTGGCCGAGTATAACGGTGCCTACAAGGTGAGCCGCGGCCTGCTGGAAGAGTTTGGCCCCATGCGGATCGTGGACACGCCCATCGCGGAGCTCGGCTTTGCCGGGATCGGCGTGGGGGCGGCGATGACCGGACTCCGGCCGGTGATCGAGTTCATGACCTGGAACTTTGCCCTGCTCGCCATCGACCAGGTGGTGAACGCAGCCGCCAAGATGCGCTACATGTCGGGCGGGCAGGTCGGCTGCCCCATCGTGTTCCGCGGACCGGGCGGCGCGGCGCTCCAGCTCGCGGCGCAGCACTCGCAGGCTTTCGAGTCGTGGTATGCGCACATCCCCGGCCTCAAGGTCATCGCGCCGGCGACACCGGCCGACGCCAAGGGACTGCTCAAGAGCGCCATCCGTGATGACAACCCGGTCGTGTTCATGGAAGGGGAAATGCTGTACAACACCAAGGGCGAAGTGCCCGAGGAGGAGTACACCATTCCCATCGGCAAGGCCGACCGCAAGCGCGAGGGCAGCGACGTCACGCTGGTGTGCCACTCGAAGACGCTGTCGGTGGCGCTCAAGGCCGCCGACAAGCTGGCCAACGAAGACATCTCCGCCGACGTGCTGGACCTGCGCACCATCCGGCCGCTCGACACCGAGGCCATTTTCGAATCGGTGAGCCGGACGCACCGATGCGTCGTCGTCGAGGAAGGCTGGCCGTTTGCCGGGGTCGGCGCGCAGGTCGTGTATGAAATCCAGAGGAACATCTTCGATGAGCTGGATGCGCCGGTCATCCGCGTGACGCAGGCCGATGTGCCGATGCCGTACAATCGTGGGCTCGAGAAGGCGGCCAAGCCCGACCCGGATACGGTGGTCGCGACCGTGAAGAAAGTGTTGTATCAGGAGGCCTAGGGCCTGAGGCGTGAGGCCTGCGACATATGACTTACGACTTACGACGGTACTAATGGCAACCAAGGTCGTCATGGAGGCGCTCTCGCCCACGATGGAGGAGGGCCGCCTCGTTGAATGGAAGAAGAAGGAAGGCGACGCCGTGAAGGTCGGCGACGTCCTGGCCGACGTCGAAACCGACAAGGCGGTGATGGAGCTCGTGGCTCGCGCCGAAGGCACCCTGCTCAAGCAGGTCGCCGCGGCCGGTGACACGGTGCCGGTTTCCGAGGTCGTTGGCTGGATCGGAAAGCCGGGAGAAGAGGTTGGGGACGCCAAGCGGGACAACGCGGACAAGGCGGGCGGCGCCGGGACAGGCGGGGCGACGTCGCCCAGGCCCGAGCCGGTGGAAGCACCGAAGCCCGAGCGTAAGCCGGAGACCGCACCGGCGCCCGCGCCCGCCGCGGCTACCGCGACGGCGGCGCCGCCCGCACCGAGTAACGGGGAACGGGTGAAGGCATCGCCGCTCGCGCGGCGGATCGCCAGCGAACGCGGGATCGACCTGGCAAGCATCCAGGGCTCGGGGCCTGCCGGTCGCATCATCCAGCGCGATGTGGAGTCCGCCAGGCCGGCGGCCCCCGCTGCAGCAGCCCCGGCCCCGAAGCCCGCCGGGATCCCCATGCGTACGCTCGTGATTCCCGCGGGCGAGGCATACCGCGACGTGCCGCTCACCCAGATCCGGAAGACCATTGCCAGGCGGCTGGTGCAGTCAATCGGGCCGGTGCCCACCTTCTATCTCACCTCAGAAGTGGACATGGAGCGCGTCGCCGACGCACGCGAGGCCATCAATGCGGTGGGTGAGGGCAAGCTTTCGTACAATGACATCATCATCAAGGCCACGGCGCTGGCGCTCAAGCAGCATCCCGAGTGCAACGGGTGGTGGCAGGATGATCACATCCGCTACTGGTCCGAAGTGCACCTTGGCATGGCTGTCGCCATCGAGGACGGCCTCATCACGCCGGTGATCCGGCACGCCGACCTCAAGTCGCTGCGGGACATTTCCGCCGAGACTCGCGACCTGGCGGCTCGGGCGCGTGACCGCCGGCTCACGCCGGAGGAGTACACCGGCAGCACGTTCTCGGTCTCGAATCTCGGCATGTTCGACATCGACGAGTTTACCGCCATCATCAATCCGCCCGAGGCTGGCATCCTGGCCATCGGACGCATCAGCGAACAGACAGTCCCGGCCGCCGAGGGCCTCGAGGTGCGGAAGCGGATGAAGATCACCATGTCCTGCGACCACCGCGTCATCGACGGCGCCACGGGCGCGCAGTTCCTCCGCACGCTCAAGCGGATGCTGGAGAACCCGCTGGCAATGGTGTGGTAGAGGCGCGTCGCAAGTCACAGGTCTCGAGTCACACGACCTGGAACCTGCGACCTGCGACTTCGCTCCTGTGACCTACGACCTACGACTGAGGATCCCGTGGCACAATTCGACGTCATCGTTCTGGGAGGCGGACCTGCCGGCTATGTGTGCGCCATCCGCGCGGCGCAGCTGGGGCTCAGCACTGCCGTTGTCGAGAAGGACAAGCTGGGCGGCGTCTGCGTCAACATCGGCTGCATCCCGACGAAGGCCCTGCTCTACAGCGCCTACATCGCCCGGGTGCTGGCACACGAGGCGGCGGACCTCGGCATCACCACCGGCGAGGTGAAGACCGATTACGGCGTCGCCATGAAGCGCTCGCGCAAGGTGTCGGAGCAGAACTCCAAGGGCGTCGGCTTCCTGATGAAGAAGCACAAGATCACCGTGGTGAGCGGCACCGGCACGGTGCTCCCCGGCCGCAAGGTGAAGGTCGGCAACGACACCCATGAAGCGAAGAAGGCCCTGGTTCTCGCCACGGGCTCACGCGTCAAGGGGATCCCGCAGATCGGCCTCGAGCTCAACGGCACGACCGTCATTTCCTCGGACGAAGCGCTGTTCCTGGAGGCGGCGCCCAGGAGCCTCGCCATTGTGGGCGCTGGCGCGGTCGGCACCGAATTCGCCGACATTTTCAATGCGTTTGGCACCAAAGTCACGCTGATCGAGGCGCTGCCGCGGATCCTCCCGGTCGAAGATGCGGAGAGTTCCGACGCCGTGGCCAAGAGCTACAAGAAGCGCGGCATCGACGTGTACGCGGGCGCCAAGGTGACCTCGGCCAAGGTGGCCAAGGACAAGGTGACGCTGCAGCTCGAAGTTGGCGGCGAGAAGAAGACGGTCGAAGCCGAGAAGGTGCTGATGGCGGCAGGCCGTGCGGTGAACACGGAGCAGATGGGGTTCAAGGAAGCCGGCATCGAGCTGACCGACCGTGGCTTCGTCAAGGTGAACCTCGAGACCCTCGAGACCACCGCCAAGGGCGTCTACTGCATCGGCGATGTGGCGGGCCCGCCGATGCTGGCGCACAAGGGGAGCCGGGAAGGCGTCGTGGTGGCAGAGCGGGTTGCCGGGCATCATCCGCCGGCCATCAAGTACGACAACATCCCCAGCGTCACCTACTGCAAGCCCGAAGTGGCCAGCATCGGACTGACGGAAGACCAGTGCAAGGAGCAGAAGCTGGAGTTCCAGGTGGGACGGTTCCCGTTCAGCGCCAACGGGCGGGCCCGGGCCACCAATGAAACGGAGGGCTTCGTCAAGGTCATCCGCGGCAAGAAATACGGCGAGATCCTGGGCGCGCACATCGTGGGCGGGCACGCGTCCGAAATGATCCACGAACTTGCCGTGGCCCGCGAGAACGAATTCACGGTCGAGGAAGTCGACCTGGCGGTGCACGCGCATCCCACGCTCAGCGAAGCCACCGCGGAAGCGTGCCTCGACTCGATGGGCCGCGTGATCCACATCTGACGTGACCCATCCCGAGCGCGATCCCGCGCTGGCGGACATCGCCCAGGCGGAGGCGGCGGCCCGGGAAGCGGCGGACGCCGACGTGCGCCGCCTCGTGCGGCTGGCCCTGAGAGGAGCGGCCATGGGCACCTTCGCCGGCACGGCCGCCGTGATCGGCGCCATGGTCGCGGTGCTCCAGCTCCAGGCTCGCACCTCCACGGACGAAGGGACGCTGGTCCTGCTCATCGCCGGCGGCACGATCGGAGGGCTGGCCGTGAGCGCCGCGAGCACCTGGTGGATCCTGGCCCCACTCGGCAACTGGTTTCGCCGCGGCATGCTGGCCACCGTGAGCGCCTTCGCCACCGTGCTCCTCATGCTGGTCGCCTTCCCCGTCCGCGGCCTCTTCGGCACCACCGGCCTCATCATCTTCGTCGTGGCCTGCCTGCTCGTCTCGCTCTGGCTCGGCAGCCGCGCGCGCCGGCTCGCGGCCTGATTCGACGGTTGATTTGGCGGCGCAATTCCGCCATTCTCCGATCCATGTCAGATGAAGCGAAGCGTGGGACCGGCGCCCAGGCGGACCAGCGGGTAGAGGATATCCTGCGCGCCGCACGCCGCTGGGCCGCTGAAGCCCCGAAGGCACTGGAGCCGGCCATTCGCGCGGTGTGCATCCGGCTGGCGGAAATGGTCGCGGATCAGCGGCACTACCTTGCGCCGCTGCCGGAGCCACAGGAAAGCGAGCGCCGTGAGGTGCTGACGCTGGTCGCCGAGCGGTTGCGGTCGCCGGCCGTCACCAAGGACGTGAAGCCGCACCTGGCGGCCCTGGCGGAGCTGGAGCTGCGCTCGACCGGCTCGTGGTCGCTGGTGGCATCGGCGCAGAATGAGTGGATCGAGACGGCCATCCGCTATCTCGAGCGCTGCGCGCGGGATCTGCCGGAAGCAGATCGGCCGGATCCCTACTGGGCCGACGACGTCGTGGCCGGCGTCATTGCGTCGGCGCGCGCACTGATTGGCGTGGATGAGTTGCAGGCACGCACCGAAGCGCGCTATTCGGGGGGCGTGCCCCGGCCAGTGGTGCCGCCGGAGGAGTGATGGGGTGTCGCGGAGGGGCGCAGGGCGTAGCGCCCCTACGCGACACCCATCAATTCAAAGAACCGTCCAAATACCTTCACCCCATCCCACAATTGCTGCAGGTCGAGCTTCTCGTTCGGCGAATGGAGCCCGTCGTCGGGGAGACCGATGCCGGTGAGGATGACCGGTGCACCACGCTGGCCGAGCGCCGCGACGATGGGAATGGAGCCGCCCGCCCGGACGGCGATCGCCGGGCGCCCGACGACTTCCGAAAAAGCCTGATCCAGCCGCTCGAATACCGGATTGGTGACATCCACCTGGACGGGATCAGCGCCGTGAATGGTGGTCACCCTGACCTCCGCCCACGCCGGCGCGAGGGACTGCACCGCCCGCTCAAGAGCGTCCCGCACGCCGGCAAACGTGAGACCGGGCACCAGGCGCAAGCTCACCTTGGCCGTTGCCGCAGCCGGAATCACGGTCTTGGCGCCCTCGCCCACGAACCCGCCGCGAATGCCGTGGATCTCGAAAGTCGGCAGCGCCCAGGTCCGCTCCATGATTGACCGGTTGGCGAGTCCGGTGAGCGCCTTCCCGGTAATTTCCTGGGCCAGGTACTGTTCGACATCGAGTGGCAGCTTGCGCCACGCGGCGAGCTCCGCATCGGTGGGCGGGATCACCTGCTGGTAGAGGCCCGGAATGTTGATGGTCCCATCGGCCGACTTGAGCGCGGCAAGCATCCGCGTGAGCGTTTCCAGCGCGTTGGGTGCGACGCCGCCATACGTCCCGGAGTGCAGGTCGCGTTGCAGCGTCCGCACCTGGATCTCGGCGTAGCAGATGCCCCGCAGCGCCGTGTAGACCGCCGGCCATCCGGGCGCGTAATAACTCATGTCACACACCAGCGCGGCGTCGGCCTCGACACGCCAGGGATCCTGCTCGAGCACGTCGGCGATCACGTCGCCGCCACACTCCTCTTCTCCCTCGATCAGGAAGCGCACATTGACGGGCGGCGTGCGACCTCCGGCGCTCGCCGCTTCCCACGCCTTGATCAGGCAGTACACCTGCCCCTTGTCATCGGCGGCTCCACGGGCGTACAGCTTGCCGTCACGCACCGTGGGATCGAACGGCGGCGTATTCCATTCGTCCAGCGGATCCGGCGGCTGGACGTCGTAATGTCCGTAGATGAGCAGTGTGGGACGCCCTGGTGCGGCCGGGCCTTCCGCCCAGACCACAGGATGTCCGCGTCCCTCGAGCAGGTCGACCACGGGGCACCCGAGACGACGGAAATGGTCCTGCAGCCAGTCCGCCGCGCGGCGACAGTCAGCGGCATGCGCCGGGAGCGTGCTGATGCTGGGGATCGAGAGAAACTCGGAAAGTTCCCGCACCATTTGCTGCCGGTCGTCACCGCCCAGGGAGGTGTTCATGAAGCGCCGCTCGTTCGTGGAGGTGGTCGTTGGCCAACCATCCAAGGTAACGGCGTCTGGTGAAGGGGCGAACCGGCTGACGTGGCGCGTCGAAACATGACGAGGTGAGCAGACTCACAGAGCGCAGGCGTCGCAGCCGCTAAACTGTTGGCTCACGACTGGCACCGAGTGACTCCGGGCCAGTCTCAAGCGCTCTACCGCAAGAGAGGCGTACCGTTATGAGACACCGTATTCCACTACTTTCCACTGGACTGGTCCTCGGCCTGCTGGCGATGGGTGCCGGCACGGCGCGGGCGCAGGATGTAACCCAGCCCAACGAGAAGGCGCTGCAGAAACAGTGTCTTTCTCTCGCCCAGCGTGACAGCGCTCGGGACAACTCCAACATGGCCGCACCGGCCCCGGCCGTGAGTGATTCAATCCGCACGTTGTGCGACAGCGTGAACGCGGCCAACCCGGACTTCCAGAAGCAGATCGAGAAGCAGGAAAAGCAGAACAAGGACAAGTATCCTGATTCGGCGAAGCCCGATCGTGATTCCACTGCATCGACCCAGGAAGCTTCCCCGGGCATGACGTCGGTTACGCCGGCGACGCCTGCGGCGCCGCCCGTGACAACGGGTGACAACACCGCGCAGCCGGCCACGCCGTCATCTGCGGCGACCACCTCGGACCCGAATCGTCCGACGGACAGCACCACCACGGCTCCGCCGCCGCCAAATCCGAATAGCTCGACGCCGCAGTAACGCTGGATCGCCGAGTTACGAAGTACCAGCCGAAAAAAACGCCCCGGCCGCTCGCCGGGGCGTTTGGCCAGGCGCCAGGCCATCGGCGCCTAGGGTCCCGTCTCGATCGCACTACGCAGTCTTGCGAAAGCTTCGTCCCCCTTCGCCCCATCCATTAACTGCTTCAGCTCGGCGACCGTGGCCTCGATGTCCGCGCCGTGCCGCTGGAAGTACGCCTCGAACCAGTCCAGGTGCGAGCGGTAGATCGTCGCGCCGATGAGACGCGCATTGTTCACCGGTCGCTCGGGTACCGGCGCCACGGTGTAGGTGCGCAGCGAGTCCCGAAGCGCGCCCTCGAGTTGCGACCGGGCCCAGCGCCCCTCCGCGAGGCGGCCGGAGTCGAGTGCCGCCGAATCGGGATGCGTCGCGTAGAAGCGGTCCAGCCGCGTTGTCAGCTCGGTATAGAAGGCCCCCAGCAGTATCTCGTCGTGCCAGCGATCGGCGGCCCGGCGGGCGTCCAGCGAATCCCCACGCTCCCGGAAGAACCGCTCCGCCGAGCGATATCCGACCAGCTGCGCGAAGCTCTCGTTGAACGGTGTCGCACTCGGGATGTACAGTGAATTGTGCGCGATCTCGTGAAAGACCGTGGCGGCAAGTTCCATCGAATCGGCGCTCAGCGCCGTGGAGAGGAGCGGATCCTCGAACCAGCCCAGGGTGGAAAAGGCGCCCGAGGGACGGAGATAGATGTCGTAGCCGCGCCCGGCGAGCCGGGTGGCCTCCCGCTGGGCAGCATCGGCCTCGAAGAAGCCCTTATAGGGCATCCGCCCGACGATGGGCCACTTCCACGTGTACGGGCAGATGCAGTCCGGCGGGGCGGCCTGGAGCACCAGCAGCAAGGTGTCGCGGCCCACATCCGCGTACGTGGTGTAGGTGTCGCCAGCATCGAGGCCGAGGGAATCGGCGTAGTTGCGCACCGCGAGCACCAGCCGCAGCGACGCGCGCAACTCCGGTGGCGTGGCTGAATCGGACACGAGCCGCGCGATCGATTCGCGCGATTGGAGGATGCGGGTTTCCTCGAGGCCGGCGCGGGTCACGTAGCGCACGTCATCGCTGGCGACGTAGGCGGTGCCCGCCCCGGCCACCAGCGCGCCGACAATGATCAGGAAAATCATGCAGCCTCGCCGGCGCACCAGCTCAGCGCACCCGCGCGATGCCGATACGCGGCGCGGCGGAGCTGGCTCCAATGGCCCGGCGCAGGCTGTCGGTGAGCTGCAACGTCACCGCCGGGGAGCTGGCCGCCTGCACCACGAGAAGGTGCAGGCCGGAGCCGGCCCGCAGCGTACCCTTCCGGTCGTACGCGCCGCTGGTGACGCTGTCCGGTTGCAACGGGAACGCCAACGGGAAATCGGTGGCATCCTGCTCATGCAGGTTGGCGAAGGTGGCGCGGAAGTTCCAGCTGGTGTAACGCAACCGGGGCTCCTGGGTCACGAATCCGGGCAGGTCATCCAGGTAATTCGCCAGCTGCCACTGGGGAACGAGCGTGCTGAACGGCACGCCCGTGACAGCGGCAACGTTGTCGGCGCCGAGCTTGTTGGTGGCGACCAGCGTCCGGGTGAAGGCGGCCCCGGTCAGGTCGCTCCCGAACTGGTCCACCAGCCACCGCACAAAGAGCCAGTTGGCTCCCCGCTCCTCGAGCAGGCCGCTCGACGAGCTGGGCTCCACCAGGAAGAATGATTCGGGATCCGAGAGATAGCCATAGGCGTTCTGGACGTCTCCCACCTGGAACTGGGTCAGGCAGTCCTGGTTCACGCAGAACTGGTCCGGAATGTTCCGGCCGCCGGTCTCCTCGGCGAAGTGCGACAGGCCCTCGTTGAGCCAGGTGTCCTCGCTCAGCCCGCCGCGCAGCAGCACATGCTGGTTGTAGCTGATCATGTGCTGGAATTCGTGAATGAAGGTGGGCGCGAGGTACGATCGCGCGAAGTCGTGCGAGATGCTGCAACCGCCGTTGTCCGGGTCGGGAACCAGGCCGTAGAACACCTCGCCGCCGTTGGAGCCGGGGTTGCCGGCCAGGAGGTCGTTGCCGTAGAAAAAGCCGAGAATGACACTGCCGCTGGTGTTGCAGTCGGGGCTGAGCGCATTTACCTGATTGGTGAGCAGCACCACGACAACGCCATTGTTGTCGAGATCCGATTCACGCCCGAACGAAGTGGTGTCGAGCGGATAGAGGTAGTTGTCGAAGAGAAATCCGACGGAGTCGAGGTCAGCCTGGGTGTAACCGCCGGCGGGGACGGTGTTGTCCAGGTAAATCGCGCCCTTGGGCCCGACGTGCTTGGCGGTCCCCGTGACATCCACGAATCCGGTGCAGTCGATGGTCTGGCAGACCTTGAAGGTTCGCTGGCTGCCGAGCACGGGCGGGACGGCAGCCACGCTCGCGCTGATCCGCGCCCGGCTCAGCGCCACGGCACCCGGCGCCCCCGCCAGCGCGCGCTCGCGACTCCTCAACTCGGCATCGAAAGCCAGGTTCGGCCGGAGCGCTCCATGTCGCGGCGACGCTTGCGCACGACCGAGCGCCGGTCGCGCTCCGCGGGCGGCCGTGATTCCACCGGCCCCGCCTCGCACCTCGTAGCTGGTGGACAGTCCCGATGCCGCTTCACGCCCATTGGTGGCCGCGGCCAGGTAGAGATATTCGGCGCCGGCGGCGCCGGCGGCTGGAAATCGCAGGCAGCCGTTGTTGGCCGAGGGATCGACCACGGTGGACTGGCCCACGCTGAGGTTGATTTCCGTGACACCGGAACAGGCAACATTGCCAGGAGGCGGCGTAGTGTCATCGGGAGGATTGCCGGGGCCGACTGGCTCGCTCCCGCACGCTGCGAGCGTGACTGCGCACGCCAGCAACAGGCCCTCCACCTTGTTTCCCACCATTTGCCTCCAGGCCACCGGCGAACCAGGGTCGGGATGAGTAAGCGTAGGCGTTCCAACGCCTTTTGACAATCGAGAATCCGGCCGATAGCTTCCCGCAGTGAGACACAGAAATCAGTCCAACGTTCCGTTCCGCAACGGCTGGCAGGCCCTCAGGCCACCGATGCGCCCTTCCCTGACCCGACCTCGCGTGTTCGGCAGGCCGACTTTTCAGCAAGAAGCGGGCGAGCCCCGGCACGGCGCCCGGTAGACGTCATGGCCTTCGTTCACCTGCACACCCACAGCGAGTACTCCCTGCTGGATGGCGCCAACCGCATTGGCGATCTCGTGTCGCACACCCGGCGCCTTGGCATGGATTCGCTGGCGGTTACCGACCACGGCAACTTGCACGCAGCGTGGACGTTCTACGAGACTGCCCGGGCGCAGCAGCTGCGGCCCATCCTGGGCTTCGAGGCCTACCTGGCGTTCGGGCCGCGCCAGGAGCGGGACAAGCCCGCCTGGGCTCCTGCCAATTACAGTCATCTGGTACTACTGGCGCGCAACCGCGAGGGGTACCGGAATCTCGTCCGCCTCTCGTCGATCGGATACACCGAAGGTTTTTATCGCCGGCCGCGGATCGACCGTGAGGTGCTGGAGCGGTATTCGAGTGGCCTCGTCTGCCTCGCCGCCTGCATGTCGGGCGAGGTGGCGCTCTACCTGCGCCAGCAGAAATACGACGAGGCCCGCCGCACGGCGTCCTGGCTGTCGGGACTGTTTGGTCCCGACAATTTCTGGCTCGAGATCCAGAAGCACGGGATTCCCGAAGAAGATTTGGTCACCGAGGGGATGCTCGCGCTCAGCCGGGATCTGGGCCTCGGCGTCGTGGCCACCAACGACGCGCACTATCTGCGCCGCGAGGACGCCGAGAGCCACGATGTGCTGCTGGCGATCGGCACCGGCGCTGATCTCGACGACCCGAAGCGCTTCCGCTTCACCGGCACCGAGTCGTACGTCAAGAGCGAAGCCGAGATGCGAGCGCTGTTTCCCGGGCAGCCCGACGCCATCAGCGCCACGCAAGCGGTCGCCGACCGATGCGAATTCGATTTCGAGAAGCGGTACTACGTGCCCAGCTTCCCGAAGCCCGACGGGTTCGATACCGATGAGGCCCTGCTCCGCCATCTCACGGAGGTGGGCGCCGTCAGGCGTTACGGCGCGCCCTTGCCCGATCCGGTGCGGGAGCGGATGGAGTACGAGCTCGGCGTCATCGAGACCGCGGGTTACGCTGGCTACTTCCTGATCGTCCAGGATTTCATTCGCGCCGCTCGCGAGCGCGGTATTCCGGTCGGGCCGGGCCGCGGATCAGCCGCGGGATCACTGGTGGCCTACGCTCTGGGCATCACCAATGTCTGCCCGCTCGCCTTCGACCTGCTGTTCGA
Organism: Gemmatimonadales bacterium; assembly: GCA_035708725.1. Lineage (GTDB taxonomy): Bacteria > Gemmatimonadota > Gemmatimonadetes > Gemmatimonadales > GWC2-71-9 > CAMLHP01. The sequence continues at coordinate 10,705 of DASTFH010000056.1, read as the reverse complement.
GCGCTTCCTCAACCCGGAACGCGTGTCGATGCCGGACATCGACGTGGACTTCTGCTTCGAGCGCCGGGGCGAGGTGATCGAGTACGTGCGGGAGCGCTATGGCCGTGACAGCGTCGGCCAGATCGTCACCTTTGGCACCATGAAGGCGCGCGCGGCGGTCAAGGACGTGGCGCGCGTGCTCCGCATCCCGCCCGGTGAGGCCGACAAGCTCACCAAGCTCATCCCGTCGGGACCGGCCTACAGTCTCACCATCCCGGAAGCGGTGAAGAAGGTGGATGAGTTGCGCGAGCTGGTGCGCGGCAACCCGGCGTACCAGCGGCTCATGGACCTGAGCGCGCGCATCGAGGGCGTGAGCCGGCACATGTCGGTGCATGCGGCCGGCGTGGTGATCGCCCCGGGGCCGCTGGCCGATTACGTGCCCGTGTGCACGGCGCCCACCAGGGGCGCCGGTGCGGCGGTGAGCGGCGAGGACTCCATCATCACGCAGTACGAGATGGGGCCGCTCGAGAAAGTCGGCATGCTCAAGATGGACATGCTGGGCCTCAAGACGCTCACCGTGATCCACGATGCCGTCGCCATGATCCGGGAGCGCCGCGGCATCGAGCTGGACATGGACGCGCTGCCGTTCGACGATCCGGCAGTCTACGCGCTGCTCCGCGACGGGCGCACTGGCGGCGTCTTCCAGTTCGAGTCACCGCTCGCCACCGAGACGCTCCGCGCCATGAAGTGCGACCGGTTCGATGACCTGGTCGCCTCCAACGCACTGCTTCGCCCGGGCCCGCTCGACGCCGGCATGCATACGGTGTTCATCCGGCGCAAGCTGGGCCAGGAGCAGGTGAAGTACCCCCACCCGCTGCTGCGGGAGGTGCTGGAGCCGACCTTCGGGGTGATCACCTATCAGGAACAGGTGATGCGCATCGCCAACGTGCTGGCGGGCTTCTCGCTGGCGGAAGCGGACGTGCTGCGCAAGGCGGTGGGCAAGAAGGACCAGGCGATGGCCGACGCCGCCGTCGCCGAGTTCGTGGAGCGCGCGGTGGCGCTGGGTCACCCGCGCGCGATGGTAGAGGAGCTGGGCCGGCAGATCGCGACCTTCGGGCGCTATGGCTTCAACAAGTCGCACAGCGTCGCCTACTCCGTCCTCTCCTACCACACCGCCTGGCTCAAGGCCCACTATCCTGCCGAGTTCATGGCGGCGCTGCTGTCATCGGAAATCGGCAATACCGACAAGGTGGTGCAGTACATCAACGAAGCGCGCAGTCTCGGCATCGAGATCCTGCCGCCGGACGTGAACGAATCGGGATTCAAGTTCACGGTGATCGGCGATGCGCGGGTTCGATTCGGGCTCGGCGCCGTGCGCAACGTGGGCGAGGGCGCCATCCGCTCCATCATCGACGCGCGGACGCGCGAGCCGTTCCGCTCGCTCGATGACCTCGCCGAACGGATCGACACCCGGCTCTGCAACCGCCGCGTGCTGGAGTCGCTGGTGGCGGCTGGAGCGTGCGACGGCCTGGGCGGCCATCGCAAGCAGCTGATCGAGGCGCTGGAGCAGGTGCTGGCCGAGGCCCAGTTGAAGCAGGCCGAGCGGGAGGCGGGCCAGTCGTCACTCTTCGGCGAGGCGCAGCCGGCACGAAGCCATGCCACCGCCTTGCCGGACATTCCCGCCTGGACGGAAGCCGAGCGGCTGGCGCGCGAAAAGGAAGTGCTCGGCTTCTTCATTTCGGGACATCCGCTCGAGCGCTACCGGGGCGAGGTGGAACTCTTCGGCACGCGGAGCACCGCCACGCTGCACGAGTGGAGCCAGCATCCGGTCACGATTGGCGCCGTGGTGACGGTGGTGAAGCGCCAGATCTCGAAGAAGACCGGGAAAGAATACGCCCGGCTCGTGCTCGAGGACTTTCACGGCACGGCGGAGGCGATCGTCTTTCCCGACGCGTGGGCCAAGCTGAACCAGGCCATCACGACCGATGCCGCGATGCTGCTGACCGGGGGATTCAGCGAGCGCGACCGCGACGAGGAACGGGCACCGTTCATCGTGGAATCGGCGCGGCCGCTGGCCGACCTGCGCGACTCGGGCGCGATGGCGCTCTGCCTGCGCTGGCGGCTCCCCGCCACGCCGGGCGCCGCGTCAGCCAAGGCCGCGACGGTGCTCTGCTCGGCGCATCCCGGTCCCACGCCCCTGTATATTGAGTGGAGCGACGGGAATGGGGAGGCGGTCCGCCTCCGGGCCCGTCGCATTCGCGTTCAGGCCGATGACGACCTGCTCCGCGCGCTGCGCGACCTCCTGGGCTCCGACGCCGTCCACTACGTCAAGGCAGACTGACCCATGCCGCCATCGCTCTATACGCTCGACTTCGAGAAGCCGCTCCAGGAACTCGAGCGCCAGATCGAGGAACTGAAGCGCCTCGGCACCGAGCGCGACATCGGCGTGGATGACGAACTGCTCAGCCTCGAGCGGAAGCTGGACGACCGGCGCCGCGAGATCTACGACTCCCTCACGCCCATCCAGCGGGTGCAGGTCGCCCGGCACCCGCGTCGCCCCTACACGCTCGATTATCTCAGCACCATCTTCACGGACTTCATCGAGCTGCACGGCGACCGCCAGTTCATGGACGACCCGGCGATCGTGGGCGGATGGGCCCGGCTTGATGGCGACACCGTCATGGTGATCGGGCACCAGAAGGGCCGCGACGCCAAGGAAAACCTGAAGCGCAATTTCGGCATGCCGCACCCGGAAGGCTATCGCAAGGCACTCCGGCAGATGCAGCTTGCGGCAAAGTTCGGCGTGCCGGTCATCACGCTGATCGACACCATGGGCGCGTTCCCCGGGCTGGGCGCCGAGGAGCGCGGCCAGAGTGAGGCGCTCGCGCGCAACATCCTCGAGATGAGCGCACTGCCCGTGCCCATCATTTCGGTGGTGATCGGCGAAGGCGGCTCGGGCGGCGCCCTGGCGCTTGGCGTGGCGGACCGGCTGCTCATGCTGGAGAATTCGGTCTATTCGGTCATCACGCCGGAAGGTTGCGCCGCCATCCTGTGGAAGGACGCGAGCCAGCGGGCGCGCGCCGCGGAAGCGCTCAAGCTGACCGCCGAGGACCTGATGCGCCTCAAGGTGGCGGACGAAATCATTCCGGAAGCGATGGGCGCGGCTCACCTCGATCCGGACGCCACGGGCGAGGCGCTGCGGGCGGCGCTCATCCGCCAGCTCGCCGAGTTGCGGAAGATCCGCCCCGAGCGACTGATCCGGCGCCGGGCGGACAAGTATGCCGCCATCGGCGCGTACAGCGAGCGGTGATGGACAGCCCGCTGACGGTCGAAGTCCGCTTCAAGGGCACCCGCAAAGCCTATTTCCACTCGCCCGTCCCGCTGCATGTCGGCGACGCCGTGGTGGTGGACGCCGAACGCGGGCGGGACTACGGTCACGTGACTGCGGTCGGTGAGGTCGCCGAGAAGAAGTGCGGCGGGAGCTGCACCGGCTGCGCCGTGGGCCAGGCCATTGCCGGCGACCAGGCGACGACGATCCGCAACATTATCCGCCAGGCCAGCCCGGAAGACCAGCGGACGCATCGTGAGGTGCGCGCCTCCGAGGAGGATGTGCGCCGCAAGGTGATGGAACGAGTGCGGGCGCATGAGCTGGTCATGAAGGTGAGCGACTGCGAGTGGCAGTGGGACCGCGCCAAGCTCACCATCTACTTCACGGCCGAGAAGCGGGTGGATTTCCGTGCCCTGGTGCGCGACCTCGCCAGCCTCTTCCGGACCCGGATCGAACTCAGGCAGATCGGCGTGCGTGACGAAGCGGCCCGGCTGGGCGGCGTGGGCCGGTGCGGGCGCGAATACTGCTGCTCCAGCTGGCTCAAGGAGCTGACCCCGGTCAACCTGGGCCTCGCCAAGGACCAGCATCTCTCACTCAACCCATCGCAGATTTCCGGCGGATGCGGGCGCCTGCTCTGCTGCCTCAAGTACGAGCACGAATTCTATGTCTCGAGCCGCAAGCGCTTCCCGCGCGAGGGCAAGGTGCTCCAGACGGCGCATGGCGCGGAGAAGGTGGTCGCCGTGGACATCTTCCGCGAGCGGGTGTACCTGCGGAGCGAGGCCAATGAATCGCGCATCATCCCGCTGGTACAGCTCAAGCAGGAGATGAGCGAGGCGGAGCATGGCGGCGTGGCCGTGTCCGCAACGCCCGAGGATGGCGCGAGGGCTCGGCACCAGCCTGAAGCGAACGCGGCCCCGGCGGCCGCGGCCGAGTCGGACGACGCCCCGGAGCGGCGGCGACGCCGGCGGCGCAGGCGCGACCGGCGCCAGGACGAGCCATGAGCCGGTTCTATGTCACCACGGCCATCGACTACGCCAACGGCGATCCGCATCTTGGCCATGCCTATGAGAAAATCGGCGCCGACGCCATCGCACGGTATCATCGGCTCGCGGGTGATGACGTCTGGTTCCTCATCGGCATGGACGAACATGGCCAGAAAGTGGCCCAGACCGCCGCGGAGCGGGGCGTATCGCCCGAATCGCTCACGGCCGACGTGGCCGGCCGGTTCGAGGCGATGTGGGCGCGGCTCGCCATCAGCCATGACCAGTTCATCCGTACCACCGCCGAGGCACACAAGGCAGGGGTGCGGGAGCTGATCGACCGGATCTTTGCGCGAAACCCCGACGACTTCTACGAGAAATCGTACGCCGGCTGGTACTGCGTGGGCTGTGAATCGTTCAAGCAGGACGCGGAAATCGAGGACGGGAAATGCGTGCTGCACCCGACCCGCACGCTCGAGTGGGTGGAGGAGCGCAACTGGTTCTTCCGGCTCTCGCGCTATGCCGACTTCCTGCTCGCACTGCACGAGAATGACCCGCACTTCCTGCAGCCGGACTCGAGGCGGAATGAAATCCTTGCGTTCCTCCGCCAGGGTGTCGAGGACATCAGCGCCAGCCGGGCCCGGTTCAGCTGGGGCGTTCCGTTTCCCCGTCCCACCAGCGACGGCGAGCAGCAGACCACGTATGTCTGGTTCGATGCCCTGCCCAATTACTGGACGGCGACACGCGTTCCGGGCTCCGGCGGCGAGTGGCCGGCGCAGCTCCATGTGATCGGGAAGGACATTACCCGCTTCCACACGGTCATCTGGCCGGCCATGCTCGAGTCAGCCGGACTGGAGCTGCCGAGCCAGGTATGGGCGCATGGCTTCGTGTATTTCCGGGGCGAGCGCTTCAGCAAGAGTGCCGGGACCCAGCTCGACCTCAACGAAGCCATCGATCGCTTCGGAGCCGACGCCTTCCGCTATTTCCTGCTCCGGGAAATTCCCTGGGATGCCGACGGCAATTTCACCTGGGACCGATTCGAGGATCGCTACTCGGCGGATCTTGCCGATGGCCTCGGCAACCTGGCCTCCCGGTCGCTGGCGATGCTGGCCAAGTACCGGAACGGCGTGGTGCCGAACGCCACCCCGACCGGCACGCTGGAAGCCGCAGGGCTCAAGGCCATGGCGGCGTTCCGCGAGCGGATGGACACCCTGGACCTCCGGGGCGCGGCCGACGCCGTGTGGACGCTCGTGGGTGACGCCAACCTGTTCATCCAGCAGTCGGCGCCATGGGCACTGGCCAAGGCCGGCGACGATGCGTCGCTGGATGGCATCCTCGCGGCATTGGCCTCCTGCCTCGTCCGGCTGGCGGTGCTTACCAGTCCCTTCCTGCCGCGCAGCGCCCAGACGCTCTGGAACGCGGCCGGCATGGGGGGCCCGGTCACCGACGCTCGGCTCGATGAACTGTCAGAACTCAGGCTGGCGGGACGGCAAACGAGACGGCCGGAGGTGCTGTTTCCGAAGGATGTCGACGGTTAACGGTCGACGGTCGACGATGGACCATGGACCGTAGACCGTCGACCCGCTTGCAGACTGCCAGATCACCCGCCTGCAGCTGCCTGCATCACAGCTTCGCAACTACTTGGCACACAATTACTTGACAATCGGGCGCGGTTCTTGACAAGTGGCGTTTGAAGCTTCAGTATTCTGCCGGGCTTTGCCGGCCGTTCAGGATCCCCCCGAGGGAGTGGTCAGGCAGGGGATTCATTCCCAGAGATGCGAGCTGTGAATGGCCAGAAAGCGCCGCTGGACTCTTGTACTGGTTCCTCATGATTCGGAACCATCCCGAATCATCGAAGTCTCCTACTCGCTGCTCAAGCTTGGCGCTGCCGCGTGCGTGATCGTGGTCGCCGCTTCCCTGCTCTTCGGCTACGCCAATCTCTCCCATTCGATCGACGTTTCCCGGGCCGACAAGCTCGAGCGGGAGAATCGTGCGCTTGCCGCCGAGCTGGGCGACCTGCACGGCCGGCTGCATCACCTGAGCGACACGGTCGCGGCCCTCTCGCAGCGCGACGAGCAGATCCGTCTCCTCGCCAACCTCGATCCGATCGCACCCGAAGTGCGCGCGGCCGGTATCGGCGGACCGTCGGAACCGAAGCGCGGGGCGCCCGAGCCGGGCGGCGTGCTGATTCGCCGGGCCGACGAGATCAAGGTGGACCTGAGCGCCATGATTCGCCGGGCCAACCTGCTGGCCACTTCGTTCAACGAGGCGGCCGACAGCCTGGCCTCGCACAAGGAGCGGATCGAGGCCATGCCATCGATCCTCCCCACCCAGGGCTGGCTCACCAGCAACTTCTCCTCCGCCCGCATGCACCCGGTGCTGGGTTTCGCCCGGCCGCACGAAGGCATCGACGTAGCGGCACCCACCGGCACCCCGATCGAGGCGCCGGCGTCCGGGCGTGTCGTGGAAGTGGGATGGGAGTCGGGCTACGGAAACGTGGTGGTGCTGGACCACGGCTACGGTATCGAGACCAAGTTTGCCCACACCTCCAAGGTGCTGGTCCGGAAGGGCCAGCGGGTCAAGCGAGGCGACCGGATCGCCCTGGTGGGCAGCACCGGCCTCGCCACCGGCCCGCACCTGCACTACGAAGTGCACGTGAACGGCCGTCCGGTGAATCCGTTGCGCTATGTGCTGCCCGAGGTGGTGGCGGACTGAACAGGGCGGGCAGGACGGGCGGGACGGGCAGGTTCGATGGCGATGAAAATGGCGGGCGCGAGGGCAGTATACTGTCCAACGCGCCCGCCATTTCACTTGTCCGTCCTGCCCGCCCCGTCCGTCTTGCCCGAGCTGTCAGAACTTCACCTTCGGCACTTCCGTCGAGCCTGGTTCCGCCTCGAAGTACTCCCTCGGCTTGCTCATCCCGAAGATCTTGGCCGTCAGGTTGTAGGGAAACCGGCGGATGAAGGCGTTGTACTGGTTGACCGCATCGTTGTAGTCGGTGCGCGCCACGGAGACGCGATTTTCCGTGCCCTCGAGCTGTGATTGCAGGTCGCGGAAATTCTGGCTCGACTGCAGCGTCGGGTACGCTTCCGCAATCGCGAGCAGCCGGCTCAGGCCCCCCGAGAGCGCCGCATTGGCCTGCGCCATCTCCGGCACATTCCCGCTCTGCACGGCACCGTTCAGGCGGGCGCGGGCGTTCGCGATGGAGATGAAGACGGTGTCCTCCTGCTTGGTCACGCCCTTGACGGTCTCGACCAGGTTGGGGATCAGGTCGGCACGGCGCTGCAGCTGCGTCTGGATGTTGCCCTGCGCCTTGTTAACCTGCTCGTCCAGCGTCTGGATCTGGTTATATCCGCAACCCGTGGTCGCCAGCGCCAGGGCCAGCAGGGCGGAGGACAGTCTGACGCGCTTCATTCACGACTCTCCAGTCTGAAGTTGATCCATGTGGTGCGCGGCGCGCGCCACGGCCGTCACATAGCCCTCGAAGATTACCGCGCTGCAACGCCACTTGCCGGCATCGCGGTTCCGCACGATCTCCAGCACGGGCTCGGGTGGAAACTCCGCCACCCGCGCGGCTTCCTCCACGGCGCCCTCAGCGCTGCCATCCACCCCGCAGGCATCCAGTGCCAGCATGGAGCGGAACAGGACCAGGATCGACGAAAGCGAGCTCAGGGCCAGGGGCGTGAGATCGTTCTCCTCATCGCCAAAGGTGGCGTAGGCCTGACGCATCCGCATCAGCTTGCCGCGGAATTCGCCCTCGAGCGCCTGGCGCAGATCCACCGGGTTCACGGTCACCGGTGTGATCGGGTCGCTGCCCCGGAGCAGTTCGTACCCATGCTTCATGTCCGTGATCTCGATCGGAAACACATCGGTGGCCCGCAGCCATTCGGCGCGAGTGAAAAGCAAGGGAGGCTCATGCGACGCCTCGTGCCAGCGGCGCAGCGCCGGCCCCAGCGCGCGCAGCAGCGTGAACCCGGCCGCCTCGGCGATGATCATGAGGTTGACGTCGCTTCGTCCCTTGACGTAGTCGCCCCGCGCCGCGGAGCCGTACAGCACGGCGCTGTAGCCGGCCGGCAGCGTCGCATCGGCCGAGGCGAGAAAGCCATTCACCGTGGGTGTCACCGCCTGGTGCATCAGAAGCGCCCTCCTGCGCCGCCACCGCCAAAGCCACCGCCTCCGCCAAAGCCCCCAAACCCGCCACCCCCAAACCCGCCCCCGCCACCGCCCCAGCCACCACCACCACCCCAACCACCACCTATCCACGGGCCTCCCCAATATATCCCCCGCCGGCGCCTGCCCCGGCGCGAGAAGAGTGGAAGGACGAAGACGAAGAGGATGAACAGCGCAAGCGGGAGGTAGCGCACAATGGACCCGGAGTCCCCGCCGCCCCCACGCAACTGATCCGGATTCCAGGCCGTGAGCGTGGAATCACTGACACCGGAAGCACGGGCAATCAGTGAAACCAGCGCCTCGACCCCAGCCGCGAGACCAGGCCCGTACTGCTCCCTGGCCAGGAACGGCCCCATTACGTCATCCCGGATCCGCCTGGCCATCACATCCGTGACAATGCCTTCGAGGCCGTAACCTACCTCGATCCGGATATGGCCCGTGCCGGCCTGGCCATTCTGGCGGGGCACGAGCAGCACCACGATGCCGCGGTTCCGCGCGGTGTCACCCACCTCACCCTGGAAGCCGACACCCCACCTCCGGCCAATCGCCAACGCCACCTCATCCTCACCCCGGTCACCGATCGTGGGGAGAGTGACAACGGCAATCTCACTGTGGGTGGTCCCGCGCAGGCGCTCGATGAGGTCGGTCATGTGCGCGCTGGAGCCGGCATCGATCACACCGGCAAAATCGCTGACGAACCCGGTGGGTCGGGCTGGGACATATTGATCCACGCCCGATTGGGCATAGGATGTGGTGGCGACAAGTTGTAGCAGCACCAGGGCCGCGATAGCTTTCGGTCGTGCTCCGCCCAACGCTCCTCCTTCTTGCGCTCGCGCTCCTCGGCTGTGAAGGCCCGAGGTACGTGACCGTGCAGGTGGCGATCCCGGACCTTGACGGCACGCTGACCCCGCTCAGGGGCGTGACGGTCACGGCATTGCCGTTCGACCGGGACAGCCTGGTCCGGGTCATGGAGCAGGAGCGTGGCGGCTCCCGGCCGCACGTGGCCCGGCTCGATTCGCTCTACGACGCCTTCCGCGGACCATTCCTCGCCTACTTCCGCGCCGACCAGCGTCGGGCCGCGGTGAGTGACTCGGTCAAGCGCGGGGAGGTGCCTCCCTCGGCACTGGACCGCGCGGAAGCCGAACTCGCGACCACCAAGGAAGCACTGAGCAAGGCGCGTGCTGCCGTTAGCGGCCCGATCGACTCCTTGCGCGCCATCGTTTCCCACTGGGAAGATAGCACCTACCGGGGGTTCGACCGCCGAGCCAAGGCGCTGATGGACACCACCGGCGGCCAGCCCGTCAGCGATACCACCGATGCCAAGGGCACCACGACGCTCACACTCAGGCCCCTGCCGGGGGGCTGGTGGGTCAGCGCCAGTTCCTGGGACCCGCTCGACCCGAACCGGATCTGGTACTGGAATGTACGGGTGGAGAGCGACACAGTGCGGCTGGATGACAAGACCGGGCAGCATCGATCGCGGTAGGTGGTCGAGGGGGCAAGTCTCGACCCCTGGACCCCTCGACCCCTCGACCTCTCGACCCCTTGACCCCTCGACCATGCTCCTCCGACCTCTCCTGCTCGCGGCACTGCTCGCTCCGGCCTGCTCGGCACCGGCCAGGCGCGAGGCTCCGCCCGCTCCCACGAACGAGATGGCGGCGCCTACGCCGGTGGCAACCGACACCGGTGACTCGCGCGATGCCCGGGTCATGGGGCGACGGGATGCACCGGTGACGATCTACGAGATGTCGGATTTCCAGTGCCCATTCTGCCAGCGGCATGCGCTCGAAACGCTGCCTATCCTGGAGCGTGAATACATCGAGACCGGTAAAGTCCGCTACATCTTCATCAATTTTCCGATAACGGAGATTCACCCCAATGCGCTTCCGGCAGCCGAGCTGGGACTCTGCGCCGCCCGGCAGCGGAAATTCTGGCCGCTGCATGATTTGCTCTTCCGTACACAAAAATCATGGGCGCCGCTCGAGAATCCGGAAAACGCATTGCTGGGGCTGGCTGACTCGGTGGGGATGAATCGCCAGGCGACACTTGCCTGCCTGGCTGACACGACCATCGCGGCGGCCGTCGAGGCGGAGGCGGTGGCATCGGCCCGCACTGGTGCCAACGCGACGCCGTCGTTCTACATCGAGGGGGGACTGCTGGTCGGCGCCCAGCCAATCGAGGTGTTCAGGCCTATTCTGGATTCGATCATCGCCGAGCGAAGCAGGTAGGTCGTCGGTCATCCGTCGTC
>DASTFH010000055.1:0-21838 GCA_035708725.1 Gemmatimonadales bacterium | reverse complement strand
CCTCCGTGCCCGGCTCTACATCCAGGACGACTCGCTCAAGGCGATGTACGGCCGGAGCCCCAGGTTCCTCAGGAAGCTGATGGACGCCTGGGCCGATGGGCTCAACTTCTATCTCTACAAGCACCCCGAGGTGAAGCCACGGGCCCTCTCCCGCTTCGAGCCGTGGATGGCGCTCTCCTTCAGCGAGGGGAGTATCGGCGGGGACATCGAGACGATCAGCCTGCGCGGGATGGAGCAGATGTATGGCGATCGCCGCGAGGGGCCGCCGCCCCGCCGCACCAGTCTCGAGGACTGGCAGCGCGAGCCCACCGGCTCCAACGGGATCGCCATCGCGCCGTCCAACACCGTGAACCATCACGCGCTCTTCCTTATCAACCCGCACACATCATTCTTCTTCCGCTCCGAGCTCCAGATGACGAGCGACGAGGGGCTCAACGCCTACGGCGCCGTCACCTGGGGGCAGTTCTTCGTCTACCAGGGCTGGAACCCACGCCTCGGCTGGATGCACACCAGCACCGGCGCCGACGCGATTGACGAGTACCTGGAGACCGTGACGGAGAAAGACGGCAAGTGGTTCTACCAGTACGGTGCCCAGGAGCTTCCGGTCGAGAGCCGGCAGATCACCGTGCCGTTCAAGACCGACACCGGAATGGCCTCGAAGACGTTTACCGCCTACTTCACCCGGCATGGTCCCGTGATCGGCAAGGTTGGCGACAAGTGGCTGAGCGTGGCCATGATGTTCGAGCCCATCAAGGCGCTCACCCAGTCGTACACCCGGACCAAGGCGAAGAACTTCAAGGAATTCAGGCAGATCATGGAGCTGCACACCAACAGCTCCAACAACACTATCTACGCTGACGCCGACGGCAACATCGCCTACTTCCACGCCAATTTCATTCCCCGGCGCGACACCAGCTTCGACTGGAACCAGCCGGTCGATGGCAGCAACCCGAAAACCGACTGGCAGGGCCTGCTCAGCGTGGACCAGTCACCCAACGTGTTCAATCCGAAGAGCGGCTGGGTCTACAACAGCAACAACTGGCCCTGGTCGGCCGCCGGGCCCAGCAGCCCGAAGCCGGCTGATTTCCCCAAGTACGTCGAGAAGGGCACGGAAGAATCCTTCCGGGGCATGCACGCCATCCGGGTGCTCCAGGACAGGAAGGACTTTACCCTGCAGAAGCTGATCGACGCGGCCTTCGATAGTTATCAGACCGGCTTCGCGGAGCTGCTGCCGCCGCTGCTCAAGTCATTCGATTCCCTGCCGACGTTCGACGTCCGGCGGACGACGCTCAAGGAACAGATCGATTCCCTGCGCGGCTGGGACTATCGCTGGTCCGCCGGCTCGGTGCCGACGACGCTCGCCGTCTTCTGGGGCACCGGCCTCGCCCAGCACGTGGGCGAGCATGCCCGCGAGGCGGGGAAATCGATCAGCACCTACATGGTGGACGGCGCCACCAGCGACGAACGGTTCGACGCGCTCATCGAGGCGAGCCGCCTGCTCACGCGCCAGTTCGGCAGCTGGAAGACGCCGTGGGGCGAGGTGAACCGGTTCCAGCGGAACGACAGCAGCATCGTGCAGAAGTTTGACGACAACAAGCCGAGCGACCCGGTGCCGTTTACCTCGGCGCGGTGGGGCTCGCTGGCGTCCTTCGGTGCCCGGCCCTATCCCGGCACGAAGCGCTGGTACGGCACCAGCGGCAACAGCTTTGTCGCCGCCGTGGAATTCGGCGACAGCGTGACGGCGCGCGCCGTGACCGCGGGTGGTGAAAGCGGCCATCCTTCCTCGCCTCATTTCAAGGATGAGGTGGAGCGATACGCCTCCGGCGATCTTCGGCCGGTGTACTATTACCCCGGCCAGCTCAAGGGACACACGGAGCGGGTGTATCATCCAGGACGGTAAAGACGGGCGGGATGGGCAGGTGGTCGCGAGTCTCGGGTCGAGAGTCTCGTGACTCGTGACCCGCGACCCCTAACTCTCAACTCTCAACTCTCAACTCTCAACTCTCAATGACCCACCGACTGCCCACACTTCTCGCTGTCCTCGCCCTCGCCGCCTGCACCAAGCCCGCGCCGGATACGCCGCCCGCGCCGCCGCCACCCAACACGCTCACCCAGGCGCAGCGCGATTCCGGCTGGACGCTCCTCTTTGACGGCAAGTCGCTCGATCAGTGGCGCGGCTACAAGAACGACGCGGCGCCCGTGGGCTGGCGGGTGGACAGCGGAGCGATCATCAAGGATTCGAGCGCCGAGGATATCGTCACCCGCGACACCTTCGACAACTTCGAGCTGACGATGGACTGGCAGCTCACCAGGGGCGGGAACGCCGGCATCTTCTACCGCGGCAACGAGGAGTACGAGCACGTCTACTGGACCGCGCCCGAGTATCAGCTGCTCGACGACGCCAACGCGCCCGATGGCGCGAGCCGGCTCACCTCCGCCGGCGCCGACTACGGACTCTATCCGTCACCCGCCGGCCACCTCAACCCGCCCGGTGAATGGAACACCGCGCGCATCGTCGTCAAGGGCGACAGCGTACAGCACTGGCTCAATGGTACCCTGCTCGTGTCCTACGTCCTTGGCAGCGATGACTGGAAGGCCAAGGTCAAGGACAGCAAGTTCGCGGCCTGGCCCGACTACGGAAAACTCCCGCGCGGCGTGATCGCCGTGCAGGGAGACCACAATGGCCGGCTGATGCTGCGGAACGTGAAGATCAGGAAGCTGGAATAGAGTCGTGGAGTCGAGAGGGCGAGGGGTCAAGCTTGACGCCTCGACCCCTCGACCTCTCGACCTCGCCTATTTCAGCCTCGGATTCGTGCTCCTCGGCGCCTTCTCGCACGCGGGCCATTCGGTCGGGATGCGGCGGAAGCGACCGCCGCGGCCGAGGCCGGCACGACGGGCCAGCGCACTATCGGCCGGGTTGGCACGAGCAGAATCCGCCAGCGCCTCCTGCGCCGCGGCCAGCGCCTGCAGGTCCACCCGCTCGCGCGAGATCTTGTCTGGCGACTCGGACGCGAGGTAAGCCAGCATCGCAAAGAGCGTGGCGTTCGACTTGAGATCGTCGAAGACCACCTTGTCATACGTGTCGCGATTGGTGTGCCAGGTGTAATTCCCGTAGTCCCAGCTGAGACCACCGAGCTCGACCGCGGGTGCGCCGTAGCAGGAGAACGACGCATGATCGCTCCCACCGCCGCCCGGCAGACCCGCGCCGCCGAAGTCGATCTGTTCCTTGTAGACCGGCGGCAGCAGGTCGATCCACTTCTCGAGGTGTGCGGCTGCGTCTGGCAGCCCGCCGCCGCTCGCCCGCACGATCCGTCCGGTGCCGTTGTCCTGGTTGAGCAGGACCTGCAAGCCCTTCACCACTTCCGGATGATCCTCGGTGAAGGCGCGAGAGCCGACCAGTCCCTCTTCCTCACTGCTCCAGTGTCCCACCAGGATGGTGCGCTTGGGATGCGGGTAGACCAGCTTCAGGATCCGCATCGCCTCCATCATTGTGAGCGTACCGGTGCCGTTGTCGGTGGCGCCTGATGAGCCGTCCCACGAGTCGAAGTGGGCCGAAAGCATCACGTACTCGTCCTTCTTGCTCGAACCGGGGATGGTGGCGATCGTGTTGAAGACCGGCTGCTCACCCAGCAGGTCGGCGTCGAGGTTCATGCGGACCTGTGGATTCCGGCCGTCCTCGGTGAGGCGATAGACAAGGCCGTAGTCCTCACAGCTGAGTCCCACTGCCGGAGCGATCGTATCGTAGGTCTCGAAGACTTCGATCGTGCCCCAGCCGTCCTTGGGCCGCGAGGTGACGAAGCCGGCGACACCCGCCTTCTCCATGCGCAGTCCCAGCGAGCCGGTGCCCAGCGCCAGGCTGTAACCAGTGGCGGCGATGCGGTCGCGCCACTCGCCCAGCAGCGAGTCGCGATGCGCCATGATGCGCTTGAGGGACTCGGGCGTCGCGTTCTCGCGCCAGTCCTCGGCTGGCCGGCAGGTCTGGCGGCCCGGCGCCACCAGCACGAACTTGCCCTTGGCCCTGGGGAGCCAGGCCACGAACTCGGTGGAGTCCTTGAAGTGCGGGAGGATGATGGTTCCTGCAGTGAGATCCTTCTTCCCGGTGCCCGGGCTCCACGCGAGCATCAGCCCCTCAAGGGTACGGACGCGGGGCGAAACGAGATCGATGTGCGAGTAACCGCGGCGCCAGCCGCGCCAGGTGCCGTACTGCTCGTTGCGCGCGTCGATACCCCAGGACTTGTACATCTTGACCAGCCAGTCGTTGGCACGCCGCTGGTCAGGCGATCCCGTGAGCCGGGGTCCGAGGGAATCGAACAGCGTGCGGGCGAGGGCGTCGGTGTGCGAACTGTCCATGCCGATGGCCCAGATTTTCTGCAGCACGGGGTCGGAGGTGTACGAGGCCTGCGCCGACAGTGGCGGCGCAGCGAGCAGGAGCGCGGCGGCAGCGGCGCTGGACAACAGTTTGCGCATGTGACAGGTCCGGTGTGTGCGGGGGTGAACGGATTCTAGGGGGTCGAGGGTCGAGAGTCGAGGGTCGAGGAACATGCGAAGCTGTCATTCCGAGCGGAGCGAGGATTCTTTCCGGACTGGTCCGGAGCCAGGACGAGCAGATGCTTCACGTTGCCCAGGTTGACACACCGCGTTGACCGTCAACCGTGAACCCTCGACCCTCGACCCTCGGCCCTCGGCCCTCGACCCTCGACCGTCGACTATCTTTCCCCATGCCCACCCTCTACACCATCGGCCATTCCACCCGTTCCAGCGAAGAGTTCATCGCGCTGCTTCGCGAGAACGGCATCGAGCTGCTCGTGGACGTGCGGAGCATACCCGGCTCGCGCCGGGTGCCGCAGTTTGGCAAGGAAGCATTGCGGGCAAGCCTGGAAAGTGCGGGCATGGAGTATCACTGGCTGCCGGAACTGGGCGGTCGCCGGAAGACATCCCCGGACTCACGGAACACCGCCTGGCGTCACCCCGCCTTCCGCGGCTACGCCGATTACATGGAGACCGACGAATTTGCCCTGGCACTGGACGAGCTGGCCAATCTCGCCTGTGCTGTGACAACGGCCATCATGTGCGCCGAAGCGGTCTGGTGGCGCTGCCACCGCAGCATGATCGCGGATGCGATGAAATGGGCGGGCTTCGAGGTGCGGCACATCATGGCGCCAGGCAAGGTGGTGGAGCATCCCTGGACCTCGGCGGCGCGCGTTGTGAAGGGTGAGTTGAGCTATGAGCGCGCGTAGGGGCAAAGCCATGGCTTTGCCCCTACGCGCGCTCAAGGCACCACCACCCGCAGCACCTCGTCCCGCTCGATCTTCCCGAAATACTCCTCCAGTACCAGGTCGCTGAGCGCGGTAACGATCGCATCCCGGTCATAGGGCAATCCGACCAGCCGCTGTTCCACGTCGGCCACGTCGCCGCTGCCCATGTAGTCGCCGAACAGCCGGATCGCGGCGATGCGGCCGTCACGCAAGTCGAGCCGCATGTCAATTTCGCCGCCCGCGAATCGCATGGCGCGCTGGAGGTTGCTGGGCGGGCTCTGGCCGTAGTTCCAGTCCCAGCTGTCATAGCGCTCGGCCGCGAGCTTCCGCACGCCTGCCTGATCCTCATCGCTCAGCGTGAGTAACGTCATCCGGCTCCGCTCCCGCGTGCCGAAAATCCGTTCGATGAGCAGCTCCCGCAGCTCCCGCACATCGAGCGGTGCGGCGAGAAACTCGCTGATATTGGCCACGCGGCTCCGCACCGACTTCATGGCCTTGGACTCCAGCTTGCCCGGCTTGGGGCGCAGCGCTGCGGTAACATCGTCGAGGTTCGCATCAACGAGCAGGGTCCCATGACTGAACATGCGGCCGGCGCTCGCGAACTGTGCGTTTCCCGAGATCTTCCGGCCGCCCGCCAGGATATCATTGCGCCCGCTCAGCTCGGCGGGAACACCGAGCTCCCGGAGCACATCCACCACCGGCCCATTGAACGTGTCGTAGCGGTTGAAGCGGCCATGCACGTCCCGGGTCATGAACGAGAAGTTGAGGTTGCCAAGATCGTGGTAGACGGCGCCGCCACCGGAAATGCGCCGAACCACGCGGATGCTCCGCTTCGCAACGACATCGGAATCGATTTCCTCGATCGTGTTCTGGTTCCGGCCGATGATGATGGATGGGCTGTTGACGTAGAAGAGGAGGATATCCTCCTCGGTCATCTTGTTGCGGAGGACATATTCCTCGAGCGCCAGGTTGAGCCGGGCGTCGGTGACATCATGGTTGTCGACGAAGAGCATGGGGCCTAAGGCTTGGGGCATGGGGCATGGGGCATGGGGCATATGAAGCTAATGAACACAGCTCACAGCTCACAGCTCACAGCTCACAGCTCACAGCCCCATTTCCGCCCCGACGTACACGTTCCTCCCCGCCGCCGGCTCCAGCACGCGGTCGCCGCTGCCGTTGATCGTCACCGAGCCCACGTACCGGGCGTTCCAGAGATTATTGACGCCCACGAACGGCGAGAGCTGGGTGGAGCCGAACGCAAGCGTGGCGCCGGCGCGAAGGTCGGTGGTGTGCCAGCCATCCACGTGGACGGTGTTGGCATCATCGGCCCACACGCCACCCGTCAGGCTCTGGTCCAACGCAATCCACGCGTCTCCCAACGCGCCCCGGATCCCCAGGCGCAGGACCGAGCTTGGCACCCCCGCCAGATGATGCCCGTCCAGTGTCATCGTGTCCGCACCTGCCACCAGGGTGTAGTCGGTGAATTGATAGTCCGACAATGTCCACGCCGCCTGCGCTGTCCAGTGAGGCAGGACCCGCACCGACGCCGAGGCCTCGATGCCGCGATTCCGGATCCGGCCGGCGTTGGTGTAGAAGGAACGCCCGTTGCTTTCCTCGAATGGCACGATGGCATCGCGAATCCAGGCCTGATAAGCGGCGAGCGACCACTGCATCCTGCTCGTCATCCCACGTGCACCAAGCTCCAGCGTGGTGGTTCGCTGCGGCCCGAGCGCGGGATTGAACCCGCCCGCGCCCGTCTGCTGGATGGCGAGCTCGGTGGTCGTTGGTGTCTCATAGGATGTTGAGATGTTGACGTACGGGACCAGCCAACCTGCCATGACGCGGCTCAGCCCCCCAGTGCCGCTCCACGCGCTCATGCTCCGGCGGCCGGAATCGTCGCTGCCGTCGGAGGTCAGGCGATCGCGCACCCGGAATTTGACGAGGTCGTAGCGCATCCCGGCCTCCAACAGCCATTCCGACGTGGGAGTCCATGTCGCCCGCACGAAGGGCCCGAGCTCCGCGGTGTATTCGAGCTGGTTCAGCGTGGTATCGGCAGGTGTGCCGCCGCCTGGCGAGAAATTGCGGCGGTCATCGCGCAGCCACTGCGCGTCGGCGCCAATCGAGACGGCGGGGCCGGTGGAGCGACCCGGCTGGTGCGTCGCCAGTGCACGAAGTCCCCCGACCCGCCGCCCGATCTGCACCAGCGTGTTGCTGGCGAGCGGATTGTCCAGGTCGCGCAGCAACCCGAACGCCGTGAGCTCAAGGTTGTTCCCGTGCGTGTCGTCGTGAGCAACGTGCATCGAGAGCTGCTGCTGCCTCACGGCCTTGCCGGCGTTGTGCAGCAGGTTGCTGGGCGCCGCGGCATTGCGGCGAACCGCATATTCAGCGGGTGTGAGCGCCCCCGGGTTGTCCGCCCTTGGATCGTC
Organism: Gemmatimonadales bacterium; assembly: GCA_035708725.1. Classification (GTDB taxonomy): domain Bacteria; phylum Gemmatimonadota; class Gemmatimonadetes; order Gemmatimonadales; family GWC2-71-9; genus CAMLHP01. The sequence goes on along the minus strand of DASTFH010000055.1, from coordinate 14,157 downwards.
GGCTGCGCTGAAATGCATGGCCAGCCGAGTGGCTGCTCCATCGTAGGCGCCACTCACACTGAGCTGGCGGAGATCGGCCGCGCTGTGCTCCCGGAATCCATCGAGCGTGGTGCGGGAGACTGATGCGGTACCGCTCAGCGGACCTCGGCGGACACTGCCCCAGCCGCTCCACGTGAGCAGGCCAGACGCGCCGCCCACGACGCGTGCCCTCCCGGCCAGTGGCGCACCCGCCGCGCGTGCGGACGTGATGCTCACGACGCCACCGGCGCCATTGCCATAGAGCGCCGATGACGAACCGCGCAGCACCTCGACCCGGTCCACGGCGGTCAGGTCAACATTGGTGAGCTGGCTCTGTCCATCCGGCAATGTCTGTGGAACGCCATCGAGCAGCACGGTGACGCCGCGCGTCCCGAACGCTGCCCGGCTGCCGGCGCCACGGATCGAGATGCGCTGATCGAGCGCGAAGTTGCCGCGATCAGCCACGAAGACGCCAGCCAGGTCATTCATCGCTTCCGCGAGCCCCGTGCCCACTCGACCTCGCCGCAGGGCGATGGAGTCGAGCACACCCACCGCGCGCGGCAGCCGGCTGCGTGGTGCGGGCGCTCGGGTGACGACGGTGAGGTCAGGCAACGTCGGGACGGCGCTGTCGCGAGAAACGGAATCGGGCACCTGGGCGGCGAGTGACAGGGCGGGCAGGGCGAGCAGGGCGAGCATCAGGGGCAAGTGACGAAACATGGGGATGATAGTCGACGGTCGACGGTCAACGGTCAACGGCCGGCGCCAGCGACCAGCAGCCAGCGACCAGCAGCCAGCTTGCCATCCTGCCCCTGCCCCGTAATTTCACTGTGCTACCGGTGATCCGGGTCCCGTAGGTCCCCAGCCTTGAGGCGTCCACGTGCTGTCCGATCGGTTCGACATCGAGCGCGAGCTCGGCCGCGGAGGCATGGGCACGGTCTACCTGGCCCATGACGAGCTGCTGGACCGCTCCGTCGCCATCAAGCTGCTCTCAGCCGAGGCCTCGACGGCCATCGGATCGGACCGGTTTCACCGGGAAATTCACCTCACCGCCCGGCTGGTCCACCCCAACATCGTTCCGCTGTTCGATTCCGGCGAAAGCGACGGCTCGCTCTATTACGTCATGCCGTTCCTGGATGGCGGCACGCTGCGCGAGCGACTGGCGAGCAACGGACCACTGCCGCCGGCCGACGTCATTCACGTCCTCTCCGATCTGTCCGAGGCGCTCGCGTATTCGCATGGCATGGGTGTAGTGCATCGCGACCTCAAGCCGGAGAATATTTTCTGGTATGGCGGCCGGGCCATCCTGGCCGACTTCGGCATCGCCCTGAATACCGAGACGACGACGGGAGCGCTGACTCAGGCGGGCCTCGTGCTCGGCACCTCATCCTACATGAGCCCCGAGCAGGCCTCGGGCGAGCGGCCCGATGGCCGGGCCGACCTCTACAGCATGGGTTGCGTGGCATTCGAGCTGCTCACCGGACGGCCACCCTACACCGCCCACAACACTCCGGCACTGCTGGCGGCTCACGTGCTCGCCCCGATTCCGTCGGTCCGTGACCTGCGGCCCGAGGCGGATCCGCGGCTGGATGGTCTCTGCCGCCATCTCATGGCCAAGTCACCCGATTCGCGCCCGGCGAGTGCCGCTGCCGTCCTCGATGTCCTGCGTGACTTGCACAACTCGGCCGAGCACATCAGCACCATCGCGCGGGCGGTGTCGCCCGCGCTCAAGCCCCGTCGTGAACTGCCGGCGGAAGTCGCGCAGCTTGTCACCAAGGGGCGCGAGCTCAGCACCAACGCCACGCAGGGTGGCGACGCCACCCGTCCCCGCCTCGAGATGGCACGGGTCTATCTCGAGAAAGCGTGCGACTTGATGCCCTCGAGCTCCGAGGCGATGACCCAGCTGGCCGGAGTCATCATGACGCAGGCGGCGCGTGGCTTCGTCGATCGGGAGGAAGGGTTCCGTCGCGTCAGGGAGCTGCTCTTCAGCGCGCTCGCGCTCGACGACGAACTCGGCGAGGTCCACAGCACGCTGGGTGTCCATTTTCTCTACTGGGAAGATGATTTCGAGGAAGCGGGACGTGAATTGCGCCGCGGCGTGGAGCTGTCGCCGGGTGATGCCTTTGGCCGGCGTTTCTATGCCGTCTGGCTCAAGATTGCCGGGCGGCTGACCGAGGCGCTGGAGCAGATGCGGATCGCCGCGGACCTCGCTCCCCGCGCGGCATTTCAGCGCGTCGGGCTCGGCGATATCCTCATGGCGCTTGGCCGTTACGACGAATCCATCACGCCGCTGCGCGAGGCACTTCGCCTCGCGCCCGGTTACGAGGCGGCGCTCGAACGACTGGAAATGAGCTGCCACCGCGCGGGGCGGCACGACGAGGCGCTCGACGCGCGCCGGATGCTGCTTGGCGTGCGCGGCGAGCATGAACGCGCGGCCCTGCTGATGCAGGAGGCCGGGGAGCTGGGCTGGGCGGCGGCGCGCGAGCACGACCTGCGGCGCGACGTTGCCGCGCTGGAAGAGCGCGCCAGGGTCGAGGATCCGTTCGCGGAAGCGCGCACCAGCAGGCAACTGGCCGATCGACTCATCATCCTGCACGCCGAACTGGGCGAATGGACCCGGGCCATGGACTGGGTGGAGCGGAGCTACTACAACCGCCCAGGCCGGTTACGCCGCGTATTGACTGATTTTCCCTACGATCACCACGGGCTCGCGCGCGATTCACGCTACGCGCGACTGCTACGGACGGCGGGACTGGCGGACTTGCTGGGTTAGGCGGTTGGACGGAGAGACGGTTGGACGGCTGGTTCTTACCTTCGGATTCTAACCGTCTAACCGTCTAACCGTCTAACCGTCTAACCGTCTAACCGTCTAACCGTCCGCCGTAGGCAAAAACCACCGTCCCATCCTTGATCAGGTCGATGATCTCCGGCGCCACGTCGGGCGACAGCGCCGGGCAGCCGAGGCTGCGTCCGAGGCGGCCGAGGGAAGCGACGATGCCGGGATTGACGTAGTCGGCGGCGTGAATCACGATCGCTCGCGCGAGCGCGTTGTCATTGACACCACGATCGAGCCCGATCAGCCGGAGCGACAGGCCATGGGCGCCGACATAGGTGTTCCCGGTGACGAAGGTGCCAAGACTGGTCTGGTTGCTGCCGAGATCGTTCGAGAAATGCGTGGCGCGATCACCACCGCTGTTCCGGCCGTGCGCCACCAGCGTACGTGCCAGCACGGAATCGCGATCGAGATCGAGGACCCAGAGCCGCTTCTCGCGGGACAGCCTGGTGTAGTCGATGACGGTGAGCAGCGGGCTGGTGCTGCGGCCCGCTGCCACCACCCGGTCATGGGCCTCGACCGCGCGCGCGAGTACAGTGGTGCCGAGCCCCGCGGCGGTCGCTGCACTGACCAGCTCGTCGGAGAGGGCGGACCCGCTGGCTCGGGCGCTGTCATTTACCGCCACAGCCGTCGGCTCGATACCGGAGGCGGTCCTGATAGTTGGAATCGTCACGCACAGAAGGGCGGCTGCAACCGCACCAAGAAATGTTCCTGCCACTCCGCATGCACCTCGCTGCCAGAATCACATTGTCACCTGCTCGGTAAGGTAGGGAGCAAGGTGCGTACCGGGGAAGCGGTGGGGAAGTTGCGATGTGAGACCACGGCCCGCCCGCTCAAACGACGCTCGCCCGATACCCTGCCTCGCTCACGGCGTCAGCCACTTTCGCAGGCGTCGTCACTGCGCCGTCAATGGTCACCTCAGCGCGGCCCATCTCAACCGTTCCGATCTGGATCACGCCGGGTGCTTCACGGAGCGCCTCGGACACCGATTTGAGACAGTGCCCGCACGACATGCCCTCGATTCTCAGCTTGATCGTATCCACTGCATTCCTCCTTCCGGGCAGCCGCAGCGATTGGCCGGACGCGGCTACGTTGTTGCGAAATACGGAGTCCCGGCCTCTAGTTGACTCAGGGCGCCATCGTAATGTATTGACAATAAACAACTTATGATCACCGTTCGAGGCCGCGACCGGGGCACGGCTTCTGCGCTTGCACTGCCATCATGTCCGCCGACGAAACGCCGCCCGAGCATCGAGTCCCGATCCAGTTTCTCGGGGAAGGGCCCCTCGTGCCCCTGCTCAGGCCGGGCGAAGATCCGGCGGACGAGCGCACGCGCGTCACGTGGCATGAAGCCCTGTCCGTTTCCCTCGCCAGCGAAATTCCACACGATCTGTTCGGCTTCTGGCTCTATCCGGCCGCTGGCGGTTCCGTGCTGCTTGGCCCCGAAGCCCTCGCCGCAGATCATCTGACCGTTCCGGAACCACCCAGCATTGGCCGGGAACAACTGGCGCTGCTGGAAGATATCGTGCGTGACGCCGGATATCGGTCCACGACCTGCGTCGTGGCGACCGATGCCGGGCTCGACGCAGGCCTGCTCATGTTTGCGGCGCTCGCTCCCGATGCGCACGGGCCGCGGGAGCGCGCTGCAGCCCAGCTTGCCGCGGACGCGCTGGCCGCGACGCTCGGCCGGCTGGCTCGGCGCTGGCGCGCCAATGAGGCCCCGAGGGCGGAACGTACGGCCCGCGACACACTCGAGCTCATCGCCCACGTCACAAGCCTTGCCGCGGACGCGGCCACCCCTCGCGAACTGGCCCAGCAGATGAGTGATGCGCTCGCGACTCTCGTCCCTCACGAGCGACTCGAACTTCTGGTACCGGGTACCTCCAACGAGCAGTGGTACCGCCTGGGCGAGCATCCGGGGGGACCACTCTGGGGCGATCCCGATCTCGTGGTGTCGCGCGCGCAGGTGGATCTCGCCGGACTGTTCGCTGATGCAGACTCCATTCTCTTCGAGGGCGTGCCGGGCGATCCGGTCGCCGTGCCACCGGTGGCGGGAAGCCCGGCCATGCGATCCGTTGCGGGCGTGCGGCTCGAGATGGCGGGTCGCATGGTCGGCGCCCTGCTTCTGGGATCGGTCGCCGACCACCGATACAGCGACGACGACCTCGCGCTTCTCGCCTGCATCGCGCCGGCCGTCGCCACCCGCGTGGATGCTTTCGTGCTGGCTGGCCACCTGCAGGTGCTCCGGAGTCATGCTGCCGCACAGCGCAGTGCACCGAGCCGGCTCTCGCGCATGCTCGAGGCACTCGCGTCGGTGAGGGATCCGGCGGAAGCACTGCGCCGGGCCCAGAGCGAAGCCGCCGGGATGCTCGATTTTGATGAGATGACCATTGCACTGCGACTGGGCGACGAATCGCGTGTGGCGCTCTTCCGGCCGGGCGAGCGGCGCGCCCTCGCCGACTTGCCGCAGGCCGCTCCGGGCGAGAGTTCCCTTGGCCGAGTCCTGCGCGGCGAAGCCAGTGTGCTGGTCAGCGACGAGCCCGAGCGCACGTCGCTGATCTCGGTGCTGCGCTTTCAGGGGCGCATTATCGGCGCGCTGATCTTCAGCGTGGCGCAGGAAGGCATGTTTGGCGGAGGCGATGAGGACTGGGCACGGCAGGTTGCCGATACCCTCGCCCCCTGGCTGGAAGTCCTTCGACGCGAGGCAGTGTCACCACCGATCATGCCGGGTTGGAAGCGCTCCCCCCGCCTGGGGGGCGATCGCTAGCGGGTGCAAGGGAGCCGTCTCGGCACGTCACCTTGGGGAGAGTTAGATTAGGCGGGAAGGCGGGTGCACTCGGTAGCATTGCGACCTGCGTCCTGCGACCTGCCCGTTACGACTTACGACTCCATTCGGAGGCACACCGATGCGTCGCGTGACAGCGCGGATACTGCTGGGCTCGGCGGTTCTTGGAAGCGTGCTGCTGGTCAGCTGCAGCAACGGCACCGACAACAGCGCTTTCGAACCCGATATCGCCAAGATGACGATCACACTGGGCCCGACTTGTACAAGCCCGGGGACCGACTACTCAGCGACTGACGCCACCAATGGTTTCGGTGGGGCCACTGCTACGGTCACCACGGGCCTCTTCTGCGTCCGCAGTACCTTCTTCAGGGCCAACGGCGCCAGGGAATCGAGCTTGCCGTCCCAGGATTTTGTGCTGCGGGTCTCCACCAGCGCGTCGACCCAGGTACTGTCGCTACCGCTCGCTTTCGAATCGAACGGATCTACGCCGTTGCAAGGTATGCTGTCGGGATTGGACCCTGGGGTACCGGTGGATTTTTGGTTCAGCCTCTATCACGTTAGTCAGGGTCATAGTGATTCCGGACCCTACAAGCTCACGATTACGTATGTAGAGCCGCCCCCCCCTGGTGGTGGCGGTGGCCCTCCGCCGTGAGCGCCCACGCGGCCCGGGTGACATCACCCGGGCCGTTCCGCATTTCAGAAGGCCGTGCTGACACGAACAATCACATTCCGTCCCGGATCGAGCGCGTAGGTCTTGTAGCGGCTCAGGAAGCTGGTATATGGCGTGTCGAGCAGATTCCGCACCTGCACATCCAGCGTCGTCGCACGGCCAGCGACGATTCCGCTGAAGCCGCCTCCCAGGTGCAGCAGCGTTTTTCCGTCCGGCGCCACGTCGTCGGGCGCGAGCCGGGCCTGCCTCAGGTTGGTCTCGCCCTGGATCGAGAAGTACGGGCCGCTGACCGGCCCGACGTCCTCGCCCTCGAATCGGACGGCATAGGTGGCGCGAAGGGGCGGCACGAACGGGAGCGGCTGATCGAGGTCAGTATTCTGCCCGTGCACGTAGTCGGCCGTGGTGCGGAAGTGCAGCCACGCCGCCGGATGATATTCAGCCACCGCTTCAAATCCCGCGAGCCGCGCATTTCCCTGCGTGTACTGGTACACCGGAAAGCCGCTTCCCGGGTCGACCTCGCCGGTGGGCGTCGAATAGATGTAGCTGTCGACCAGGTTGAGGAAGCCGCCGATCTCCGTGCTCACCCGGTTCGAGGCCACCCGGAACGACACGTCGGTGTTCCACGAGTGTTCATTGGCCAGCCTGGCGTCGCCTCGCTCGAATCGCACGGTCCCCTCGTGCACACCGTTGGCAAAGAGCTCGAATGCGCTGGGCGCACGAAATCCCCGGCCGATGTTGAGCACGATCGCCGTCTGCGCTGACGTGTGGAACAGTGCACCCAGACTTCCGCTGACCGCGCCGTAGTTGCGGGCCTGCTTCGAAACACCAAGGCGGCTGTCGGCATCGACATCGAGCCGGCGCAGGTCGCCGCGAAGGCCGAAGCTCAGCTCCCAGCGCGAAACCGACGCCTGCTCCGAGAGATAGAGGCCGCCGGAGGCGACCCGGTTGGCGGGCACCAGCACTTCCTCCCCGTACGTTCCGAGACTGCTCCGTTCACCACTGATGCCGAGGATTCCGGAAAACGGTCCGAACGCCGGGTGGTGCAGGCGGACGTCGCCGGTCCAGCTCTGCGTTCGAAGGCCAAGTGCCACATCGGTCGCACCGGCTTCCTCGAATTCGCGCCGGTGGTTGCGCTCGTAGCCGGCGCTGACATCCAGGTGCGATTCGCCTGCCGGCAGCATGGCCGTGAAATGCACGCGGTCCTCGCCAATGCGCTGGAAGGGTGTGGCATCCGGCTCCGCCGCGGGATCCTCGTGGATCTCGAGCCGTTCATCGCGGTGTGCGTACCTGAGCGCCGCGGAACCCCAGCCACCCCGAAGCCCGGCCGATGCCTCGCCGCCGACGGTGCGCAATCCGGTGTTACCGAGCTGTCCATCAGGTGTCCGCACGTCGCCACCCTGGCGCGCGGTGCCGGACGCGCGGAAGCCGAAGCCGCCATCGGCGCCTTCGAACGCGAGCGTGCCCGCGGGCATTTCGTTGTTGGTCGCATAGGACACCTCGGCGCGGCCGCCAATGAATGAAGGCTTGCCGAGGGCGTCGGGCAGCGGGCGCGCCACGACGTTGATTACGCCGCCCAGTGCGTCCGATCCGTAGAGCACGCTGGCCGGTCCACGAATCACTTCGATCCGCGCGGCGTCGGCGGTCTCGATGTTGGGCCCATGCTCATCGCCCCACTGTGCGGTCTCCATCCTCTGGCCATCGGCGAGCACCAGCACCCGGTTGGAGGTGAGCCCGCGAATGACTGGCTTGCCGATGCCGGTACCGGTGTTCACGCTACGCACGCCCGGCAGGCTGCTCGCGGTCTCACCCAGCGTGGGTGCACCGGTGCTGGCGAGGTCAGCCGGTCCAAGCACTGACGTCGGCTGCGGCGAATTGAGCGCCGTCGTGGCCAGTGGCGATGCCGTCACCTGTACGTCCGGCAGCTCGACCAGCGACGGTTCAAGCGTCACATCGAAGGCCATGTCGCGGTTCTCGACGCGGATCCGGAACACCTTGGGCGCGTAGCCAACCATGGCGAACGACAAACCATACGAGCCGCGAGCCACGCCGGCGAATTCATAGTGGCCCTTGCTGTCGGCGGTGGTGATACGGCCTGTCTCGACCAGCGATACGCGGGCACCGGCCAACGGGACGGAGTCGCGCCCCATCACGGTCCCCTGGATCGTGGCTGCTGGTGGTACGGACGGTGACGCACCCGCGACAAGCGCGAGCGCCAGCATCGTGGAATGCATGGTACACTCTCTCTGGGCGTGATGGATGCATGCCGCACCAGGCCCCCCGTGGGGAGCTGGCGCCGGCACGGATTCAGTTCTGGATCAGGCGAGAGAGAGTGGCGGTGCGCGGGCGTGAAGCTGAGATGAGGGAGCGACACCAGCCGAATCGGCCGGCTCCGGCCGCGCGGGCATTGCACGCGGCTGCAGCGTGGTCAGCTCGGCCGCGTGGACGTCAGCGGACCGCGCGAGCGTCGGAAGGGGAGCGCCAAGGGTGCAGCGCTCGGCGTGTGCGGAGTCGCCGGGATCCGACAGGTGGGCGCCCTGCACATGCATGCTGCCATGCAGGTGATGCAGCGCCGCATCCACCACCGGCAGCCCGCTTCCGCCTCCCATGATGAGGAGGCTGAGAATCAGCGCGCTGAGCCGGGAGATGCAGGTGCGGGGCATGGAGGGAAGATAGTCGCAGGTCGCAGGACTTGTGACTTGCGACCTGTGACTCTTACTCCCCTCCCGGCCTCCGCACCGGTCCTTCCACCGGCAGCAGGAACCAGAACGTGCTGCCGCGGCCTGGAATCGAGTCCACGCCGATGGTCCCGCCATGCATCTCCACGAAGCTCCGGCAGAGCGCGAGCCCCAGCCCGGTGCCCTGCTGCTGCCGGTTGAGCGCGCTGTCCACCTGGCTGAATTCCTGGAACAGCTTGTCGCGATCCTCCGGCCTGATGCCGATGCCGTTGTCGAGCACCGATACCCATACGACTTCGCGTGACATGTACGGCTGCTCGTCGCCGGACCGGTCCGCGGGTACCGGGACCGGTGCCCTGGTGCGCACCGCCTGCACCGTGATCTCACCCGCTTCGGGCGTGAACTTGGAAGCGTTGGACAGGAGGTTGAAGAGCACCTGGCGCACCCGCACGCTGTCCGCCTGGATGCTGAAGTCCACCGCGGTATCGACCTCGACCCTACAGCGCTGCCCCTTCGCTGCGCGCAGGCTTGCGGTATCGGCGACGGCACCCTGGATGGCCTGGCGGACATCCATGGTGCCCAGGTCGAGCGTCATTCGGCCCGCCTCGATCTTGGAGAGATCGAGCACATTGTTGATGAGGCCGAGCAGGTGGCGACCGTTCCGCAGCACCGACTCGAGAAAGTCGGCCTGCACCTCGTTCACCTCGCCCACCTGGCCCGAGCGCAGCAGGTCGCTGAAGCCGATGATGGCATTGAGCGGCGTGCGCAACTCGTGGCTCATGTTGGCGAGGAATTCGCTCTTGAGGCGGGTCGCGCGCACCAGCTCACGATTCTTGAGCACGAGGGCGGCCTCGTTCTGGCGGCTCGCCTCGAGGCCGGCCGTGCGGTCGAGCGCCACCATGACCTGGTCGCCCAGCACTTGCAGGAGCTGGAGGTCGTGCTCGGTAAACGCCTTGCCATCCCGGCGGTTGTAGACCGCGACCGTGCCGAGCACGACACCGGATGCCCTGAGCGGCGCAATGGCCGCAGTGCGGAGGTCGACTGACGCGGGCGAATCCTTGTAGCTGCGCGCGTCGTGGTCCACGTCGTTGGCGAGGAGAGGCTGGTCGTGCGTCACCACCCAGCCGAGCAGCGAACCATCCACCGGCAGCAGCATCCCGCGCGCGGCGGCAAGCTGCCCACCTGCTGCCACCATCCGAAGAAAGCGTCCCTCTTCCACCACGATGGTAACCGCCCCGCTCTCGGCTTCGAGCAGGTCCGCCGCGGCGAAGGCCACCTCCTGCTGGAGGTCACCGAGCGTGCGGTTGGACAGCAGGGTCTCGCCGATCTGGCGCAGGCGCTCGAGCTCGCGATTCCGCGCGTCCGACGATGCCAGCGCCGCGCGCAGGGCATGGTGCTGGCGCTCGGCGAGCTGTTGGCCGCGCCGCAGCGCAATGACCGTCACCGCCACGGCGGAAATGACGAACAGCAGGGTGATGCCATCGCGCGCGTTGAACGCCGCAAGCAGGGCCGCGAGCCAGAGCGCCACGGTGAGCGTCAGCAGCGGGCGGAGCGTGCGAAGCCAGTCGACGAGCGTGCGATCGCTCATGGGCGCTCGGTCAGGAGTTCATGGAAGACGGTCTCGCCGGTCTCGAGCATCCGCCGAAGATAGGGACGGCAGAGGCCGCACTGCCTCCCGCAGCCGGTTTCCGCCATCAGTGTTTCCAGGCTCCAGTGGCTCGCACGCGCCAGGGGCAGCAGGTCGCTGAAGCTGGTGCGCCGGCAGAGGCAGTGGGTGATGCTGATTGTCGGGACTGCTCCACTCACGGATTGGTGGGTCGGAGGTCGAGTTCGCTCACCAGCGCGCGGGCCGGCAGTGCCAAGGTGGCCAGGACGACGTCCGCCACGTCTTCCGGTGCCATGATCTTCCGGTTCTCGCCATACATCGTGGGCTCCTTCTGCAGGAGCCGGGTGTCCACGCTGCCGGGGCAGATGGTGATGACCCGGATATCGTCCTTCCGCACTTCCAGCATGAGCGACTTGGCGAAGCCAAGCACGGCGTGCTTGGACGCGGTGTAGGCGACGCCGCCCACGAAGCCGTTCTTGCCGGCGAGACTCGCGATGTTGACGATGGCCCCGTGACGTCGCTGCCGCATGCCGGGCAGCACCGCCTGGGTGGCGATGAAGAGGCCGCGCACGTTGGTGGCCATGGTCGCGTCCCAGTCGTCAAGTGTCAGTTCGGCGATGGGGCGGATTTTCATGATGCCGGCGTTGTTGACCAGGACATCCACGGGACCCAGGTCGCGTTCTACCCGGCTCACCAGCGCGTCGACATCTTCGGGATTGGAGACGTCGGCTCGGCGGCCCGACGCCTCGGCGCCGGACGCGCGGAGTGCCGCGACGAGCGCGTCCACCTTGCTTCCGGTGCGGGAGCACACCCCCACGCGGTAGCCGGCGCCCGCGAGGGCCAGTGCGATGGCGCGGCCGATGCCTTCGGTGGCGCCCGTGACGAGAGCGACTTCCGGTGGATTCATTCCTGCAAATTAGTGCGTTGCCGCGGCGGATGCGCCGGGATCCCGGCGGATGAGGGCCGAGAGCTCGCGCTCCATGGACTCCAGCCGCCGCATCAGCTCCCGGTGGCGGCCTGCCTCGGAGTCGCTCTCCCTGCCGACGAACGTGAGCGTGCCGTTCGGTGCGAGGCTCACCTTCTCCACCTGCTCGAGCGAATCGAACCCGCGCTCATGGGCGGTGACGGTCAGTTCCGGAATGGGAATGTGGTAGCGATTCAGGTTTTTCTTGTCGGGCTGCCCGAACTGCCAGAGGTTGACCTCGCTCCCCTCGCCCCGGAGCGGCTGGTCCGGGCTCCGCCAGAGGAGTCGCACCAGCAGCGCGTTGGTAACCAGCAGCGCCGCCCCGCCGATGAGTCCCCCCGAGAGCGAGGTATCGTTGCCGATGATCGCGTTCTGCACCGTGTTGGAAATGACCAGCAGCACCACGAGGTCGAACGCGTTCATCTGGGCCAGCACCCGCTTGCCCATGAACTTCAGCGCCATCACGAGGAGCACATACACGACGATGGGCCGCAGGATCTTCTCGGCCAGCGAGACGTGATCGGTGCCGGTGCCGAACTGGAGCAGATTGGTGGCCAGGTCCTGCAAGGTTCCCGACATGCCGACTCCCGGGTAGGCGTTAGGATTCCCTCATGACGATTCCGCTTGGGCGAGCAGGGCGGATGCAGCCCGGCAACCGCCCGGAGACCTGGCGCGGCCGCTTCCAGGCCATGCGCCATGTGCCTCGCCTTCTGAAGCTGGTGTGGCAGACCGCGCCGCGCTACGCCGTCGGGGTGATCATCCTCCGCCTCCTCGGCGGCGCCATCCCGATCGGGATGCTGTGGATCGGGAAGCTGATCGTGGATGGCGTGGTGGCGGCCGTCGAGGGCCGCGCCGCCGGCGTGCCCGCCGACTGGCATTACCTGGCGCTGCTCCTGGCCGGAGAATTCGGGCTGGCACTCCTCGCCACCGTGGCCAGCCGCACCAGCTCCCTGCTCGAGAGCCTGCTGGGCGATCTCTTTGCCAATGAGACAAGCGTCCGGCTCATGCGCCATGCGGCGCAGCTGGACCTTGAGCAGCTGGAAGATGCCGACATCTACGACCGGCTGGAGCGGGCCCGGCGCCAGACGGTGGGGCGGCTGGCACTAGTGACGTTGCTCCTGGGCACCGTGCAGGATCTCGTGACGCTCGCGTCGATCACGGCGGCGGTGGCGATCTATGTGCCCTGGCTGCTGCTCCTCCTCCTGATCGCGGTGCTTCCGTCATTTCTTGGCGAGACCCACTACGCCTCGCTTGGGTACTCGCTGGTGTTTTCCTGGACGCCCCAGCGCCGCCAGCTCGACTACCTCCGCTACATCGGCGCGAGCGATATCTCCGCCAAGGAACTCAAGCTGTTTGGCCTTTCGGAGTTCTTCGTGGGGCGCTATGACAAGCTGTCCCGGGAATTCTACGAGGCCAACCGGCGGCTCTCCATCAAGCGCAGCTCGGTCTCTGTCGCGCTCAACGCCCTTGGCACCCTCGGCTACTACGCCGCCTACGCCATCATCATCTATCTCGCGGTCATTCAGTACCACTCGCCGGCCGGCATCATCACGATCGGCACGCTGACATTCCTGGCCGCGAGCTTCCGACAGAGCCGGGACCTGCTCCAACGGGTGCTGCTGGCGCTGGCGCAGGTGTACGAGCAGAGTCTCTATCTCGATGATCTCTTCGGCTTTTTCGAGATCGTGCCCCGGATGCGGATGCCCGAGAGCCCACGTCCGGTGCCCATGCCCATTCGCACCGGGTTCGTGTTCGACAACGTGGGCTTTCGCTATGCGGGGCAGGAGCGCTGGGCGGTGCGGGGGCTCTCGTTCACGCTCGCGCCCGGTGAGCGGCTGGCGTTGGTGGGCGAGAACGGCGCCGGCAAGACCACGCTCGCCAAGCTGCTGGTGCGGCTCTATGACCCGACAGAAGGCCGCATCCTGCTCGATGGCGTGGATCTCAGGGAGTATGACGTCGAGAGCCTCCGGCGGAACGCCGGCGTGATCTTCCAGGACTTCGTGCGCTACGACTTCATGCTGGGCGAGAACGTGGCGGTGGGCGACATCAACCGGCTGGACGACCAGGCGCTGATCCAGGACGCGGCGCGCCGGAGTCTTGCCGACTCGGTGGCGGCGCGCGTGGGCGGATATGAGCGGATGCTGGGTCGCCGGTTCGAAGGCGGTGCCGACCTGTCCGGCGGAGAGTGGCAGAAGGTGGCGCTGGCGCGCGCCTACATGCGCGATGCCCAGCTGCTGGTGCTGGACGAGCCGACGGCGGCGCTCGACGCGCGGGCGGAGTATGAAGTGTTCCTGCGGTTCTCGGAGCTGACGAAGGACAAGATGGCGGTGCTCATCTCCCACCGATTTTCCACAGTGCGCATGGCCGACCGGATCCTGGTGCTCCAGGCGGGTCAGTTGATCGAGGAAGGCACCCATGATGCGCTGGTGGCGGCGGGCGGGGTGTACGCGGACCTGTTCCAGCTGCAGGCGCAGGGGTATCGGTAGGCGGACAGGGCGGACAGGACGGACAGGCGGGCGGTGGTCGACGGTCAACGGTCGACGGTCGACGTGTCACGCTGAGCGAAGGGCCGAGACCACCTAATCACGAATGTCATTGCGAGACGCCCG